>JALERP010000123.1 GCA_022764085.1 Prevotella sp.
CATCCCCTTTGTGGTGGCATTTTTTGTAGGTTCATGGCTTCTGAACTACAGTGAGACTGGTTCGTTGCTATTCGCATGTATTCTTTCGTCCAACACTCTTATTGCCTATCCCATTGTATGCAAATATGGTTTGCATAAACATAGGGCTGTTGCTCTCAGTGTTGGCTCGTCGATGATAGCGCTCACATTGTCCCTGCTCATCTTGGCAGCCATCGTGGGTGCTAATGGTGATGGGGGAGGGGTAACGTTTTGGGTACTCTTTGCCGTGAAGGTAGTATTCTTCTGCGCATTTATGTCGATAGCCGTCCCGAGGCTTACACGGTGGTTCTTCCGTCATTATGCCGATTCTGTGATGCTCTACATTTATACGATGTGTGTACTGTTCTTCAGTGCCGCAGTATCGCAGATATGCGGGTTGGAGGGTATATTTGGAGCCTTCCTTGCCGGATTGATTCTCAATCGCTTTATTCCGAGTGTGTCTCCGTTGATGAACCGCTTGGAGTTTATTGGCAACGCATTGTTTATACCCTATTTCCTGATAGGAGTGGGCATGTTGATCGACATCACTGTTTTGTTCCGTGGTTTCGACACCTTGTGGGTAGTGTTCTGCATGGTGTTCTTCGCCACTCTCACCAAGGCAATAGCTGCATATTCGTCATGTCTGATATTCAGGTATCCGTGGCTCAGCGGACACATGATGTTTGGTCTTACAGAGGCTCATGCTGCGGGTGGTATCGCCATGACAATGATTGGTATGCAGATGAAATTGTCTGATGGTTCTTATGTTGTAGATGCCAATATGCTTAATGGTGTTGTGATGATGATTCTTTTCACGTGTATCATCAGTTCTATTATTGTGGAATATTCGGCACAGGGCATATTGCTTAAAGAGAAGATGCACCCCGAGGAACCGGACGACAAACTGCTCGACGACGAGAAGATGCTTCTGCCACTGCAGCATGCCGACGATGCCGATCATTTGGTGCAGTTGGCGATATTGATGCGCAATAAGCGACTTGGGCGAGGACTCCTGGGTATTAACGTCGTATATGACGATATGAACAGTAGGCGCAACAAGAATGCAGGAAGTCGAATATTGGAGCACGCACAGGAAACGGCGGCTTCGGCTGATGTGAGGATGATAACGCAGAGCCGACTATCGACAAATATTTCCAATGGTATCAAGCATGCTTTCAAGGAATATGAGGCAAGTGAGATAATTATGGGTTTGCATCGCAAGACATCACCTGGCGACACTTTCTGGGGAGCATATACCCAGGGACTCATCAGCGAGATAAGCAGGCAGATTATGGTGTGTCGCATTGAAAAACCTCTCAATACTATCAGACGCATACAGGTGGCTGTGCCGTCGAGGGTGGAGTTTGAACCAGGGTTCTATCGTTGGGTGGAGCATCTTGCCCGACTGGCAGGCAATCTCGGTTGCCGCATTATCTTCCATTCGCGTAAAGGGACAGGCGAACTGATTTCGCAGTATATACAAAACCGTCATCCCGAGGTAAGGGCTGAGTATGAGGAAATGCTACATTGGAAGGACTTGACTAGTATGGCGCGTGGGGTGAAGGACGACCACCTGTTGGTGGTTATCACAGCACGTAGCGGTACTGTTTCGTATAAGGCAGCATTCGAGCGGTTGCCACAGGAACTCACCGAGTCATTCCCTCATGGCAGTATGATTATTCTTTATCCCGACCAATATGGTCAGCCGCAGGATACAATGACATTCACTGCACCGCAGATTCAGGAAAAGGAGAGTGCCTATGCTACGGTTTTGAATTTCCTGATGAATTTTAAAAAGAATAATCGAAACAAAGCTTGTTGAAATAAAAGAGACGAGGTTTGATGAATTTGGATTAAATAATTATAGGATTAAAGAAATAAAGTTTATCGTGATAGAATTAAAGAATATACACAAGAGTTTCGGCTCTTTGGAGGTGCTCAAGGGCATAGACCTCCATATCGACAAGGGTGAGGTGGTGAGCATCGTGGGGCCAAGCGGTGCCGGTAAGACAACACTGCTTCAGATAATGGGTACACTCGACCGTCCTGACAGTGGACAGGTGATTGTAGATGGTATTGATGTGAGCAGTATGAACGGCAAGAAGATTTCGGAGTTCCGCAATACTCATGTGGGCTTTGTCTTCCAGTTTCACCAACTATTGCCAGAGTTTACAGCCTTGGAGAATATCATGATTCCGGCATTTATTGCCGGTTGTTCAAAGAGTGAGGCAAAACAGCGTGCGATGGAACTGCTGGAGTTTATGAATCTTTCAGACCGTGCGCAGCATAAACCCAACGAACTCTCTGGCGGTGAGAAGCAGCGTGTGGCTGTGGCAAGGGCATTGGTGAACAATCCCGCAGTAATCTTCGCCGACGAACCTTCCGGCAGTCTTGACTCGCAGAACAAGGCTGAGCTGCATCAGCTCTTCTTCGACTTGCGCGACAAGTATGGCCAGACCTTCGTTATCGTGACTCACGACGAGCAACTTGCCTCAATCACCGACCGCACTATCCACATGAAGGACGGAAAGATAGAACCCCCTACAGAATAATTATGGTAAAATTAAAATTAGGAGACTACAACCGCCTGAAAGTAGTGAAGAAGGTGGATTTCGGAATGTATCTCGATGGTGGTGTCGAGGGTGAGATACTGTTGCCTACTCGATATGTGCCAGAGGGATGCGCCATTGGTGATGAACTCGACGTGTTTCTCTATCTCGACCAAGACGAGAAGATTATCGCCACAACATTGCAACCACTTGCCAAGGTAGGCGATTTTGTCTGCCTTGAGGTGGCATGGGTGAATGAATACGGAGCCTTCCTCAACTGGGGACTTATGAAAGACCTGTTTTGCCCTTTCCGCGAACAAAAGAAACGTATGCAGAAGGGGGAGAAGTATATTGTGTATGTGAAACTCGATGAGGAGAGTTATCGTATCATGGCAACTGCAAAGGTGGACAAGTATCTAAGCCACGACATGCCTAAATACAAGCACGGCGACGAGGTGGATATGCTTGTCCAGCAAAAGACGGAATTGGGATTCAAGGTGATTATCGAGAATACATACGGTGGACTTATCTACGACAATCAAGTGTTCCGTCCACTTCATACCGGTGATCGTCTGAAGGGATATATTGACCATGTGCGTCCCGATGGAAAGATTGACGTGACTGTGCAACCTACTGGTAGGCGCCAGACAGAGGAATTCTCGGATGTGCTTCTTAACTATCTGCAGGAGAATGGGGGGCATTGCAACCTCGGCGACAAGAGTCCTGCGGAACTTATTGCCGACCGATTCAAGGTAAGCAAGAAAACTTATAAGAAAGCCATCGGCGACCTATACCGCAAACACCTCATTTCCATTTCCGATGAGGGTATTGACCTCGTAAGACAGTAGAATAGTTGTGTTGCCAACAGAGTAGTGACATCTACTTGTTTCTCATTGTGAGTTCTGGAGTTTTAGCGTTAATTCCATGTATATGTTCTATCGCAATGCCTTCAAGGGCTAAATCAGCAGACCTGAATGCCGCATCAACTGCTACTATGCCCTTCATTGTGCAGCCATGGTTGCCTCCGTCGCAGACCGGATCTTCTTCCCATGTCCATGTGGTGTATTCCGTGTTTGAAAGCTCTTTCCAGTCTGCAATGGTAGGGATATACCAATTTCAATGCGATGTCCTTAACCGTTCCTAAATCAAATCTTTTTAATTTCATAATTCTGATAATTTTGTTAATAATTTAATATTAAATAATGATGGTGCAAAGGTACGGACTTTTGCTTTATTATGAAATAGCATATTTATGGTATTGTATATAGCCTAAAAATGGTAAATAGGCATATTTTAGCTGTTTTTAGCGAAAAAAAAACCTGTATATAGACAAAAAACAGATTTACACAAGTTACTTATTTAAAAAGCATACTTGTGTAAATCCGTTAATATTTGGGTCAACAAATTGACTATGTATGAGAAAAAATTAGAACTCAGCAGTCTTCGGCGTTCTCGGGAACGGGATGACGTCGCGGATGTTCTGCATACCAGTTACAAAGAGGATGAGGCGCTCAAAACCGAGACCGAAACCTCCGTGGGGGCAAGATCCGTATTTGCGGGTGTCGAGATACCACCACATATCCTTCATAGGGATGTTGCGGCGCTCAATCTCTGACATCAGTTTGTCATAGCTCTCCTCACGCACACTGCCGCCGATGATTTCACCAATCTGCGGGAATAGTACATCGGTGCCCTGAACGGTCTTGTCGTCATCGTTGATCTTCATATAGAAGGCCTTGATGTCCTTGGGATAGTCAATCATGATGACAGGCTTCTGGAAGTGCTCCTCGACGAGGTAACGCTCGTGCTCACTGGCGAGGTCCATACCCCAGCTTACGGGGAATTCAAACTTCTTGCCGTTCTTTACAGCCTCTTCGAGAATACGGATTCCCTCGGTGTAGGGCAGGCGCACAAAGTCAGTCTTTACCACCGACTGCAGGCGCTCCAGCAGTGTCTTGTCAATCATCTTGTTGAGGAACTCAAGATCATCCTTACAGTTTTTAAGAGCCCAGTTGACGCAATACTTGATGAAGTCCTCCTCGAGGTCCATCAGGTCGTTGAGGTCTATAAATGCTACTTCTGGCTCAATCATCCAGAACTCAGCGAGATGACGCGGAGTGTTGGAGTTCTCTGCACGGAAGGTGGGACCGAAGGTGTAAATGGCACCTAAAGCTGTCGCTCCTAACTCGCCCTCAAGCTGTCCGCTCACGGTGAGTGAGGTCTGCTTACCGAAGAAATCGTCATCGTAGGTGATTTTTCCTTCCTCGTCCTTTTTAAGGTCATAGAGGTTCTTGGTTGTCACCTGGAACATCTGTCCGGCACCCTCACAGTCACTTGCAGTGATAATTGGGGTATGGAAATAGAAGAAACCGTGCTCATGGAAATACTGGTGGATGGCGATAGCCATATTGTGGCGGATGCGCATTACGGCTCCGAAGGTGTTGGTGCGCAGGCGCAGATGAGCATGCTGGCGCATGTATTCAAAGCTCTGACCCTTCTTCTGCATGGGGAAGTCGTTGCCGCAGAGTCCATAGACTTCAATCTCGCGGCACTGAAGTTCAACGCTCTGTCCAGCTCCCTGGCTCTCCACCAGTTCGCCGTTGACGTTGATGCATGCACCAGTTGTAATCTGCTTGAGCAGGTCGGCATCAAACTTAGTTGGGTCAACCACCACCTGGATGTTCTTGATGGTGGAACCGTCGTTGAGGGCGATGAAATCCACCGCCTTACTTGAGCGGTGGGTTCTTACCCATCCTCTCACGTTTACTATCTGTCCGTAGTCGGTGCGTTTCAGAGCATCCACTACCTTTGTTCTTTTTATTGTCTGCATTGCTACATTATTTAATTAAGAATTAAGAATTAATAATTAAGAGAAATGGTATTTGCCCAACATAAAATGTCAAGACATTCTTAATTCTTAATTCTTAACTCTTAATTCTTAACTCTTAATTTATTCAAAAGCTCCCATTCTCAGGCGGTCAACTTCCTCCTCTGTGAGGTAGCGCCAGTCGCCGCGGCGAAGGTTCTTCTTGGTAAGTCCGGCAAACTGAACGCGGTCGAGCTTGGTCACGCGGTAGCCGAGGCTTTCGAAGATGCGACGCACGATGCGGTTCTTGCCGCTGTGGATTTCTATGCCCACCTGCTTCTTGTCCTTCTCGTCGGCATATTCACATGCGTCTGCCTGTATCTCGCCGTCCTCAAGTTCAATACCGTCACGAATCTGCTGGATGTCGTGAGCAGTGACGTTCTTGTCGAGATATACGTGATAAATCTTCTTCTTGAGGAACTTTGGGTGAGTAAGTTTCGATGCCATGTCACCGTCGTTGGTAAGGAGAAGCACACCAGTTGTGTTGCGATCAAGACGGCCAACGGGGTAGATGCGCTCGCGGCAAGCGTTCTTTACCAGGTCCATAACAGTCTTGCGCTGCTGTGGGTCATCACTTGTGGTGACGTAGTCCTTCGGCTTGTTGAGCAGCACGTAAACCTTCTTCTCGATGCTTACGGGCTGGTCGTGGAACTTCACCTCGTCGGTGCGCAATACCTTTGTTCCCAGTTCGGTGATCACCTCTCCGTTTACGGTGATTACACCTGCCTGTATATATTCGTCAGCCTCCCTGCGGCTGCATATTCCTGCGTTGGCAAGATACTTGTTAAGACGAATCGGCTCGTTCGGATCGTAGTTCTCCTCCTTATACTCGATACGCTTCTTCATGCTATACTTTGCATTCGGGTCATAGCCAGGAGTGTGCTGCTTGCGGAATCCGCCCGGACGCTGTGGCTGTCCATAGCCGCCTCTGCCCTGAGGAGCATAACCGCCGCGCTGTGGTTGTCCGTAGCCTCCTCTTCCTTGAGGTGCATAACCTCCACGCTGTGGTTGTCCGTAGCCTCCTCTTCCTTGAGGTGCATAACCGCCGCGCTGTGGCTGTCCGTATCCTCCACGTCCCTGAGGTGCATAACCGCCGCGCTGCTGTGGCTGATAGCCGCCTTCTTTTTGGTAGCCGCCTTGCTGCTGATATCCTCCGCGCTGCTGATATCCTCCGCGCATCTGATATCCTCCGCGCTGCTGTGGCTGATATCCTCCCTCATTGTTGTACCTTGGACGGTAAGATGGGCGCTGTGGTGCGCTTGATTGGAGTCCTGCACCGAATCCTTCGGGACGGAATCCTCCTTCCTCCTTCTTTGTTCTGTCAAAAGATGTCATACGTGGACGCTGTGTGCCATTGTTGATGCGTGGGCGTGGTGAGCGTCCTGGTGTGCGGTAACCCTGATAGCCACCTGTGTTTCCTGCCGACTGATAGCCATCGCGGCCATCGTTGTTCTGCTCAGCAGAGATGTTCTCTGGTTTCTTCTCGTTTTCTTCCATAAGTAATCTAAATAAATAAATCCTAAAATCTTGAATCCTTAAAACTTTCTTAAGATAATGTTTCTAACTTAATTATTTTTTGATAGAGTTTAAAATATGCCTGTATAGTTGAGGGGAGTAATGTTCATCAGCTCAGCCTTCACGCTGTCGCTGACGTCAAGTCCCTGGATAAATTCGTGGATTGTCTGTTCATCCATCTTCTTGTTGGTGCGGGTCAATGCCTTCAGTGCCTCGTATGGGTGTGGATATGCCTCGCGGCGAAGTATGGTCTGTATGGCCTCAGCCACCACTGCCCATGTGTTGTCGAGGTCGGCGGCAATCTTCTCCTCGTTGAGGATGAGCTTGCGCAAGCCCTTTAATGTGCTCTGGAAGGCGATAAGGCTGTGACCCATAGGCACACCCACGTTGCGCAGCACGGTGGAGTCGGTGAGGTCGCGCTGTAGGCGGCTTACCGGCAGTTTTTGTGCGAGGAACTGAAGTATGGCATTGGCGATGCCGAGGTTACCCTCGCTGTTCTCGTAGTCGATGGGGTTCACCTTGTGGGGCATAGCACTTGAGCCTACCTCGCCAGCCTTGATTTTCTGCTTGAAGTAGTCCATGGAGATATACATCCAGAAGTCGCGGTCGAGGTCAATTACTATGGTGTTGATACGGCGCATGGCGTCGAAGGCTGCGCCGAGCCAGTCGTAGTTGCTTATCTGGGTGGTGTATTGCTCGCGCTGCAGGCCAAGCTTTTCGCTTACGAACTTGTTGCCGAATTCGCGCCAGTCGTATTCGGGATATGCCACGTGATGGGCGTTGTAGTTACCGGTGGCACCTCCGAACTTGGCAGTCATTGGTACCTGCTTGAGGCTCTCAAGCTGCTGCTCGAGTCGATATACGTACACCATTACCTCCTTGCCCAGTCGGGTGGGGGATGCTGGCTGTCCGTGGGTCTTTGCGAGCATGGGCACTTCTTTCCATTCCTCGACGAAAGAGCGTAGCTGTGCTATCAGTTCCTCCACAAGGGGATAATATGCCTGCTCCAGCGCTTCCTTGATGGAAAGTGGCACGCTGGTGTTATTGATGTCCTGTGACGTGAGTCCAAAGTGTATGAATTCCTTGTATTCATCAAGGCCTCCAATCTTGTCGAATTCTTCCTTGATAAAATACTCCACGGCTTTTACGTCGTGGTTAGTGGTCTGTTCGATGGTCTTCACTCTCTCTGCGTCCTCCTTAGAGAAGTTGCGATAGATGTTTCTCAGTGTTTCAAACAATTTGTTGTCGAATCCCTTCAACTGTGGCAGTGGCAGCTCACAGAGTGTTATGAAATATTCTATTTCCACTCTCACTCGGTATCTGATGAGTGCATACTCAGAAAAGTACTCTGCCAGTTTTTCGGTCTTGCCCCTGTATCGTCCGTCTATAGGCGAAATGGCGGTCAATGCATCTAATTCCATATCCTAATATTATATCCGATATAATAATGTGTTTTTTTACAATTTGGGTACAAAGGTAATCATTATTTTTTAATTTCCAAGCATTTTCCCAATTATTTCTATGTATTTGCGAAACTTTTTTCTCTTTTATGCACGTTTTTCAATAAATAGTGCTATTTTTGCACCCAATTAATAGAATAATGTTTTAGATGAAGGAATTTGTAATATCAGAAGCCAAGGCTGAAACCGCAATTTTGGTGGGACTCATCACCAAGGAGCAAGACGAGGCTAAAACCAAGGAATATCTTGATGAACTGGAGTTCTTAGCCGACACGGCAGGAGCTGTCACTGTAAAACGCTTTACGCAGAGGCTTAACGGCCCGAGTTCGGTAACTTACGTAGGACAGGGTAAGCTTGATGAGATTAGACAGTTTATCAAGGACGAGGAGGATCAGGAACGTGAGGTAGGAATGGTTATCTTCGACGATGAACTGTCGGCTAAGCAGATACGTAATATCGAGAAGGCTTTGCAGGTGAAAATACTTGACCGTACTTCGCTCATACTCGACATATTCGCCATGCGTGCACAGAGTGCCGAGGCAAAGACTCAGGTGGAACTGGCTCAGCACCGATATATGCTGCCTCGTCTGCAACGCCTGTGGACCCACCTTGAGCGTCAGGGTGGAGGCTCGGGTAGCGGAGGCGGAAAGGGTAGTGTGGGACTGCGTGGTCCGGGTGAGACACAGCTTGAGATGGACCGCCGCATCATCCTACAGCGCATCACGCTCCTCAAGCAACGCCTTGTGGAAATTGACAAACAGAAGACCACCCAACGCAAGAACCGCGGACGACTTATCCGTGTGGCTCTCGTGGGATATACCAACGTGGGCAAATCTACAATAATGAATCTCCTTTCCAAAAGTGATGTCTTTGCCGAGAACAAACTATTTGCCACACTCGACACTACAGTGAGGAAGATGGTTATTGACAACCTGCCGTTCCTACTTGCCGATACCGTTGGATTTATCCGCAAGTTGCCCACCGACCTTGTTGATTCATTCAAATCCACACTTGACGAGGTGCGCGAGGCCGACTTGCTGCTGCATGTGGTGGATATATCCCATCCCGACTTCGAGGAGCAGATAACCGTAGTGGAGAAAACACTTGCCGATCTGGGGTGTGCCGACAAGCCATCGATGATTGTATTTAACAAGATTGATGCATACACATGGATAGAGAAAGAACCTGATGACCTCACTCCCGCTACCAAGGAGAACATCACCCTCGACGAGCTAAAGAGCACGTGGATGGCGAAGATGCAGGACAACTGCCTCTTCATATCAGCCCGCGAGAAGCAGAATATCGACGAGATGCGCGAGGTGCTGTACAAGAAGGTGCGCGAACTCCACGTCCAGAAATATCCCTACAACGATTTTCTTTATGATATTAATGAGGAATGAGTTCTCGTGCCAGGCGCGTCAGCGTCGAGGTGTATAACATAAAAAAAAAGAAAGAAAATGAGAAGCCTTACATTAGACGAGATTGAGTATCTCGAAAACAACGGATGCCGCGCCGAAGACTGGTCGCGCATCAACGTGGCGGAAGATTTTTCGCCCAAGTACGTCCGCGATGTCCTTTTCTACGGAGAAGTGACCCTTGGTGTCTTTGACAAGACAATACAGATTGACGAGGGATTCTCCCGCCACACCGGCATCAGCCGTGCAGTGCTGCGCGATGTCACAGTGGGCGACAATTGCCTTATCGAAAATGTCGGCAACTACATTTCCCGTTATGACATCGGTGAGGAATGTGTCATCTCCAACGTGGGAACAATATCCACCACCGACAGTGCAACCTTTGGACAGAACAACCAGGTGGCATTGCTCAACGAGGCCGGTGATCCCAACATCATTCTCTATGATGCCCTGACATCACAGATGGCAGCTCTTATGATGCATTATTCAGGAGACAGGGACGTGTGGAATGCAATCAGGAAGATGGTGGTCGCTTATGTGGAGAAAACAAATCCCCAAAGGGGACAGATTGGTTACAGGGTGAAGATTGTGAACACGAGGGAAATGATTAACGTTGTTGTCAGCGACGACTGTGAAATCAACGGTGCCTCGTGTCTTTCTGAAGTTACACTTAAAGGCTCGTCAGACGCCAGCATATACATAGGGCATGACGTGATTTGCGAGAACAGTATAGTGCAGGCTGGTTCGTCAATCCTCGACGGGGCAAAGCTCGACAACTGTTTTGTTGGCGAGGCTTGTCACATAGGCAGGGGATTCTCTGCCGAGAGCAGTGTCTTCTTCGCCAACTCTTATATGGACAACGGCGAGTCGTGTGCCGCCTTCTGCGGACCGTTCTCTGTTAGCCATCACAAGGCTTCGCTGCTAATAGGTGTGGAGACTTCGTTCTATAATGCCGGTTCTGCCACCAATTACAGTAACCATGCCTATAAGATGGGACCTATTCACTACGGCACTCTGCATAGAGGCTCGAAAACTGCCAGTGGGGCTCATATCCTCATGCCAGCCAACATCGGCGCTTTCTCAATGTGCATGGGTAAGGTGCAGACTCATCCAGACACTGTCAACCTTCCGTTCTCGTATGTCATCGCCGAGGGTATGACCACATGGCTCGTGCCGGGCTGCAACTTTGCCACGGTTGGCACTTACCGCGACATAATGAAATGGCCTAAGCGCGACAAGCGCCCACAGACTGGACGCCGCAGTGTGGTGAACAGCGAGTGGCTCAGTCCATACGTTATTCAGTCGGTTGTGGAAGGCAGAAACTATCTCAGGCAACTGGAGGACAACGGTGAACTATCAGATGAGACTGACACCACCGCCACATCCAAGGGATATACCATGCGCAATGGTTCGGCTCTGCGAGGCATCGGTTTCTACGATATGGCAATCCGTATGTTCATTGCTGAGTCGGTAAGGATAGAGGGCGAGGGGCTGCCTTCGTCATCCACGGGCACTGGCGAATGGCTTGACCTGAGCGGTCTGTTGGCTCCCAAGTTGGAGATTGAGCAGCTTACCGACGACATTCGTTTCGGTACGCTCGACGAATTATATCAAGTGGATGACCGTCTTATAGACATCCACAGACATTATGGTGAGTACAAGTGGAACTACACCTATCGCCTGGCTCTCAACTATTACAACCTCGACACTATCACAGCCGACGATGTGGAGATGATGATACGCAAGGGTGACGAGGCAAAGGAGCAGTGGATAGCCCGCATCAGAAAGGATGCAGAGAAGGAGTTCGCCCTTGGAGATGTGTCAGAGGAGCAGCTTGAGGACTTCCTGGAAGGATTGTAAAATTTTACACAGAGATATGGAGACACAGAGATACAGAGACCACAGATACAAAGTCCTTAATGAAATAAGGCTATCAATCACAGTGTCTCTCTGTAACTCTGTGTTTATTATTAACTTAAGTTTTATATGTCTGTAACATACAGTCAGTAAACAAGTTGACAAGTTGATAGTCCAACCACAAAACAGCAGCAAAAGTAATAACTTGTCAACTTGTCAACTTGTCAACTCGTTAACTCGTTAACTATTTGCAAATTATGAACTTGCGAAACTTAAATAATTAAATAAAGACCAAAATGAAGAAAAAAATTATATCAGCCCTTTGTGCCATTGCTTTCCTTCTGCCGGCACAGGCAAAGGACTACAAGTATGAGACAGTTCAGGGCGATCTTATGAAGTCGAGGATTTATACCCTAGATAACGGCATGAAGGTATATATGACCGTCAACAAGGAGAAACCTCGTATTCAGACATATATTGCAGTTCGCACCGGAAGCCGCAACGACCCTGCCGAGACAACGGGACTTGCCCATTATTTCGAGCATCTGATGTTTAAAGGCTCCACACATTTCGGCACATCCGACTACGCCAAGGAGAAACCGTTGCTCGATGATATACGTGCCCGTTTTGAGGTGTATCGCAAGGAGAAAGACACCGACCGCCGCAAGCAACTCTACCACGAAATTGACTCTGTATCGCAGTTGGCCGCGCAGTATTTTATACCCAACGAGTATGACAAACTGATGGCAAGCATTGGTGCCAAAGGTTCAAATGCCTATACATCCACCGATGTCACCTGTTACACAGAGGACATACCCTCCAACGAAGTGGAGAACTGGTTGAAGATTCAGAGCGACAGATTCAAGGATGCCGTCATCCGCGGCTTCCATACTGAGCTTGAGACAGTGTATGAGGAATATAACATATCACTGGCAAAAGACCAGGAGAAGAGTATCAATGCCTTACTCAAGGGCTTATACCCCACACACCCTTATGGCACGCAGACTGTTATCGGTACTCAGGAACACTTAAAGAATCCGTCTATCGTGAATATCGAGAACTACTATAACCGATATTATGTGCCTAACAATATCGCAGTGTGTATGTCGGGTGATTTCGACCCGGATGTCGTGATAGCGCAGATTGACAAATACTTCGGCAACTGGCAACCCAACCGCCAGCTTTCCCGGCCGGAATATCCGTCCCTGACTCCCATCACCGCCCACAAGGATACTACAGTCGTGGGACTCGAGGCTGAGAGCCTGATGCTTGCATGGCGTTTTGGCGGTCAGAAGGAACTGTCAACCGACACTCTTAACGTTGTTGCAAAAATGATGTGCAACGGCAAGGCGGGAGTGATGGAGATAGACCTTGAACAACCGATGAAGGTGCAGTCGGTGTATGTCATGCCCTTTACTATGACCGATTATACGGCAATGCTTATGCTTGTGAATCCGGTGCAGGGACAGAGGCTTGAGGATGCACGTGCGCTCGTGCTCGAAGAGATTGAGAAGATGAAGCGTGGAGAGTTTGCCGACGACCTGTTGGAGTCGGTTAAGAATAACCTGAAGCTCGACTACTACAAGTCACTGCTCAGCAACGAGGAGCGTGCCAGCAAGTTTGTGGATGCTTTCATCAGCGGAAGGCCTTGGGATGTGGCTGTGGGCGAGATTGACCGTGTGAGCGGCATCACCAAGCAGCAGATTGTGGATTTCCTCAACCGTCACTTTGCCGACAACTATGTCTGTGTGTATAAGCGTCAGGGCGAGGACAACACGCTCGTCAAGATTGACAAACCTGCCATCACTGCCATACCATCCAACCGCGACCTCCGCAGCCGTTTCCTCGATGAGATCACTGCTTCAGAGGCAGAGCCTATACAGCCTGTATTCGTGGATTACTCCAAGGACATGAAGGTGTTCACCACCAAGCGTGGACTTCCTGTTCTCTACAAGCAGAACACGACCGACGGTATGTTTGAACTGACATTCCGATATGAGTTTGGCGGTGAGGATGTAAAGGGACTTGACCTTGCGCCCGCATATCTTTATTATATAGGTACTGACAAGAAAACTGCCTCTCAGATAAAGCAGGAGTTCTATAAGTTGGCGTGCGAATATGACATCAATGTCGGGGCTGATGCCCTTGAGGTCAGTCTCAGTGGTCTCAACGAGAATATGCCGAAGGCACTTGCCCTGTTGGAGGATTTCCTGAATAACGCCAAGGCCGACCGTGAATCATACGACAGTTATGTGGCACTGTTGGATAAGAAGCGCACTGACGCCAAGACCAACCAGCGCTCCAACTTCTCGGCATTACAGAGATATGGTTTGTTTGGCAACTACAACAGTCTCATCAACACACTGAGCATCGATGAACTCAAGGCCGCCGATCCGCAGTCACTGCCCGATATGCTCAAGTCGCTAAATAATATTGAGCATCGTGTACTTTACTTTGGACCTTCTTCAGAGAGAGAACTGACATCGTTGCTCACAAAGCTTCACAAGACTCCCAAGAAATTCACCCCCGTGCCTGAGGGCAGACCATACAAACAATTGCAGTTTGACACAGACGAGACAATCATTGCTCCGTATGATGCCAAGAACATCTATATGATAGAGGTGATGAATAAGGGCAAAAAATGGGATGCCGCCGAGGCTGCCGTGCGCGGATTGTTCAACGAGTATTTTGGTGGTGGCATGAACTCCATTGTCTTCCAGGAACTGCGTGAGGCACGAGGACTTGCCTATAGTGCTTTCGCCAAATATGTCAGTCCCGGCAAGATTGAAGACCCGGAGTATTTCTATGACTATATCATCACCCAGAACGACAAGATGATGGATTGCATAAGCACTTTCCGCGAGATTATCGACACGATTCCGCAGTCGCAGGGTGCCTTCGACATTGCCAAGCAGAACATCATCAAGAATCTGCAGAGCCAGCGCATCACTCGCGAGAATGTCCTGAATTCATACATCACACTGGAGCGTCTTGGAATCAAGGAAGACCTCAACAAGATTATCTATGAAGGTGTTCCTTCGCTCAAACTTCAGGACATAGTGGATTTCGAGAAGACGAATTTAGTAGGTAAGCCCCGTCGCCGCCTCATCCTCGGCAACAAGGACGAACTTGATATCAAGGCTCTTGAGAAACTAGGTCAGGTAAGATACCTTACCACCGAAGAAATTTTCGGTTATTGATCTTGTTCCAAAACAGCCTCAAAAAAGTACGTTGACATAAATGGCAATGTATCTAAAGATAAATGGCAAAGTATGTTTAGATACTTTGCCATTTATCTTTAGACTCTTTTTTATAACAATGCTATTACTTACAGCAGGCGCAGGGCTTCAGCTGCTTGAAGAAGTCGTTGCCCTTGTCGTCAACGAGGATGAAGGCGGGGAAGTCCTCAACGGTAATCTTCCAGATTGCCTCCATGCCGAGTTCGGGATATTCCACACACTCAATGCTCTTGATGGAGCTTTGTGACAGGACGGCAGCAACACCGCCGATGGTGCCGAGGTAGAAACCGCCGTGCTTCTTGCATGCCTCAGTGACACAGTCGCCACGGTTGCCCTTGGCTATCATCACAAGCGAAGCGCCATTTGCCTGGAACTCGTCAACGTATGGATCCATACGGTTGGCTGTGGTCGGACCCATAGAACCACAAGGATAGCCTTCGGGAGTCTTGGCGGGTCCTGCATAGAGGATTGGGTGATTCTTGAAGTAGTCGGGCATAGCCTCGCCAGCGTCGAGACGTGCCTTGAGCTTGGCGTGGGCGATGTCGCGTGCCACGATGATGGTGCCCTTCAGGTTGACACGTGTGCTTACGGGATACTTTGAGAGCTCGGCACGCACAGCGTCGATACCCTTGTCGAGGTCAATCTCGATACCCTTGGTGCCTTCGCCCGGCTTGCGCAGTTCCTCGGGAATCAGCTCTGTGGGGTTGTCGTCCATCTTCTCAAGCCAGATACCGTCCTTGTTGATCTTTGCCTTGATGTTGCGGTCGGCAGAGCAGCTTACGCCCATACCGATAGGACAGCTTGCGCCGTGGCGTGGCAGGCGGATGACGCGGATGTCGTGGGCAAGATACTTGCCGCCGAACTGTGCGCCAAGACCAATCTTGTGAGCCTCTTTTAGCAACTTCTCCTCAAGGTCGATGTCGCGGAAAGCACGACCTGTCTCGTCGCCCGTGGTGGGCAGGTTGTCGTAGTACTTGATAGATGCGAGTTTGACGGTGAGAAGGTTCTTCTCGGCAGATGTGCCGCCGATGACGAAGGCAATGTGGTAGGGAGGACAAGCGGCAGTGCCCAGGTGTTTCATTTCCTCAACGAGGAACGGCAGCAGAGTGCCCTCGTTCTGGATAGTGGCCTTGGTCATAGGATAGAAATAAGTCTTGTTGGCAGAGCCTCCACCCTTAGCCACCATCACGAATCGATATTCGTCGCCCTCGACTGCCTCGATGTCAATCTGTGCCGGGAGATTGCAACGGGTGTTGACCTCGTCGTACATGTTGAGGGGAGCATTCTGCGAATAGCGCAGGTTGTCCTGTGTGTAAGTGTTATACACACCAAGTGAGAGCGCCTCCTCGTCCTCGAAGTCAGTCCATACACGCTGGCCTTTCTCGCCATGGATGATGGCGGTGCCGGTGTCCTGGCAGAAGGGCAGGATGCCCTTGCAGGCAGTTTCGGCATTGCGCAGGAACTGCAGGGCCACATACTTGTCGTTCTCCGAAGCCTCGGGGTCGGAGAGAATCTTGGCCACTTGCTCGTTGTGCTCGCGGCGCAGCATGAACTCCACGTCGTGGAATGCCTGCTGGGCAAGCAGTGTGAGGGCTTCCTTTGAAACCTTCAGGATTGTTTTTCCTTCAAACTCACCAGTTGACACGCCTTCCTTGGAGATGAGGCGGTATTCGGTGTTGTCCTTGCCCAACTGGAACATTGGGGCATACTTGAATTCGGGAATGTTTGCCATAATACTGTATTAATTATTAAAAAGATGATTTATATGTTTTGTTTGTCTTCTTATTCCTTATTATATAAATACCGTGCGAAGGTGTGCTGACCTTGCGTCCCTGTGCATCGTAGTATTCGAGGTCGCGTGGGTCGGAGTCGGATATGATGCCGTCGATGCCGGATGTGCCGCCCATGAAGTCAAATGAGATGAGTCCCTGTTCGTCAAGGCGGATATTTGTGATGGGCTTACCCATTACATTACTGCCACTGATGTTGGCGTTAAACACTGATGCAGCTGGTTTGCTGTCATCGGTGAGGCAGTCGTTGGCTATGGTGACAGTGCCGTCTATAGCTTTCGTCGTATATGGATAAGGGAATCCCGATGTGCTCTTGTTGGAGTTGTTGGCGGGAATGATTGCCACGCGCTGGTGGGAGGAAATGTTGTTCACGGTGTTTCGTGACCATGCCGAGGCACTGTAGTCATAGTGGGTAATAAGCAGTCCCTCGCCCGGGATATATGTGTCCCATCCCTCCTTGCGTCTGTTTTCGAGCAGGTAGTATTCATTGGCACTCTGGGCATCGTTGCGTATGATGTAAGCCTTGCCGCCATTGGCAAGCGAGTTGAGGTTGCTTACAGTGGCTGGTTCGGTGAGTTCCTCATAGTCAATCCATCCCATGAAATGCTTTTCGTATGCTGAATATGAGACAGGCACCCATGCCTGATTGTTATAATACCCCGAGTGCATGATTTCGTAAGTGCCGAGATTGTCTTTGCCGTGCTGTGTGCCGGTGGAGTAGAGGTCGGGCAGGCCAAAACAGTGGCTATACTCGTGGGCAAGTGTTCCGAAGCCGTCGCTCTCGCCTCTGAACTCGTCGTTGATAACACAGTAGGAGTCAATGGTGATGTCGTCTTGTATATGAGGTTTGTATGGCGAGTACTGTGAAATCTCCCACTGGTGGGGCCAGATGGTCTCGGACTGGTCGGTTGACTTACTGTCATTCTGTCCGTTACCGGCATATATGGCAATAACCTGTTCCACCTCGCCGTCGCCGTTCCAGTCGTAGTCGCTGAAATTGACTTGGCCTTCAAGTGCCAGGCATCCCTCGATAATTAGCGAGTCGGCGTGCTGGTCGTTGCTGCCGATGTCTTTTCCATAGAACATTCGGTTGTGCTTTGTGGTGAATGGTCCGCGCACATCAAACTCCACGTCAAAGGTGCCATTGCTCTGGTCGAGGAAATACTGGTGGAGCGAGGCAATGGCGATATCATTGTCGATATTGCCTGTGTTAAGTGCGTTGTGCCAGTAGGCTTGCGGGTCGGGATTGAGGAAAGGCTTGTCGGGATACTGCATAAGCAGTACGAGTTGCTTCTTCTTGCCCGGCTGATATGTGGGAGGAACACCGATGGCACGCCTTGAGTTAGTGTAGTCGCGCACGATACTTGACTTGAGTATAGAGTTGTAGTCGGGCATCGCTTGTGGAACAAAGTCACCGTCGGCGTTTTGCTCTACAATGGTTCCATCCTTAGTAATATAATAATGTAAGAACTCGTCACCTACAAGTTTCACCATAATGGTGGTGCCGTCCTTCTGCACGTGAGGTGTCCAGTCGCCAATGGCAACGGCGGCTGAGGACGGGGAAATGGCGAGTAGCAGGGCGATTGCCGAAGTGATGATTTTCTTTTTCATAATAATATAGAATAATGTTATGCGAGATTAAAGAGTGTCTCCGCATTTTGGGTCGTTTGGCGTGCCACTTCATCTGGTGAGATGCCGTAGGCTTCCGCCATCTTGTTGATAATGTACGGAATGAATGAACTCTCGTTGCGCTTGCCTCTCATGGGGACTGGAGCCATATAGGGGGCATCGGTCTCCACAACAAGTCGGTTGAGAGGGATGAAGGGCAATACCTCCGGAAGATGCGACTTCTTGAAAGTCAGCACACCGCCCACACCGATGAGGAAACGGTCGAAGGCAAGCAGTTCTGCCGCCTCCTTCTCGTTGCCGGCAAAGCAGTGGAAGATGCCTCCGGGCAGGTCAGTGCGGTATTTCTTGAGTATCGCCACCATTTCGTTTTGAGCCTTGCGGCAGTGAATCACAAGCGGCAGACGGGAGTAGATGGACCACTTGACCTGCTCCTCGAAGCATTCCAGCTGCTGTTGCTGGTATTCGCGGCTCCAGTAGAAGTCGAGCCCCACCTCGCCGATTGCAATGAACTCGTCGGGTGATGAGGCTTGAATGTTGCGCATCTCGGCGAGAACATCGCGCCAGTCGTCGCGGACGTCCTCGGGGTGTAGTCCAATCATTGCGTAGGCAAAGCCATTGTATTGATTGACGACATTACGGAGACTCTTCAGAGAGGCGAGGTTGATGGCAGGAACGAGGATGGACTTGGCACCTGCTTGGCGGGCACGGAGAATCATCTCGTTGCGGTCGAGGTCGAATTCCTCACCATCGATATGTGCGTGTGTGTCAATATATTCCATCAATCTTTCAATCTTTCAATTCTCGCGCTTCATCATTTTGTTGGTGTAGGCACGGAGTTCCTTCTTGCGCTCTTCGGGCAGGGCAACCTGGTCGAGCCATTTCTTGCCTTCCTCGAAATAGTACTCAATCTTTGCCTCGCAGAGCTGGCGGATGCCTATTTCGTCGTAGAGCTTTGTTACTGCCGCAACCTTTTCCTTACGGTCGAACTTTTCACCGCAGCACCATTTCTCAAGTTCTGCCCTTTGGACGTTATTTGCGCGGTTGAAGGCGTTGATGAGCATGTATGTCTTCTTGTTGCACATAATGTCACCGCCGATTTCCTTGCCGAAGACCTTTGGGTCGCCATATACGTCGAGGAGGTCGTCTTGCAATTGGAAGGCAAGACCAATCTGCTCTCCGAATTTGTAGAGAGCCTCCGCATCTGAGACAGGTGCATCGGCAAGAATGGCTCCAATCTTTAGTGAGCACGCAAGGAGGACGCTGGTCTTCAGGCGTATCATCTCGATATATTCATCTTCGGTGACATCATTGCGCTGTTCAAAGTCCATGTCGTATTGTTGTCCTTCGCCGATTTCAAGGGCAGTCTCGGTGAAGAGGTCGAGTACAGGCTTGAGTTTGTCCTTGTCAACTGTAGCCATGCGTTGATAGGCTACAACGAGCATTGAGTCGCCAGAGAGGATGGCAGTGTTGGAATCCCATTTCTTGTGGACAGTGTCATTGCCCCTTCGCTTGTCGGCGTTGTCCATGAGGTCATCATGCAGTAGGGTATAGTTGTGATAGGTCTCGATAGCTACCGCCGGCATAAGAATCCTTTCAGGGTCATCCTTCCAAAGGTTATAGCCAAGGAGCATGAGTACCGGTCGAATACGCTTGCCTCCCAGTGACAACACGTATTTTATGGGGGCGTACAGCGACTTGGGTTCGCGGTTGTACGGCAGTTTGTCGATAAAGGTATTCACCTTGTCAAACAGTTCTTCAGATGTTTTCATATTATCTTAATTTTAAATTGACTTCTTCGATTGCTGGCTGCACTTTGACTTCGTCTTCCTCTGTCGCGACTCGGGATAGCACGAGCAAGCTCGGCTCTCCTCTCGGTTTGCGCAGCAATTCTTAATTCTTAATTCTTAATTTTTTAATTAAAGCTTAAACACCACCGGAATGCACACCATTGTGCGACATGGCTTGTCGTTTTGCACTCCGGGAGTCCATTTGGGCATCATCCTCATCACACGGAGAGCCTCGCGGTCGAGCGACGCATATTGTGCGCTCTTGACAATCTTGAGGTCGGACAACGTTCCATCCTTGTTCACAATAAATTGAACCACTACTTTGCCCTCTTTCTTGTTCCTTTGGGCATCATAGGGATATTTCAGGTTTCTTGTCAGCCATTTCATCAGTTCCACGGCACCTCCGGGAAACTTCGGCAAGTCCTCCACGGTGTGGAAGTTGAACGGGTTGTCTCCAAGCTCGGCTTGCGCGGGAGCGAAATCGGGTTCCTCTTCCTTAGTGCCTTCCTCAGGAGTGATGTCACCTTTTTGGTCGCCGTCAGCTTTCTGTAGTTCCTCGGTTTGGGGTGTCACCTCATTGTCCACCACGCGAATCTTCTGCGGTGTGGCTTCCTGCTTTTTCTTCTGCACGAGAGCGATGCGGTTTTCCTGTTGTGCCACTGGCATCATCTCCATCTCGTGGGTGACATCCTCAAGCATGTCATCGGCAAAATCATCGTCATCGCCTTCGCCGGTATTCCATTCAAGAGCCACCAATATAGATGCCAGTACGAATATGAGTCCCATGAGGAATCTCGTAGTGCGCCCGTCTTCAAGGTCGGCTCCAATATTCTTTTTAATTTCCATTCTAAATATACAATAAAACCGCTTTTTTTACGTTCTTCTTTATAAGAAGTGCGATTTTCGCTACAAAAATAGCTCAGATATTTTAAAAAATCGTATCTTTGCAGTCAAATTCTCAAAAATAGATGAAAAAAAGATTAATTATGGCCGTTTTTGTCCTTTTTTCTTACGAAATTTGGGCACAAGAGAGCGAAACTGTATATAATTTCCTCCGTTTACCCGTGAGTGCACATGCGGCTGCTCTCGGCGGTGACAACATCACCATAGACGATGATGACCCGACGATGGTTTTCCATAATCCGGCGCTTGCGAGCAACGTGTCCGACCGCTCGCTCAACCTCAATTATATGACATATATGGAGGGGGTGAAGGTGGCGAGTGCGTCATTCGTCAAGGCATACCGCAAGAGGGCGACCTGGGCTGTGGAAGCGCAGTATATCGACTATGGAAGCATGAAGCATACTACTGCCGACAACGAGATTCTTGGGACTGTGTCGGCAAAGGACGTCGTGCTCGGTGGAACGTTCAGTTATGCCCTCAGCGACAAGATTGCAGGAGGCATTACTGCCAAGGTGGTATCGTCAAATATTGCCGACTATAGTTCGATGGCAGTGGCTGTAGATCTTGGCCTGAATTATTTCAATCCGGAACTGAACCTGTCGGTGTCTGCCGTGGCACGAAACCTCGGAGGACAGGTGAAGGCTTATGAGGATGAATTTGAGAAGTTGCCAGTGGATTTGCAGTTGGGCGTGTCGAAACGGCTTGGACAGTCGCCACTCCGTTTCTCGATTACTATGGTGCGCATGAACAAGTGGGACGACAAGTTTATCAACCATCTCGTCTTTGGCGCAGAGGCATTCCTGGCTGACAATATATGGATTGGCGGAGGATTGAATCCCCGACGCACTAACGAGATGAAGATAGAGGATTCAGAATCATCGAGCAGTCATGGAGCTGGACTGTCGTTCGGCGGTGGTCTGCAGTTGGAGAGGTTTAAGTTGCAGGTGGCATACGCCAAGTATCATGTGTCTGCCTCTTCGTTGCTTTTCAACGTGACATATACATTGTAATTTTAAGGATAATATATCAGATGACTATGGAAAAGAAGATAACAATAGCAATCGACGGGTTCTCGTCGTGTGGAAAAAGTACGATGGCCAAGGACTTGGCTCGCGAATTAGGTTATATCTATGTAGATACGGGCGCGATGTATCGCTGTGTGACGCTTTTTGCGATGCGTGGAGGTATGTTTGACTCTGACGGCGAAGTAGCTGCCGCAGAACTTAAGCTGGCTATGGATGAGGGTAAGGTGATAGTGAGTTTCACGCTTAATGCCACCACTGGTCGCCCGGATGCCTGTCTCAATGGTGAAGTGGTTGAGAATGAAATACGTTCTATGGAGGTGTCCTCACGTGTGAGCAAGGTGGCTGCCTTGTCGTTTGTGCGCACGGCGATGGTGGCGCAGCAGCAGGCCATGGGCAAGGACAAGGGCATTGTGATGGATGGTCGAGACATTGGCACTACAGTTTTCCCCGATGCCGAATTGAAGATATACGTGACCGCTTCAGCTGAGGTACGGGCACAGCGCAGATATGACGAACTGAAAGCAAAGGGTATGCCTGCCGATTATGATGACATATTGAAAAACGTGCAGGAGCGCGACTATATCGACTCCCACCGCGAGGTGTCGCCTCTACGTAAGGCAGATGACGCCATTGAGCTTGACAACAGCAATATGACTATACCCGAGCAGAAGGCATGGTTGATGGAGAAATACCGTGAGGCTTTGGTATTGGTTCAGAAGTGATAATTCCTAATGTATAAGGGTTTTTATTTCAACCACAGAGAAAAAGAAGAAAAGAGATTTTTGGTTTTATAGAGAAGGCCAATACTCATAATATCTTAAACTCTGTGGTTCAAAATCACTTCATAAAGTTGAAATATTAATCCCTGTGCCTTTGTGGCTCAGTGTTCCAATTAACTCAGAATTCCCTTACTCTCCAGTCGAGAATCTTTGAAATCTGTGGTATCAGTGACATGGCAATCTTGCATTGCCCCTGATAGTTGGGATGCCAGTCGTTGCCCAGGTCAGCTTTCTCGTCGATGATGTTGTTCATCGACTCAGCGAAATACACATTCCCGTATTTATTCTGTGTGCGCTCGCGCAGAAGACCGATGGCGGCACGCAGATAGCGGTTGGACGAGTGGGGAGTGATGCAGAGAATGGGCACATTGTCGTATCTTCCGCTTATCTGCTCAATCATCTTGATATAAGCGTTGACGTAATTGTCGGCCTCTGGTATCGCCGTGGGTGAGAAGTCATTTGTGCCGAGGTTTATCATGACGATATCCGGGCGGCGCCAGTTGAAGTCGAACTGTACAGTGGAAAAATCATCGTAGAGTTGGGTGCTGCGAGTTGACATATTAGGATTAGATACCTGTTTCTTGTCGCCCCAGTTGCGCACCATGCCATTGCCGGAATGTGCGGTGATGCGGTAGTCGGCATCGAAATAGCGAGCGATGATGCAGGTGTATGCCATATTGCAGTTTTCGGTCTCCAACTTGAATCTCTCACTTGCCTTTTTACCCTCAGTACCATAACCTACGGTGTAAGAGTCGCCATATACCTCGATGAGGCGTTGCTTGGGAGCCACGGGTGAGAGCTGTGAGTTCTGGTCAAATGTCAGTCCGTAGATAGTGGTGCAGCCATACTCCCCCTCAGTGCATTTTTGAAGTCTTAGAGTATGAGTGCCTTTCTTGAGTTTGTCGGCGATTATTACGGTATGGCGTTCTTTTCCCGTGACCTTGATTTTCTCCCTTAGTTGTCCGTCGATGAAGACATTGTGATAACTGATGCCTGTGTCGGAGATATCCACTGCCACCTTCGTTCCCGTAAACTGTGTCTGCATATACACGCCAACCCAGTCATACCTGACACTGCCGTCAGCCAGTTTCTCCACTCTTCCCGTAAAGCTGACGTTGTCGTCGTTTGCTTTCACAACCTTGTCTGCAGCTGTAGCTGTCATGGCTGCAACGGCAAACATCATTCCAATAAACAGTTTTTTAGTCATAATTATTATTGTTTCATTTTAAGAATTGATTTCATAATTATCTGCAAAGGTAGTAACATTTTCCCATATAACCAAGAAAAATGAAACAAAGCTTGGTTATTTCGACGAAATTGATTAATTTTGCACCCTAAAAAGAAGAAAGATTACTATAAATGATTGTCTGTATAGCTGAGAAACCAAGCGTCGCAAGGGAAATTGCGAGAATCCTGGGGGCAAATGCTTCTAAGGACGGATATATAGAAGGCAACGGATACCAGGTGACCTGGACATTCGGACACCTGTGTACACTTAAAGAGCCTCACGACTACACCCCTATATGGAAGACGTGGTCGTTAGGCTCATTGCCCATGATACCACAGAGATTCGGCATCAAACTGATAGAGAACGACGGTATCAAGAAGCAGTTTGCCGTGATTGAGAAACTGATGCAGAATGCCGACAGCATTGTCAACTGTGGTGACGCTGGACAGGAGGGAGAGCTAATCCAGAGATGGGTGATGCAGAAGGCTCAGGCAAAATGTCCTGTCAAGAGACTGTGGATATCGTCGATGACCGATGAGGCGATTGCCGAAGGATTTCAGAACTTGAAAGACCAGGCCGACTATCAACCTTTGTATCTTGCTGGACTTAGTCGTGCTATCGGCGACTGGATTCTCGGTATGAACGCCACACGGCTATATACAATTAAATATGGTCAGAACAGACAGGTGTTGAGCATCGGTCGGGTGCAGACACCCACGCTCGCGCTAATCGTAAACAGACAGAAGGAAATCGAGAACTTCAAGCCTGAGGCATATTACGTGCTCTCAACAACATATCGCGAAACAGTGTTTACCGCGACAAAGGGAAAATTCGCCACAAAGGAAGAGGGACAGCAGTTTCTCGATGAGATAACGGGTAAACCGTTTACCGTGACGGACGTGCAGAAGAAAAACGGAATTGAACAGCCGCCACATCTGTATGACCTGACGTCGCTGCAAGTGGATTGTAACAAGAAATACTCTATGAGTGCCGAGATGACACTCAACGTAATTCAGGGGTTGTATGAAAAGAAACTGACCACTTATCCTCGTGTGGATACCCAGTTCCTTAGCGACGATATCTATCCCAAATGTGCCACAACGCTCAACGGACTTCGTGGATATGAGACGTTGGTGGCTCCATTGGCGGGAAAGCCGCTGAAGAAGACAAAACGAGTGTTCGACTCATCTAAAGTGACTGACCATCATGCCATTATTCCTACAGGTGTGCCTGCTATGAATCTCACCGATATAGAGAAACATGTATATGACCTGATAGCTCGGCGGTTCATTGCCGTATTCTATCCTGACTGCAAATTTGCGACAACAACGGTGATGGGAAAGGTAGAAAAGGTGGATTTTAAGGTGAGCGGAAAAACTATCCTCGACGAGGGATGGCGAGCCGTGTATGGCAAGGGACAGCAGGGCGGAGCTGCGGGAAACGGTGACAACGACATAAACGAAAGCCAGGACACCCCCGACAAGGCACAGGCGGAGGAACGCACACTGCCGGTGTTCGTGAAGGGAGAGAGTGGGGAACATGTGCCGAGTCTTGCCGAGAAATGGACTACACCGCCGAAGTTCTATACCGAGGCAACATTGCTCAGGGCAATGGAAACGGCAGGAAAATTTGTTGATAATGACGAACTTCGGGCCGCGCTCAAAGAGAACGGCATTGGTCGCCCGTCATCAAGGGCTAGCATCATCGAAACCCTGTTTAAGAGGCATTACATCAAGCGCGAACGCAAAAACCTCATAGCCACGCCTACGGGCATTGAGTTGATTGACCTTATCAGGGAGGAACTGCTGAAAAGCTGCGAACTAACTGGTATCTGGGAGAAGAAGCTACGGGATATCGAGCATAGGAAATATGACGCCGGGCAGTTTATTGAGGAACTGAAGGGGCAAATAAACGAGATTGTGCGCGATGTGCTCGCAGATAATACCAATCGAAGGGTGACTGTGCTCACGGAACAGGACCTGAAAAAGAAAATGGCGCCCAAGGCAAAGGCTGCGCCCAAGGCGGAAGAGCCGGCGATAAGGACGGAAGGCCCGGCGACTAGGACGGAAGGCCGGGCGACAAAATCGCCGGGAACGGTGGCTGCTGCGCATAATGGAGCGCAGGGCGGAAATGGGGCGCAGACGGGGGATGCTATCGTCGGACAGAAATGCCCGCTGTGCGGACAGGGCGTCATCATAAAGGGAAAAACGGCTTACGGATGCAGCAGATGGAAAGAGGGATGCAGATTTAGGAAACCGTTTTGATCATGAAGAATTAAGAATTAAGAGTGAAGAATTAAGAATGATGAAAAATAGCTCCTTTGCACGTCGCGTCAGCGTCGTGTTGTATTTGCCACTTTTGCTTCCACTGCTCTTGTTATGGAGCTGTGGCACATCCGATATGGCAGTGAAAAAGGGTGACAAGTTCTATGCACTTGGTGAATATTATGATGCAGCTACACAATACCGCAAGGCTTATCAGCAGACACCTGCCAAGGACAGAAAGACTCGAGGACAACGGGCTCTGAAAATGGCGGATTGCTATCGCAGAATCAACTACACGGCAAAGGCTGTTTCGGCTTATAATAACGCCGTGAGATACGGACAGACCGATAGTCTCACTTTACTGCGATTGGGACAACAGCAGATGCTTGCCGGCAACTATAAGGCTGCCGCTATGGCGTTTGCCGCCGCCGTAGATACCATCTCTGCCGCTATCAGTGAAATGAGAGGGGGAAGCGATGGAGAAAGCAATAGAGGGAAAATCGGAGAGATGAGAGGATATCTCGCCCTTGCAAAGACAGGAATGAAGTCGGCAGAGATGGCCCCGCAATGGAAACAAGAAGGCTCGCGTTACACCGTGAAGAAAGAAAATAACTTCAATTCCAGACGTGCGGACTTCTCTCCAGTGTTAGGTGGCGATGAAGGAGAGATACTATATTTCTCATCTACACGCAACCAGACAAAGGGAGACGAACTGAGCGGTATCACGGGACAGAAAACCGGAGATATATTCATGGCTCAGAAAGACGAGAAGGGAAAATGGCAAAGACCCGAAAACATTGACTCCGAACTCAACTCTGAGTTTGACGAAGGCGCATGCGCCCTCACCCCCGACGGCAAGACAATGTATCTGACAAAGTGCGTTACTGACCCGTCATATCCACGTTATGCACAGATATGCCGTTCGTCACGTTCAGATGCTTCGTGGAGCAAACCGCAGGATGTGGTGCTCACCAAGGATACACTGTCAAACTTCGCCCATCCCGCAGTGTCGCCCGACGGAAAATGGCTTTATTTCACTTCTGACATGCCGGGAGGAATGGGTGGATTTGATATATGGAGAGCACAGTTGGCTAACAATGGAGACGTGATTGCCATAGAGAATTTGGGTGAACCGATAAACACTCCCGGCGATGAGAAGTTTCCGACGTTCCGTCCCAATGGTGACTTGTATTTCTCGTCTGACGGTCATCCGGGAATGGGAGGCTTGGACATCTTTATAGCCAAGCCAAATGAACAGTATGACCCGGAAAGGAAAAACGGTCAACCGTATGTTATCGAGCATCCCGGCTACCCTCTCAACTCCCAAGGTGACGACTTCGGCATGACATTTGATGGTCTGCTCAACCGCGGATTCTTCTCCTCCAACCGCGGAGACGGAAAAGGATGGGATCATATCTATTCTTTCGTGAATCCCGAGATAATCCAGACTGTTAAGGGATGGGTATATGAGAAAGACGGATATGAACTGCCACAGGGTGTGGTATATATGATTGGCGACGACGGCACCAACCTTAAGCTTAGCGTAAAGGGCGACGGCTCCTTTGAGCATGAGATAAAGCCGGGAGTGGAATACGCTTTTCTTGGAACATGCAAGGGCTATCTCAACCATTCCGAGTCGTTGAAGGTAGAACCAGTGGAGGAATCGACTGAATATACACTGCAGTTTGCCCTTGCCTCTATCACGGCCCCTGTGCTGATTGACAATATCTTCTATGATTTTGATAAGGCTACATTGCGTCCGGAGTCAACAACCGCACTTGACCAGTTGGTGAAGTTGCTAAATGAAAATCCTAATGTCACAATAGAGCTAAGTGCCCACTGCGACTATAAGGGTTCGGAGGCATATAACAAACTATTGTCGCAGCGACGGGCAGAGAGTGTAGTAGCTTATCTGAAGCAGAGTGGCATAGCCGAAGACCGTCTCACCCCAGTTGGATATGGAAAGGAGAGACCAAAGACGGTCAATAAGAAACTGGCAGAGAAGCAGTCGTTCCTGAAGGAGAACGATGTGCTCTCAGAGGAATTTATCAAGCAGCTAAAAGAGCCTGAACAGCAGGAAATATGCAACCAGCTCAACCGCCGTACGGAGTTCCGCGTGCTTCGCACCACTTACGGAATGTTCAAGGACTGAAATGCCATTCGTTATCCTTGCAACTTAAGTTCCCTGATGGCGAAAACCGATGATATAAGCATTGTTGCAGCTGGCAGAAGGATGATGACAACAAGTATATGCAGCCAATTGATGTTGGCAAGTGCGCAGCATGTGTTTATCACTCCGTCGAGGAAGTAGTTCCATGCCTTGAAATACGTGAGCAGAAGCACAGCCAATGATACACACACGCCAGTCCATATATGGTTATATCGCTCGGCACGCGAAGGCAGGCGGCGCATCACCTGCCGTGTAAAACCGTTGTCGGCGATTTCAGTCTTTGCTGCTTCCTCAAAGAGTTTGTTCAGTAGTATGTCCTTGTTATCTTCCATATCCATTAGATTTTAAATATTCTGTCATTTTCTGTTTGCCTCTCGAGATATGCGACTTGATAGTACCCTCGTTGATACTCGTAATGTCGGCAATGTCGCTGATGCTTCTTCCGTCAATTAGCTGCATTGTGATGCAAGTACGCTGCACGTCGGAGAGCAGGGCGAGGGCGTTGTATAAATCCATTTGCAGTGCGGTGTCGCTTGCGCCCTGTGCAGGTATGGCATTTGCTGAGTCGATGTCAGCTGTGGTATGCAGGCTTCTCTTGTAGTCGTAATACACATTGTATGCAATGCGGAAGAGCCATGTGGAGAAACCCGACGTACCGCGGAAAGTGGATATCTTCAGGTACGCCTTGACGAAAGTCTCCTGTGCGAGGTCATCGCTCAGAGGCTCGTCACCCAAAGTCTGGGCGAGGAAAAACTTCCTCACCCTTGACTGGTATTTACGGACCAGACTGTCGAAGGCGCGCTTGTTGTTGAACATCACCACCTGCGCAATCAGTGTCAAATCACTTATCGTACCCACTTTCTTCTTATTATAAAAATGTAATTATTTGTTGGAGTCGTCGGGATATATCTCCATGTCGTCGGTCGTGTCTTTCTTTGCCGGCTCTTCCTCGGTCTTGGGAGTCTCGTTTGCAGTGTTACCTGCATTATCGACATTCCCTTTACCAATCGTATTTCGGTTGCTTGTCCAAGCTATGAAAGCCTGTCCGGCTCCGTAGAGTGTCACGAGTACGCCGATGGAGAATCCGAAGTCGCCCATAATAGAGTCTAACAGCAGCATCAGTCCCAGTCCGATGAAGAAGTGCATAATGCCCTTGCGCCAAAGTGGGTCCTCTGTGGGCATAGAGGCAATAATGTCATTAGCCGATGAGGCTTTGTTCGCAGAATATCCGCTATTTGCAGAATATCCTGTATTCTGTGAGCTTTCGGTATTCTGTGAGCTTCCGTGGTTTGGGGAATTATTCGCCCCTTGCCTCTTAGTCGAATAACCGAGGACAGAGTCGGGTATAGGCTGTCCGTTCTTCATTGCCATCTCGGCGAGTTTCAGCTTTTGCTGGCGGTTCTTGTATATGAAGAAGCAGATGATGAGTATTATTATCACCGGAGCCACCACAAATATAATTGCCACAATGATTATGGGCATGAAGAGCGAAGGTCCGAGAGCGTTCATCACTTCTTTCAGTTCCTGGATGTCATTGTCAGAAGAGTACTGGTATGTATATTCTTCGTCCATCGAATCCTGGTCCTGTGCGGCTGCACTTGTAGTGTCGGAAAATGCAACTACACCATTGATTGTATCATTGTCAACAGTAGCATTTATCTTGGCACCGTTTTTATTAACCGTAACGTTAGAAGTTGTTCTCGGCGTGTGCCTGTGGCTTTGCGCCGAAGCGTCAGTCATTGGCATTGCCAGCAGAGTGGCGACTGACAGTAGGAGCATTAATTTTTTCATATCGTTCTTTTTCTTTAATTGTTCAACATCGTTTTTATTGTTTTCTTTGTCCTTTTGACGTATTGAAACGCAGTTTGGTTGCAAAGTTACGAAAAAAAAGATATGAAAAGTGTGTTTTTTTTAAGAAATACTTCAAGAATAGATGAAAACTGCGTTTTTTTTCATAATTTTGCAGTCGATTATGGCAAGAATAGAAGAATTACCCGAATCATTCCTTAGTTACACCCGTGAAACGATGGGCGAGGAACTTTTCGCCGCCTTTGTGTCTGGACTTGGCGAGGAAGCCCCGGTGAGTATCCGCGTCAACAGGGCGAAGTGGGATGGTGGTGTGGCGCATGGCGAGCGTGTGCCCTGGTCTGTTGATGGTTATTATCTGCCCGACCGTCCCAACTTCACCTTCGATCCACTGCTCCATGCCGGATGTTATTATGTCCAGGAAGCCTCGTCGATGTTTGTCGAGCGGGTGCTTGGTCAGTATGTCACAGAACCTGTGGAGATGCTGGATATGTGTGCCGCTCCGGGAGGTAAGTCACTTGCGGCAATAGCCACCCTGCCAGAGGGTAGTTGGCTTATGAGCAACGAGCCGATACGCCAGCGTGCGTCGATATTGGCTGAAAACGTGAGCAAATGGGGTTCAGAACGTATGGTGGTGGTGAATAACTATCCCGTCCAGATAAGCAAGAGCAAGATGAAGTTCGACGTGATATTGTGCGACGTGCCTTGTTCGGGCGAGGGTATGTTTCGCAAGGATGCCCAGGCTATAAGGGAATGGAGTGTGCAGAACGTGGAGAAATGCCGACAGTTGCAGCGTGAGATAGTGGCTGAGGCATGGAAATGTCTGCGTCCTGGTGGAATACTCGTTTATAGTACATGCACGTTCAATACCCGCGAGAACGAGGAGAACGTGAGATGGATTATGGATGAGTATGGGGCGGAGCTATTGCCAGTGGATGTCAGTCGTGAGTGGAATGTTGTAGGCTCACTGTTGGATGGATTTGATGGCCCTGTATATAGGTTTATCCCTGGAGTGACGCGCGGCGAGGGGATATTCATGGCAGTGATGAGAAAGGAGGGAGAGTGGAAGCCGCAAAAGAAACCTTCGCTCGACAAACTGCCCCCGATACTTCATCGTATGGAACTGACGAGGTTTGGCGGCGAGGGAAAAGACGTGTCTCCAAGAGTTGAAATAGACTATGACACTGCCATATCATACCTAAGACGTGAGGCTATCCGACTGCCGGAAGATGCCCCGAGAGGCATTGTCACCCTGACTTACCGCGGGGCTGCCATCGGACAGGCCAAGAACATCGGAAACCGCGCCAATAACCTTTATCCCAAGGAATGGAGAATCAAAAGCACTCACATGCCGGAGGGGAGACGGGAGGTCTTGAATTAAGAATTAAGAATTAAAAATTAAGAATTAAAAATTAAGAATTAAGAATTAAAAATTAAGAATTAAGGATTTTAACACAGAGGAAGCCCCCCTAATCCCCCGAGGGGGACTTGCATTGCGGCAGATAACTCTGTGTCCTCTGTAAAAGCAGCTTTAGCTGCTCTCTGTATCTTCCGCACCCGCAAAAAAACTCAGTGTCTCTGTGTCTCTGTGTTCAAAAAAACATCTTGCGGCAGATAACTTTGTGGGCTTTGTAAAGCAGCTTTAGCTGCTCTCTGTATCTTCCGCTACCGAAAAAAAACATAGTGTCTTTGTGTCTTTGTGTTCAAATAAAATTAAGAGTTAAAAATTAAGAGTTAAAAATTAAGAGTTAAGAATTTATATATTAAGACATATAGAAATATCGAGTTATGAAGCAATATTTGGAACTGCTCGACCGCATACTTACGGAGGGCGTAAAGAAAGAAGACAGGACTGGTACAGGCACCGTCAGTATCTTCGGTAATCAGATGAGATTCAATCTGGAGGAGGGATTCCCGCTCCTTACCACAAAGAAACTGCATCTCAAGTCGATAATATATGAACTGCTGTGGTTCCTCAGGGGTGACACGAATATCAAGTACCTGAAAGAACACGGTGTGAGCATTTGGGACGAGTGGGCAGACGAAAACGGAGAACTCGGTCCCGTGTATGGACACCAGTGGCGCTCGTGGCCAGATGAAAACGGTGGAACTATCGACCAGATTGAGAACGTGGTGAATATGATTAAAAACAATCCTGATTCCCGACGTATGATAGTCAGTGCATGGAATGTAGCGGAAGTGGAACGTATGGCTCTGCCTCCATGTCATACTATGTTCCAATTCTATGTAGCCAATGGCAGATTAAGTCTTCAGCTCTACCAACGTTCTGCTGACACATTCCTTGGAGTGCCTTTCAACATTGCATCGTATGCGCTTCTGCTGCAGATGATGGCACAGGTGACAGGACTGAAAGCGGGAGACTTCATACATACAACGGGCGACACCCATCTCTACCTCAACCATATTGAACAGGCCCGACTGCAACTGACACGCACTCCGCGCCCGTTGCCGAGGATGGTAATAAATCCGGATGTGAAGGACATCTTCGACTTCAGATACGAGGATTTCCAACTCGAAGGCTATGACCCATGGCCGCATATCAAGGCAGCCGTGTCGGTGTGATTTTTATTGGGGAAGATAAAACAGATAAATGAATTAAGGAAGTATGAGAATAAATGTGATTGCAGCCGTGGCAAAAAACCGCGGTATAGGACTTGACAATAAACTGCTGTATTGGTTGCCCAACGATCTCAAGCGCTTCAAGGCACTTACCACTGGGCATACAATAATCATGGGCCGTAACACCTTCCTGTCCTTGCCCAAAGGAGCATTGCCCAACCGCCGCAATATCGTGCTCAGCCGCACTCAAAAGGAATTTCCCGGATGCGAGTGTTATGAGTCGCTCGATGAGGCTCTCAGGCATTGCACCTTAGAAGAATGCCGTCAGCATGGTATCGATGACGACGATATATATATAATAGGTGGAGCGAGCGTATATTCACAGGCTATGGATATTGCCGACCGGCTTTGCCTTACCGAGATAGACGACACCCCGGAGAAAGCCGACGTGTTCTTTCCGCCATATAACGAAGGATGGAAAGAAGAAATGCGGGAAGTGCATGACATTGACGAGCGTCATGCACACCGCTACGCCTTTGTTGACTATTTAAGGTCGAAATAATGTATAGAGACACAGATACTAAAGAAAAAGTCTGTGTCTCTGTATTTAATATTACTTAAGTTTTGCATATGCTCAACTTTTTGGAAGTTAAGGAGTTAAGGAGTTATCGCTCCCGTTGGTCGCTTGGAGTTAAGCCATTAGTATTGAGCATTGGATATAAGCGCAACAACATTTGGCTTAACTCCTTAACTCCTTAACTCCTTAACTCCTTAACTACCAACTATTATCCTTACTTGTGAAAGTTGAGTAATATTATAAATGAGAGATCATTCCTCTTCAGATACAGGTATGTTTACGATAGGAATCTGTCTGTTTATAGCAGTATTAAACGAGATGATAGATTCGCTCCTCGCCAAGCCTAATGGCTGGAGCTTATCGTGTATGATATTGAGCAGATGATGGTTGTTGAGGGCATAGATTTTGATGAACAAATCAAAATCTCCCGTGGTATAGTGACATTCCACCACCTCGGGAATATTCCGTAATTCCTCCACCACAATGTCAAAATTTTCGGGATTTTTGAGGTTAAGGCCTATATAGGCACAAGTTTCGTAACCGATTTTCTCAGGGTCAACGATGAATTTTGACCCTTTGATAATACCTGCATTCGACAGTTTCTGAATGCGCTGGTGGATGGCGGCACCGCTCACGTTGCAAGCTCTTGCTACCTCCAGGAAAGGCACTCGCGCATCCTCTGCTATCATAGTCAGGATCTGCTTGTCAAGTTTGTCAATCTTCTGGTTTGCCATTTCTTTTCTTTATTTTTATTATTTGTGGTGCAAAGTTACAAAATAATCTGCATTAACAATAAAAATATAAGCATTTTTATGAAAAAAAATAGAATTTGACATCATTATTTGCCCTCATGTGTCTCTTTCTTTGCCGAATAGAGTATTTTGAGTGCGTTGGCACGCCTTAGCGACTGTTTCACATCCGTTATGACCCCCATGTTAGCCTTTTTGTCAGCCTTGATGCTCACGGTCATCTTCTTGGCGTCCTCAGGTGCCATCCTCTTTCTCTCAGCGGCAATGAAGTCTTCCACTTCTGAAGCATCCACAATCCTGTCGTTCACTTGCACCAAGTCATCGCTTCCGCCTTTTATAGGTTTGCCAATGTAGATATGTGATACTGTGGATTTCTTTGTCAGTCTCTCGAGTTTTGACCCTTGCGGTTCTTGGAACTTCACCTTCATCTGGTTTTCCTTCATGTGAGTGACAATCATAAAGAAAAAGAGCACGGTGAAGATGAGGTCGGGTAGGGATGCCGTGTTGAGACCCGGGACACTGTGGTTGCGTCTTTTGAACATGCTCATTGTTCCCCTCCTTCCGTTGGCTCCGCCTCAGAGATTCTCTGCGGGCAAATACGTGCTATGGCATCGCGCTGTTCCTGAGAACATTGGCTGTAATGAATCTTGAACTCCTTGCGGGCAATATCCTCCCTGACTGCTGTATATGCGTTCACAATAGCGTTTTGCATGGCAAAATAAGCTTCATAACTGCTATATCTGTCGGCTTTTATGGAAATGACATGCTTGTTGCCGCGTTCTGTGATGAATTGCTCCACTTTTCCCGTGAGTTGTCTTGCCGTCACCGTGTCGTTGTCGCATGTCAAACGGTTATCGGCGTCAATACAGATGTTCAACAAGTCTTCTCGTTTCACGTCCATCTGTTTAAGCTCGTTCTTCTCCGGTACGGGCGGCAGATAACGCGTCAGTCCCTCGTCGGTGTCAAGAGACGTGGTGACGAGGAAGAAAATCAACAGCATAAACGAGATGTCAGCCGTTGAAGTAGTGTTGAGTGCCGGTATATTGCGGTCTTTTTTCTTTCCGAACAGCATGGTGGATAAATTACATTACTTTAATCTTCGGGAATAGCCAGACATACCGAATGCCACGGCAATGACTGCCAACAAAATCATCACTCCCGATGTAACTATGAACATATCGGAGAGCCTTAGCCAGATAGTCTCGGAATAGAGCTTTCCGTTCACCTTGATTGGCTCAGTTGTGGCACAAGCGAAAGAGCCTGCCAACAGTAGGACTGTAATGATCCATGTAATGGTGTTTATGCGTGCAGTAGGCACACCATTCTCCACGCCACCTTGTCGGCTTCGCGTCCTGATGCCGTGTATGGCAGAAAAAACAGCCACTCCCACTGCTGCTGCAGTTAAAAGATATACGTATCCAATAAGAACGTCCGTAAGCAAGGGGGCGTTGAAATCAGCATCCTCCTCATACGGCATGTCATATCCAACGAGCCAGAACAACGCGAACACCACCGCAGATATAGCCACCAATCCAATCTTGAGCCAAGACTGCCAGTTGTTGACATTCACCTTTTTCTTCATCTCTTCTTGTATTTTGTTATACCGTCGAGCAGTGTGATAGCAGATTCCTCCATTTGCGAGGTGATATGCTCAATCTTCGACACGATATAGTTGTAGAAAAGCTGCAACACGAGTGCTACGATAATACCGAAAATTGTGGTTATGAGCGCCACCTTCATACCTGAGGCAACAATGGTGGCACTAATGTCGCCAGCCATACGGATGTCGTCGAATGCCATCACCATACCAATCACCGTGCCAAGGAATCCCAACGACGGTGCAATGGTGATACAAAGTTTTATCCAAGAACATCCTCGCTCGAGGTTGGACATCTGTACTGCGCCATATGATACAATCGAACGTTCGATATTCTCGATACTTTCGCCAATGCGCATCAACCCTTGGTAGCAAATGGAAGCAACAGGTCCGCGAGTGTTACGGCAAATATCCTTTGCTCCCTCAATGTCATCTTCCTCAATCTTGCGGCTGAGGGTTTCCATAAGTTTTTTGGCGTTGATTTCAGAAAGAGTAAGGTATATGATTCGCTCTATGCAAAAAGCCAAGCCAATGACAAGAGCCAAGGCAACGAGCGACATGAAACCGGCACTGCCCTCAATGAACTTCGACTTCAGTTCCTTGTGCAGTCCCCCCGTCTCTTCCGCTTCGATGAGTTCCTCGTCTGTAATAAGTTCTGTTGCCGCAGAGTCCACTGCTGCCGTCTTTGCAGTCGTTATTGTGGAATCCACTTTTGGAATATTTGTGGAATCAGCCACGGAGGCTACCGGGCATAGGGTAGTCATTACAATGATTGCCGCTGCGACAATCTTCGATTTAATGTGTTTCATATTTGTTCATTAATGCTAATTACCCTCGATGGCCGTTGGCCATCGAGGGTATCTTGTTTTAAAAGCGGAGAGAACAGGATTCGAACCTGCGAACCGGTTTTGCCGGTTACACGCTTTCCAGGCGTGCCTCTTCAACCACTCGAGCACCTCTCCTTTGCGATTTGCGGGTGCAAAATTATTGCTTTTTGGGGAGAAAAAAGAATTATTTGAGATAAAAATGCGGGGATTTAAGTTTTTTTTAGGAGTAAAGTGTATTATTGGCAACTTTTTGTTGTAACTTTGCCACCCAAAAGACATAATATAACCCAAAATGACGATGATAGACAATTCACAAGCTCAGTTTATTTACCAGAAGACCATGTCGAAGGCTCTGGAGAGGATATTGCACACTGATGATATTCAGGAGGCGTTCAGTGACGTCCTCCATGACGTGCTCTACTATTTCAAGGCGGGCAGGGTCGCAATAATGTCAACAGACCGGCGCAATCCCGACTTGCAGTATTGTGTGTTTGAGGTGCTTGCTGAAGGTGTGTCATCATCTATGGATGGCAGGGAGGAGAGTTTCAGAAAACACAGATGGTGGTATGACAAGCTTGAGGCGGGTGAATGTGTTGTAGTGGATGACGCTTCTACAAAGCAATGGGACGACCCCACGGCTGCGGAATTGCTCGCTAGCTTGGGTGTAAGGGCGCATCTTGGTGTGCCAATCATCAGATACGGGAAAATCTCAGGTTTTCTTGCGATTGATATTCTCGACAGACCATATTTATGGTCGGAAGCCGACCTTATGTGGCTGAAAGACCTTGCAAACTTGATGATGCTTTGGCGAAGGCTACAGCGCTCGCGAAAGGATGTGGCATCTGAGAGAAACAAGCTTGAAAAGGTGTTGAGGGACATGCCAATAGGATTGTGCCTGTATAATATTGACGGAAGCATCACATTCGCTAATGACAGGGCGATGAACATCTTCGGAGTGAAGTCGTTTGAAGAGGCGAAGGTTTTCAACCTTTTCAGGAGTACACTGCTCACTGAACAGGTGAAGCGAAGCATAAGGGAGCAGGATATTGTGGATGCATCGTTTGAATACAGCTATGGCAAGATGCCATTTGAGCAGGTGGGAGACTGCAATAGCATGAGGATAACGGTGATGGCAAGATACAGCAAACTATACAGCAGCGACGGAGAAATGAAAGCATATCTTGTGGCATACGTAGATAAGACCCGCGAGCAGAACAACTCGCAGAAAATCCACGAACTGGACGAGATTATATCTCTCACCGCCGACTTTGCCCAGTTGGGATATGCAAGGATTAATGTCATCGACAATACAGGATATGCCACAAGACAATGGTACAAGAACAATAAAATGCCTATTGACGACAGTTCCACAGGAATATCCGATTTTGTAGATATTCTCCATCCTGATGACCGTAAGGTTAGCGACGATTTCAGAAATGCGGTGAGACAAGGAAAGAATGTGAGGCTCAACAGGCGTATGCGAATTAGGAGACCGGGGGAAAAGGACGCGTGGGATTACCTGCAGGTGTATTCTGTGGTGACAAAATACGAACCGCAGTACGGGGTAATCGAGATAAGTACTCTGACCCAGTGCGTCAATCATCAGGTGAGACTGGAACATTCGCTCTTGAAGGCTAAGGAGGAAGCTGAACAGGCTGACAAACTGAAATCGGCTTTCCTTGCTAATATGAGCCATGAGATACGTACCCCGCTCAATGCCATTGTGGGATTCTCGCAGATGCTCTGCCATAACGATGTGCCTGAGCAAGAAAAGAACGAGATGATGAAGATTGTGGAAGAGAACAACGAGTTGCTGCTACAGTTGATAAGTGACATACTCGACCTCTCGAAATTGGAAGCGGGTACATTGGAATTCGTCGAGAAAGATGTTGATGTCAACAATATTTGCAAGGCTGTGGCTGCCTCGATAGAAATGAAGGTAAAGGACGGGGTGAAGGTTAAGGTGGAATGTCAGAAGGAGGAATGCCACATAATGAGCGACCCGAACAGGCTCAAGCAGGTGTTGATAAACTTCGCTTCGAATGCAGCTAAGTTCACCAACAGGGGACATATCATAGTAGGCTATCATTTCTCAAAGAAAGACCGTATAAGATTCTTTGTAGAGGACACAGGCATAGGTATTCCCGAAGATATGAAAGCAAAGATTTTCGAGAGATTTGTCAAACTGAATTCCTTTGTTCAGGGTACAGGATTGGGGTTGCAGATAAGCAAGGAAATCGTGCAGAGATTGGGCGGGGTTGTCGGTGTTGAGAGCGAACCAGGGGAAGGCTCAATGTTCTGGTTTGACATACCCGTTGAAAATGGCGTCCAAGGGGCTGCCAAATAATCCGTTTTTCGCTTGCTGCCATACGTGTCCGAGTAAGGCGGCGCCTCCGAATCCTAACGTTTCAAGCCATGGGATATGCTTTGGGGTAATTCCTCCAAGGGCGATGACCTTTTTGTCTATTATTCCTTTGGCGAATGCTTCCTTTAGTTCATCATGGGAATATGCTGCTGTATATCCATGTTTTGATATACTGTCGAATATCGGACTCATGAATACATAATCGCATTTTGCCTTCCTTTTTTCAACCTCCTCAACAGAATGGCAAGAAGCAGAGATTACCAAATCTTTTTCTGTATCCTTCGGAGGATAAGGGTTGCGACCGTTGAGATGTATTCCGCAACCGTATTCAAGGGCAAGACGGTGATGGTCGTGAAGCGAGAGACGGTTGTGCCACTTACCGTCAATGCCTTCAATCAGTCCCCTGACCTCATCTTCTGAGGCTTGCGGCTTTCGGATGTGAATGCGGTCGATACCGGCATCAAACAGTTGGTGAATAAGCGAAACCTCGCCGGCAATGAAATCCGGCGAGGTGATTACTATGATTTTCATTTATCGCAGTCTTTGAGTGAGTGGCTGATACGGGCAGCGCAGAAATTCGGACCGCACATGGTGCAGAACTCGCCCTCGGTCTTGTTGGAGGTCTTGTAGTATTCAAGAGCCTTCTCTGGGTCGAGCGAGAGGTTGAACTGGTCTTTCCATCTGAACTCATACCTGGCCTTTGACAAGGCATTGTCGCGCACAGTTGCTCCTGGGTGTCCCTTGGCGATGTCGGCTGCGTGGGCGGCAATCTTGTATGTCACGACTCCCTCGCGCACATCATCCTTGTTGGGCAGAGCGAGGTGCTCCTTCGGTGTAACATAGCATAGCATGGCAGTGCCATACCATCCTATCATCGCGGCACCTATGGCACTCGTGATGTGGTCGTAGGCTGGGGCAATGTCTGTTACGAGCGGACCGAGAGTATAGAAAGGTGCACCGTGGCATTTCTCAATCTGACGGTCCATATTGGCGCGAATCTTCTGCATTGGCACATGACCTGGACCCTCGATGAATGCCTGCACGTTCTTGGCCCAAGCACGTTCAACCAATTCGCCCATGATGTCGAGTTCGGCAAACTGTGCTGCGTCGTTGGCATCGTAGGTGGAGCCAGGACGTAGTCCGTCGCCAAGTGAGATGGCTACGTCATATTTTGCACAAATATCGCAGATGTCGTCGAAATGGTCGTAGAGGAAACTCTCCTGCTGATGCACCATACACCATTTTGAAATGATAGACCCTCCACGGCTCACCATACCCGTGAGGCGACCTTGTGACAAATGCACGTTCTTCAGACGTATGCCGCAGTGTATAGTGAAATAGTCAACACCTTGTTCGCACTGCTCTATAAGCGTGTCGCGGAATATCTCCCATGTTAGGTCTTCAGCCTTGCCGTTTACCTTCTCGAAAGCCTGGTACATGGGAACAGTTCCTACCGGTACCGGGCAATTTCTGAGAATCCATTCGCGTGTCTCGTGGATGTTCTTGCCTGTGGAGAGGTCCATGAGGGTATCTCCTCCCCACTTGCAGCTCCAAACAGCTTTTTCCACCTCCTCGTCAATGCTCGAATTAAGGTGTGAATTACCGATGTTGGTGTTAATCTTGACAAGGAAGTCCGTACCGATAATCATAGGTTCCGACTCCGGGTGATTGATGTTGGCGGGAATGACAGCACGCCCTTCTGCCACCTGCTGTCTCACGAACTCCGGAGTGATATGGGTTTCAATGCCCAGTTCCTTGCAGTTCATGTTTTCGCGTATAGCTACGTATTCCATTTCCTGGGTGATTACACCGCGCTTGGCGAGAGCCATCTGGGTCTCTCCCTCCTTGCGTGATTCAATCCACGGCTGACGGAGTTTTGGCAGACCTTTTTCAAGGTTTATTTCCACGTTGGGGTCGCTGTATGGGCCGCTGGTGTCGTATATATATACCGGAGCGTTCTCTTCCATACGTTTCTCGCCATTTTCAATTGTCACGGTAGGAGTGAGGTTCACTCGTCTCATTCCCACTTTCAGTTCGGGATAAATCTCACCTGACATGTAGATTTTCTCTGAACTTGGATAGTTGATTTTGATGTTGTTGTTCATATTATTGTTTTATAATTATTCGCCATTTATCAGTGTTCTCATCATAGCCACCGGATTCTCTGCAGTCAGCACGCTTCCGCTCACCGCAATCCCCTTGACTCCTGTTGCGAGGATGTCGTCAATGTCAGAGGCGGTAATGCCACCTATGGCTACTACAGGGATGTCGATTCCTGCGCGACGCATATTCTCGATAATGTCGCGATAGCCTTCAATCCCGAGCACAGGCGCAAGGTTCTTCTTTGTCGTGGTGAAACGGAAAGGTCCGCAACCTATGTAGTCAGCCCCCTGGCTTGCCAGTCGCTCTATATCCTCAAAGGTATTTGCCGTGCCTCCAATGATAAACTCTTCGCCAAGCACACGGCGCGCCTCGTCAACTGGCATGTCGTTCTTTCCGAGATGTACACCGTCGGCATGCAGTTCGCGAGCCAGTTCCACGCGGTCGTCAAGAAGGAATATCGCTTCATTTTGTTTGCATAACGGCTGTATCTCAGCAGCCACTACCCTCACCTCATCATCGGTGGCGTCCTTCATTCTCAACTGTATCCATTTACATCCGCCTTCGAGAGCCATTTTCGCTCCCTCCGCATAACCGATGCAGTCGTTCTGGTGGGTGATGAATTGTATTGATCTCATTTGTATAAGTGTGCTAATGATTAGTCATCATAAATGATACGCATAGTCCTGGGAGCGTAGAAATGGTTCACAGGCCCGTGTCCGCTACCTATCTCCACCTCAGCTCCTGCAATGAGAGCCGATGTGAGCCAGTACTTGGCTTTGTCAATAGCCTGGTTAATACCCAATCCCATGGCAAGATTTGAAGCGATGGCAGCCGATAGCGTGCATCCCGTACCGTGGGTGTTGCGTGTTTCCACTGTTTCGCTCTCGAATGAATCACCAAACATGGCGGTTAATTCGCTCTCACGGGATTCCGTTTTGCGTACTGGGCAATAAAGCATGTCAACCTTTTTCTCTCCTTCTATATGTCCACCTTTTATTAATACAGCCCCGGCACGCTTTGAGAGTATTATGCCTGCCACATCATTCATGGATTCTTCATCGGTAATTTTCTTCCCTGCCAGGATTTCGGCTTCGTATATGTTTGGAGTGATTAGTGTTGACATCGGGAGCAGTTTCTCGATAAACACTTTTATTGCGTCGTCCTGCATCAGTTTTGACCCGCTTGTAGATACCATAACAGGGTCAACCACGATATTGATATTTTCGATATCGTAGTCGGCGAGGGTGTCTGCAATAGCCTTGATGGTGTCTGCATCATTCACCATCCCGATCTTTACAGCATTTGGCTTGATGTCATCCATTACTGCGCGTATCTGTCCTGCCACGATTTCTGGTGGAACGGCATGTACGGCAGTCACGCCCAGTGTGTTTTGCACTGTTATGGCGGTAATGGCTGACGCAGCATAGCATCCGAGAGCCGAAATGGTCTTGATGTCAGCTTGTATTCCCGCACCGCCGCTACTGTCGCTGCCCGCAATGCTCAGAACTGCGATATATCTTGCATCCATTTTTAATTCTTAATTCTTAATTCTTAACTCTTAACTTTTAATTCTTAATTTTTAATTCTTAATTTTATTTGAACACAGAGACACAGAGGCACAGAGTTTTTTGTTTTTTAAACACAAAGACACAAAGAGACTATGTCTTTTTTGGTATCGGAAGATACAGAGAGCAGCTAAAGCTGCTTTACAAAGCCCACAAAGTTTTTCGTCCGCAATGTTTTTCATCCGCAAGGCTTTGTGGCGACTTTTAAGTCGCATGTTACCTTTGTATCAGGAAAAACCTTTGTTCCTTTGT
>JALERP010000127.1 GCA_022764085.1 Prevotella sp.
ACAAAGGAACAAAGGTTTTTCCTGATACAAAGGTAACATGCGACTTAAAAGTCGCCACAAAGCCTTGCGGATGAAAAACATTGCGGACGAAAAACTTTGTGGGCTTTGTAAAGCAGCTTTAGCTGCTCTCTGTATCTTCCGTACCCGAAAAAAGACATTGTCTCTTTGTGTCTTTGTGTTAAAAATAAAAAAACTCTGTGCCTCCGTGCCTCTGTGTTCAAATAGAATTAAGAATTAAAAATTAAAAATTTAGAGTTATTAATTAAATATTACGATTATGTTAAACAAGAAAGTAGAAGAGGCTATCAATGCCCAAATTAACGCCGAAATGTGGTCGGCATATCTTTATCTGTCAATGGCAGCATGGTGCCATGCAAACGGTAACCCTGGTATGGGCAAGTGGTTTGAAGTTCAGTTCCAGGAAGAGCAGGACCATGCCAAAATCTTCTTCAACTACGTGATTTCACGTGCTGGAAAGGTTGACCTCAAGCCTATCGAGGCTGTACCAACATCATGGGAGAATATCCTCGACGTATTCGAGAGCACACTCGCCCACGAGCAGAAGGTGACATCGCTCATCAACAACCTCTATGCTCTCTCCGTTCAGGAGAACGACTATGCCACTACAAGTATGCTCAAGTGGTTCATCGACGAGCAGGTGGAGGAAGAGGAAACTGCTCAGGGATACATCGACAACATCAAGATGATTAAGGACAACGGTTACGGACTCTATATGCTCGACAAGGAGCTTGGAGCACGCACCTATACCCAGGCATCTCCATTAGCGAAAAAGTAATCTTCAGTTGACGAGTTGACAAGTAAACGAGTTGACAAGTTGATACATAAGTTGACGAGTTATTACCATTGCAAGTAATAGGCTTTTTAACTCAAGTTTCGGAAGTAATTTTGAACCACAGAGTTTAAGAGATTAAGAGTATTTATATTAGGAAAGAGACTGAATGCCAAGGCATTTAGAGAACATAGAGGGCTGCGCATGATTTCATCTGCCCGAAGGCTCTGTGTTCTCCGTCGCTTGCGACCTACTCTATATAAACAAAATTCTCTTTTCCTCTTTATCTCTGTGGTTTAAATAAACCCCTTATACATTGGGAATTATCACTTCAAAAGTTGAGTTATTAAACTTCCTCTAACTCTCCTGTTTCAGAGTCTATTATAAATCCACGAACCACAATATCCTTTGGCACAAGCGGATGGGTCTTGATTGTCTCAACTGTCTTTTTCACCGATGTGGGAGTGTCTTTGAATCCCTCAAGCCAGTGATGCAAGTCTATCCCGCATTTTTCGATGGTGTCAAGCGTATCGTCCGTCACTCCACGGGCTGTCATTTCATGGCGGAAATGCTCGAAGCTCATGTGACAGGCTCCGCAATGAGAATGGGCCACAACCATGATTTCCTCTACTCCCAACTCATATATGGCGACAATCAGGCTGCGCATGGCTGAGTCGAAAGCCGAGATAACCAGTCCTCCCGCATTCTTAATAATTTTGGCATCACCGTTCTTCAATCCAAGTGCCGCAGGAAGAAGTTCTGTAAGTCGGGTGTCCATACACGACAATACTGCCAATTTCTTGTCGGGATACTTGTCTGTGATATATTTCTCGTAGCCCTTCTCCGCCACGAATGTCTTGTTAAATTCAATAATCTCGTCTATCATATTTGTAATCCTTTTATACACTCTTTATTTATATTGTTTGCCATAATATTCTATTTCGCAAATTCTGCGGCAAAATTACTGAAAAAATGTTGTATCAGCAAGCTAAATAACAAAAAAATGCCTTATTTGCTTGTTTTTTTTAACGAATGCCTTGTTTGTGCAAGTAAAGACGCCAAATACTTGAAAAATCATCAAATTTTCACTACAAACGATAAAAATTAAGTGTATTCTGCTGAATTATGAATAATTATTTGTATCTTTGCCCTCGAACAAGAGAAAGAATCTTGATTGCAGATGAACGTATCTAAAGAAAAGACCGCAACAATAATGAATAAATTCACCATACAGCAACTCCAGCAAATGCGCGAATCCGAAGACCGCGTTGAGTTCAAGGCGGGAGAAGGTGGCAACGTTTCCTACGATGGTCGAGGCAAGACCAATCCGAAAGATCGTCGCCGCTGCATCCTTGGCTACGTCATCGCCCTTTGCAACGAAGGAGGCGGTCGGTTAGTCATAGGTATGCACGACAACTATCCGCATCGTGTCACCGGTACTCGACAGGCACAAGATGCCACCGGGCAGCTGGAGTCTGACATTTATCGCGACACAACTATTCGCCCTGAGATTTACGAGCTCTATGATGAAGAGAACCGTCGTGTACTTGTGATTGAGGTTCCATCACGTCCTATCGGCAAGGTCTTCAAATTCGAGGATGTACCTTTGATGCGTGTTGGCGAAGAACTAAAACCAATGTCCGATGCCATGTATCTCAAGATATTGCAGGAGTCAGAACCTGACTTCTCAGAGAAGATCTGCGAAGGACTCTCGCTTGAAGACCTTGATGAAGAAGCTATCCGTGTGATGAAGAAAAAGTATGCTGACAGATGGGAGAAACCGGAATTCAACAACATTCCAACCAATCAGGTACTGAAGGATTTCATGCTGATGGATAATGATGGCCATCTCAACTATGCTGCCTTAATCCTATTGGCAAAATCTGAAGTCATCTATCGTTATTTGCCATGTGACAATGTAGTTGTTGAGTATCGCCTCTATCACCACATGATAGAATACACGGCAAGAGCCGAGTTCCGTGAACC
>JALERP010000151.1 GCA_022764085.1 Prevotella sp.
ATAGTTTCCTCTTTCTACTGACACATTGGGCAGGTTCACTCCAATGAAATGAAGGAAGAAGAACAGAATTGATATTATGAGAAAACCCGCAAACACCTTGCAGATCTTTGTCAATGATTTCTCTGCAATCTCCTTGTCTATCCTGAACATACAGTAGAACATACAAAGGCTTGCAGTGGATATGATGAAGGGAACAATATTTTGCGCATTAATCAAACACTGATAATACTGCACAATCAAACTAAGAAGAGTGGGCAGGAGAAAATCAGTGCGCGTGAATATTGGAGTGCGGGTAGAACGTGACAACAATACTGACATTATGAACAAAGGCATCGTCACAAAAGGACAATACGCTTCTATCATCCAAAAATACATGACATGAATTGAAGCGAAGATATTGATTGCTATTCCAATAGTGAAAAGTGCAATTGCAATATCCCGCTTACCAAAAACAAGACACTTGTTCAAGTCAATGTACAAGCATCTCCTGAATTTGCTTATGTCTATGTATCTGAATTTGTCTAATGTCATTGTTTTTTCACAACATCACGTATCAACCACAAACTTGTTATCATTGTAACCAAAATGCACATACCAATTACAAATAACATTCTCTTCGGTCCTGCAGGCTTGATAGGCACTGCAGCTCCCTTTACCAAAGTGAATGCCGGAGTACGCTCCTGAACTTTTGCCCTGGCTGCCTGGTATTGGGTCATTAATGTTGTATATGTATTATACTTTAACTGCATGTCGTTTTCCAAGTCTGCCTGTGTTGCCTTGTAACTCTCAAGCATTACTTCCATATTGGCATCGGCATAACTGGCATACAAACGGCGCGCCTTCTCATAGTCAGCCTTGGCCTCGTCAACGAGTTTCTTGTAATATTGCTCGTCGATGCGTGACTTGTTTGTACGATAGTTTGTTATGAATATCTGCAAACGCTCCTTTACCGAATCCGCCACAGTCTTGCATATAAGTGCATCCTGAGCCTTCGTTTCTATTGTTATTACAGCTGTCTTCTTGTCTATACTGATCGTTACAAAGCTTCTGATAAGAGCGGCTACATCATCTTGCTTTTTGGATAGCATATAAGGGTCAAACTTACCGCCTTTCTTGCCACTCTGGTCTTTTGTGGTAAAGAGTCTTTTAACCCAACCAATGGCATAAGTCCAAATTGCTCTCTTCTGGTGTTTTGTAAGATATTCATAGTAAGAACAGTCTATTTCACCATCAACACTTTTTACATGTATGTCAAACAGTCCTGTCACAAATCCATTATCTTCCATCAAGTCGGGATAAAGCATTGGATTGATGGCGTCGGTTGTCTCCATTGCACCGAAATCAAGACCGAATGACGACGCCAAAGAACCTAACGCACCGCCCATACCTGAACTGTTGCCAATCTCTGGCGCCAGGCTAAGGCTCGAAGTATAGTATCTCGGCACACAGAGTATTATTGCGCACGACAACACGAATGTTATCGGCAGAACCTTGTAAAACAGTTTCCGCCTTGACCATATCTTATTGAAGACGACCCGCAGGTCTATCACTTCCAATTCTTTCTTCTCTTCCATAATCATTACTTGATAATGTTTGCTATTGTTGCTATCATTGCGGCGATGGACGCTGAGCCGGAGGCTATGGACACTATCTCGCCGGTGGACATCTTGCGGCCCTCGGGCTTGGTGGGCACTACTATCTCGCAGCCTGGCTCGGGCTTCACGCCACGACCTACCTGTGCCACAGTACCATTCATATATACTATATAAGCACGGCTCTTCTTGGCACGGTTGCCCCAACCGCCTGCCTTGTCAACATAGTACTTCACTCCCTTGCCCTGCCTGTAGGTCACGGTGTTAGGATACATCACGTCGCCGCTTATCTTTACGGTGTTGGTGTATTCAGGTATGTATATCCTGTCGCCCTGCCTTAAAACCACATCATAATTACTGCCTGGCTCTTCCAATGCCTTGTCAAGCTGTATTCCCACACTGTAGGTGTCGCGAATGTCGAGTTTCCTTATGTCGAGAGTGTCTCCACTGCCAGACTGGGACTTCACCATACGAAGGATTGTTTCCATTCTCGCACGCTCCTCGGAAGTGAGACGCCGCTCCAAGCGTGCGCCCTTGGCATAGGCGGTATTGGTAAGGCCACCCGCCTCCTTGATTAATTCGCTCAACCTTTGGTTCTTCTTTGACAGGGTATATGTTCCACTGAACATTATCTCACCTTGTACCAAGACGTTCTTCTGCTCGGAGAATCCGGGACTTGTACGCACATAAACCTCGTCATACGGCATAAGCACGAAACCGGGAGTGCCGTCGATAACAAAACCGTCCTTCAGTTTGAACGAATAGGTGCGGGCTATCGTGTCTGTTGCCTCTATGGCATGTGCATCGGCTATGCGGCGAGCCACGTCAACCTTCATAACTGAAGCAGCATCCGTCAAACCTCCTGCCTGTATGATAAGGTCCTCGATGGTCGTATTGTCTGCGTATGCATATTTTCCCGGATATATCACCTCACCGTGGATTGTAAATGTCTGCTGCTCCTGCAAGTCCTTCTTGCTCGGGATATACAGCACATCCTCGTTTTTCAGAGGTATGTCAGCCACACGGCCTGACATAATGCCCTCCACATCCACTTGAATCACCTCAAGAGTACGGTCGAACTTCAACCTGTGCATCACGGCATGCTTGAGGAAAGCGTCTTCGGTAACACCGTCAGCATGCTCAAGCAGGCTCCTCACTCCTGTAATCTCTCCTCCTACCTGATACATTCCGGGACGGAAAACCGCTCCCCTTACCTCTACCATATTAGAATATCTTGGTATAACGGAGTCAACGGCTATAGAGTCCTCATCCTCTATTTTGAATGAACTTACATCAAACTCCCCGACGTTGAATATTGAGTATTTTGAACCAGACTTCCTTATCACCTTCACGGTCTTCTTGTATGCGTCGCCAGTGAAACCTCCCGCATATTTCAACAATGTTCCCACACTCTCGTTCCTCTTCATCTCATAGAACATCGGTCGCTTCACCTTTCCCGTCACGTTCACAAGACAGTCATACGGCCCTACAACAATGACATCGTTGTCGGCAAGGCGCACATTGCCAGTGAGTTTGCCGTTGAGGATATAGTCATAAATATCCACTGTGGTCACCAATTTGTTGTTGCGATATACCTTGATGTTTCTCAGAGTACCGATATCGTTAGTTCCGCCTGCCATATACAGGGCATGGAACACAGAGGCAAAAGCCGACAGTGTATAAGTGCCCGGTGCTGCCACCTCACCCATCACGTTCACCATGATAGTCTTGGTCTGCCCCACGGTCAGACGCACTTTCGAACTACTGTAGCGCGCGCCGAGCGTAGCCTTAAGCCTTGCATTCGCCTGAGCCACGGTGAGTCCGCTCACGGTCACAGGTCCAAAGCCCTCGAGCACAATTGTGCCGTCGGGAGTGACTGTGGCTTGAATGGATTTCTGGGAAGCCCCGTAGATGTCCACAAAGACTGCATCACCAGGACCAAGACGATAATTCTGCGGTGTTGCAATATTCATGTTTGGCTCGAAAGTCAACTCCTTATTGTTGAATATGTCACGTCCAAACACCTTTCTTCCTCCCTTCTCCTGCATTGACATCAAAAGCGAGTCGGGTAAAAGCACTCCCAACTCATCCTGCATACCAGTGAAATTCGGGTTCTCGTCAGTATATATTTGTTTGCTGTCAAGATTCAGATTCTTCTGCGTCTGCATCTGTCCTCCAGCCTTGTTCTTGTCCTTGCCGTTATTGGTGCGCATACGGTTGTCGGCAGCCTGCTCACCAGTAATGTCCTTTATACCAAGTCCTCCGTTCTTGGCCTGGCGCTCGTATTTCTGCCTTACACGGCGTATCTGGTTGATGTCAACGCCTTTCTGCATCAACTTGGTAACTATCTGCGACTGCGAAGTACCATTGTTGTACTCCGTCACTACAAATTGCATCACCTGCTCGTCGGACATCGACTGAGCATTGACCGTCACTCCTCCTGCCATTATCATGACAAGTGCAAGGACAAAATTCCTGATGTTTTTCATCATATATGTCATAAAATCAATATTCTTCTATCTAAAGAAACACTTTTTTGCATTAAATATTGTGCAAAGGTACATATTTTTTCGGAAAAAGAACTATCTTTGCACGAAAATTTCGATATTATGACAAAAAAACTCTTATTTGTATGTCTCGGCAATATTTGCCGCTCACCGGCTGCCGAGGGGATAATGAAGCATATCGTGAATGAAAACGGGTGTCAGGATGACTTCCTCATTGACTCTGCAGGCATAGGCAGCTGGCATGTCGGACAACTGCCCGATGCACGCATGCGCCGTCACGGCAATGCCCATGGCTACAACTTCAACAGCCGTGCGCGACAGATATGCCGTGAGGACTTCAACGACTTCGACCTTATCATCGTCATGGACAGAGAGAACTACCGTACCGTGACCTCCATGGCCCTGTCCCAAGAAGCAAAAGCAAAGGTGGTGATGATGGCTGACTACCTGCGTCACCACAACAACCAATCCACTGTGCCCGACCCATATTATGGCGGCGACAGGGACTTCGAGTTTGTTATCGAACTGCTTGAGGATGCTTGCCAAGGGCTATTTGACGATTTAAAACAGGCGTAATTATACGACTGTTTTATGGGAAAAACGTGATTTTCGAGCTTATTTATCTTTTTTTTGCAAGATTTCACCCAATTTCCTTGGTGGAATGGCAGGAAATACTTATCTTTGCAGTCTGAAAATACGTTATCATGGGGTTGACTGGATTTGACAGCGGGCCGAAATGGTACGTAAGCATGCGGAGTCTCGTCGGCTACCTCCATAATCAGAGTGGACAAAAATTTAATTGGCGAAAACAAGTACGCTCTCGCTGCCTAATCGA
>JALERP010000168.1 GCA_022764085.1 Prevotella sp.
GTTTCCAGCAAAACCAACATGTCAAGAATATCAGTACGACATTTACGCTTGTGTCTATTGATTCAGTATGGCTTTTGCAGGACTGTCTACTGTTTTAGTTTATAAAAAGGAAAAGTGTCTAGTGAAATCAGGAAAAGACACTATGAGTATTATTGGTACTTAGGGCGGAGTACTTCGGTACTCAGGGCGGAGTACTTTGGTACTCAGGGCGGAGTACTGATGTAACTCAGGGTGGAGTACTGGTGTAACGCAGGGCGGAGTACCGCAGTACTCCCGCTGGAGTATTAGGTTAATAATGACAGTCCTTAACCTGTCACCTTGCCCGGTATTAACAGAAGATAAAAGAGACATGGAGTTTTTAGCCAAAAAACATAGTTTGTCAAGCAAGAATACTCTGTTATCCTATATTATAATAAGGTATATAAACAAGACGTATCAAAAATCCAAGTTGTATTGTCAAATATTAGGGGTAGAAGATAATTATTGCTATTACCTTTGCACCCGCAAACCTAATTTGTTTAAAAAAAGAACTACTGATTTCTGAACTTAAATTACATTATGCAGATAAGCAAATATCTATTGGCATCAGAGCGCGATGCAGAGTGGGGGCTGACAATCAGCACCGTCGGTTTTGAAAAAATAGGGCCTTGGGAGGCGTATCCTACAAAAGGACACGCATACGGGTACTTCTTTAATGTGGATAAAGGAAGGGTGCTTGACGAATACCAACTTCTCTATCAGTCCGAGGGTGAGGGAGTGTTCCAGTCTGAACACCAGAGAGAGACACGTATCAAGGCGGGAGACATCTTCCTGCTCTTCCCCGGGGAGTGGCACACCTACAGACCACTGTCAGACAAGGGGTGGACTTCCTACTGGATTGGTTTTAAGGGAAAGAACATCGACGACAGGGTGAAGGCGGGATTCCTCACTCCGGAAAAACCTATATACCACGTGGGATTCAGCAACACCATCATCAACATCTTCGAGCAGGCTCTGAAGGTGGCTGACAGCGAGAACCCCAACTACCAGCAGACTCTTGCCGGAATAGTCAACTTCCTGATAGGACTGATGTACTACCGTGAGCGCAACAGTGAGTTGCAGAAGAACTCTGCACAGGTGGATATCATTGCTAAGTCGAAGGTTATGATAAGGGAGTCGCTCGAGACATGCACCACAATACAGGAGATAGCACAGAAGTTGGGTATCAGCTATTCCAGTTTCCGCAAGCTCTTCAAGGAATACACCGGCATCGCCCCCACCATGTATCAGCACAACCTCCGCCTGCAGCTTGCCAAGGAACTGCTCAGCTCCACCGACGAGAGCATCAAGGAGATTGCCTATCGGCTCAATTTCGGTTCACCTGACTACTTTTCTTCCAAGTTTAAGGCCGAAACAGGCATGAAACCATCCGACTATAGGGAAAAGTGTAGGTAGGTTCGCCAAAAATTAATGCTATAAAGTCAAATTCTATTGTTCAGTGTCGAAATTTAGCCCTAATTTTGCAACCGAAATAAAACAATTCACTAAAGTAACGACCTAAATTTGAATAATGGAAAATAAAAAGTATTTCTTTGCTATTGACCTTGGGGCTACCAGCGGACGCACTATCGTAGGCTCGCTCTCCGAAGGCAAGATAGAACAAGAGGAACTGACTCGTTTCGGCAATAACCTAATTGAAACAGGCGGTCATGTTTATTGGGACATATACGCACTTTATTCCGAAATCATCGGCGGACTGAAGGTTGCCGCCAAGAGAGGTATCGACATCACAAGTATCGGTATCGACACTTGGGGATGCGACTTCCTGTGCATCGGCGATGACGGGGCTGTGCTGCGCAACCCGCTGGCATACCGCGACCCACATACCGTGGGCATGATGGAGAAATATTTCGCCGAGGCAGTCGATAAGCAGACTGTGTATGCCAAGACGGGCATACAGTTTATGAACTTCAACTCTCTCTTCCAGCTATATGCCATGCGCAAGGCTGGAAACTCGGCTCTCGAGAATGCCGACAAGATTCTGTTTATCCCCGATGCCCTAAGCTATATGCTCACGGGCAAGGCTATATGCGAATACACCGTGGCTTCAACATCGCAGATTCTGAACCCGGTGAGCAAGGACTTGGATGCCGACCTCTTAGGCAGTCTTGGACTTGAGCGCGACAAATTCGGCGAGATGACTATGCCGGGAACGGTTATAGGCACACTCACCGAGGAGGTGCAGAAGATTACCGGTCTTGGGGCAGTGCCTGTAGTGGCCGTGGCAGGTCATGACACTGCGAGTGCAGTGGCTGCAGTGCCGGCAGCCAACGAGCGTTTCGCCTATCTCAGTTCGGGAACATGGAGCCTTATGGGTATCGAGACACGCGATGCCATCATCAACGACCGCAGCAGCGAGCTTAACTTCACCAACGAGGGCGGTATCGATGGCACTACACGCTTTCTCAAGAACATCTGCGGAATGTGGATATACGAGCGTTGCCGCAAGGAGTTCACCGATGCGCCTCAGTCGCACACCGAATTGCAGCGCGAGGCTATGGCGCAGGAACCATTCAAGTGTCTCATCAACCCGGATGATGCCGCTTTTGCCAATCCTTCCTCGATGATAGGGGCAATACAGGAATATTGCCGTGCCACGGGGCAGTATGTGCCGCAGGGCTACGCCGAGATTATACGTTGTGTCTTTGACAGTCTTGCACTGCGCTATCGCCAGGTGTTCACATGGCTGAAGGAGTTTGCCGACTTCGACCTCGACACATTATATATAATAGGTGGTGGTTCGCTCAACGACTATCTCAACCAGATGACAGCCAACAGTTGCGGTGTCACCGTGAAGGCAGGTCCTCAGGAAGCCACTGCCATAGGCAATATCATGCTGCAGGCCAAGGCCGCCGGAGAGGTGAAGGATATATGGGATATGAGGTCCATCATAGCCAACTCAGTGGAGCAGAGGGTGTTTGAGCCTAAAGACAAGGAGCTGTGGGACAAGGCTTATGAGACGTTCTTGGGAATTAAGAGTTAAGAATTAAGCTCAACTTTTGGTAGTTAACTCCTAATAAACATTAAGAATTACAGAAATTTAAATAACATATAATTATGAAAGAAGAATTGATTAAGAAAAATTACGAGATTGCTAAGGAGCGCTATGCTGCGCTCGGTGTTGATACAGACAAGGCCATTGAGCTGTTGGAGAAAACTCCAATCTCATTGCACTGCTGGCAGGCTGACGACGTTGTCGGCTTCGAGCGCAATGAGGCTGCTTCTGGTGGTATTCAGACCACTGGAAACTATCCCGGTAAGGCACGCAACATCGACGAGCTGCGCCAGGATATTGACAAGGTGATATCTTTGCTCGCCGGTACTCTGCGCCTTAACCTCCATGAGACCTACGGAGAGTTTGGCGACAAGTTTGTTGACCGCGACGAGGTGGGCGTAGAGCATTTCCAGGGATGGATGCAGTGGGCTAAGGAGCGCAACATGTGCCTCGACTTCAACTCCACTTCATTCTCTCATCCAAAGAGCGGCGACCTCACACTGTCAAATCCCGACAAGAGCATCCGCGACTTCTGGATTGAGCACACCAAGCGTTGCCGCCGCATCGCCGATGCAATGGGTAAGTTCCAGGGCGACCCGTGTATCATGAACATCTGGGTACATGACGGTTCAAAGGACCTCACAGTTGAGAAGCTCCGCTATCGCCAGATTCTTAAGGAGAGCCTCGACGAAATCCTTGCCGAGCAGTTGCCCGACATGAAACCATGCTTAGAGGCAAAGCTCTTTGGTATCGGTCTTGAGGCATACACCGTTGGTTCTCACGACTTCTACGCTGGCTATTGCTCTAAGAACAACGTGATGTACACTCTCGATACAGGTCACTACGAGCAGACCGAGAACGTGTCCGACGCAGTGTCTTCACTTCTGTTGTTCGTTCCTGAACTGATGCTTCACGTGTCTCGCCCGATGCACTGGGATTCTGACCACGTGACACTCTTCGACGACAACACCCGCAACCTCTTCTCTGAGCTTGTTCGTGCAGATGCCCTCGATCGCGCCCACATCGGTCTCGACTACTTCGACGCATCCATCAACCGTATCGGTGCATACATCATCGGTGTACGTGCTGCCCAGAAGTCACTTCTCCAGGCATTCCTTGAGCCGCTGCCTCTGCTCCGCAAGTATGAGGATGAGGGTAAGTTGTTCCAGCGTCTCGCCCTGCTTGAGGAAGAGAAGACCCTGCCTTTCGGTGCTGTATATGACTACTTCAACCTCAAGAACAACATCCCTGTAGGAGAGTCTTATATCGCCGACATCGAGAAGTATGAGGCTGAGGTGCTGAGTAAGAGAGCGTAGGAGTTTGCTTTTGAGTTATAATGGAAATTACAATAGGTTTGTTAATAATAGCCATCGGAGCTTTCTGCCAGAGCAGTTGCTATGTCCCCATCAACAAGATTAAGGACTGGAGCTGGGAGAGCTACTGGATTGTGCAGGGAGTCTTCGCATGGCTGTTGTTGCCGTTGCTTGGCGCATGTCTCGCCGTGCCTGACGGCCATTCACTCTTCGAACTGTTCAATGCCGACAGTTCGTTCAATGTTCTCATGACCATGCTCTTCGGTGTGCTTTGGGGTGTGGGTGGTCTCACCTTCGGACTCTCAATGCGCTACCTTGGTGTGGCTCTCGGACAGAGTATAGCCCTTGGCACATGTGCTGGTCTTGGCACCATCATGGGTCCGGTGCTCCTGAATATCTTCTTCCCTGAACAGAATGCCTTGGCATCACTCACTGCATCGGTTATCATCGGTGTGGTTGTTACCTTAGTCGGTATTGCCGTCATCGGTCTGGCAGGCAGTATGAAGGCATCTTCGCTTTCCGAGGAACAGAAGAAGGAGGCTGTAAAGGACTTCAACTTCCCGAAGGGACTTGCCATCGCACTCCTTGCTGGATTCATGAGCGGATGCTTCAACGTGGGACTCGCCTTTGGAGCTGACATCAACTTCGGAGACCTTACCCCCGACATGTATAAGACCTTGCCAGCCACGATGCTCGTCACCGTGGGCGGATTCCTGACAAATGCCGTATATTGCTTCTATCAGAACAGCAAGAACGGTACGTGGGGCGACTATGGCAAGTCTGCCGTTTGGGGTAACAATGCCCTGTTCTGTCTGCTTGCAGGTGCCTTATGGTACAGTCAGTTCTTCGGTTTGTCGCTCGGCAAGGGTTTCCTCACCGAGTCCGCCACACTGACCACGCTCTCGTTCTGCATACTGATGGCTCTCAACGTGGTGTTCTCCAATATCTGGGGTATCATACTCAAGGAGTGGAAGGGCTGCTCGTCGAAGACCATCGCCGTGTTAATAGTAGGAATAGTGATATTGATAATATCCAGTTTCCTTCCACAACTTATTTAAATTAGAAGTTATGAAGAGATTTGCATTTAAGATGTACTTGAAAAAAGGCTGTGAGGAAGAATACGCCAAGCGCCATGCAGCCATCTGGCCCGAATTGGTGGAGATGATAAAGGAGCAGGGTGTTAGCGACTACAGCATTTTCTGGGACAAAGATACCAATCTGCTCTTTGCCGTGCAAAAGTGCGACAAGGAAACCAATAGTCAGGATACTACCAACGTTGACCCAATCACACAAAAATGGTGGGATATGATGGCGGACATTATGGAGGTTAACCCCGATAACTCGCCAGTCAGCATCCCTTTAGTGGAACTGTTCCACCTTGATTAAAAATGTCCTTTTTCGTTAGAATCCCCTCCGGAGAATCATTCTCCACGAGGGGATTCCAATTTTTTGTTCTTTTTTACTCAAGTTTCGAAAGTAATTTTTTAACCACAGAGTTTAAGAGATTAAGAGTGTTTATATTAGGAAAGAGACTGAATGCCAAGGCATTTAGAGATCAAAGAGGGCTGCGCATGATTTCATCTGCCCGAAGGCTCTGTGTTCTCCGTCGCTTGCGACCTACTCTATATAAACAAAAATCTCTTTTCCTCTTTATCTCT
>JALERP010000154.1 GCA_022764085.1 Prevotella sp.
GTTCCACCTTATAAAGATAGTACACTTCATACATTAATTGCTCACGTTCTGAACATTTTTGAATGTCAAAAAATCTTTCTTTATATTTCATCTTTTTTTAAAATTTTGGAGTCAACCTATTCTAAAAAAAGACAGACAATAGAGTGTCCTCTTAACATCATCCTTGCAATCTTATTATGCAAACATACGGTGTTTTGGTGAATTATGAATGCAAAATGTGCGGTTTTTCATCTAATTTATCATAATATCGAGAAAAATGATGTTTTTTTGAGCCCTTTTTTTAAGTAATATAGGCTTAATGATATCGATGTTTGGCTGTTTTTGAGAGTCTCTGTCAGCCTTCGATGTTTTTAAACATCTGTATATCAGTATAATATAGCTTAGGCTGACAGTGACAGATGTTTTACAACTTTTTTTTTATATAGATTACTTGTCAAGCTTTATACGCTTGTATGCCACACGCTGCCTGCGCCAGGTGTAGATACAGTGGAGAGAGCCGTCGCGACCTTCGATGATGGAGGGATAGGAGTATTGGCTGATGGGACTGTCTTCCAACATCAACAGGGGGCGCCAATGCTCCCCATCCTCGCTCACGGCAATCTGTAGCGGAGTGCGGGGACCTTTCTTGGTGCCGGGAAGGGTGGAGAAGGGGTTGTATATCAATACGTGACGCCCGTCGCGGAGAGTGACGGCATCTGTGCCCGACTGGTTGTTGGGCACTTCCGACAACTTAACCTTGCTCCACGTCTCTCCGCCATCGTTACTGTAGGAAGTGGCGAGCCAACCGTTGCGCGTGCGTGCCAACACCTGAAGACGACCGTCGGGATGACGTAGGATGGAGGGCTGTATGCAGTCGATGGGTTTGATGTCTGACGGATTTTCAGTGCGTGGGGCGCGTTCCGCCTCAATGGGTCCTATGTATTTCCACTTGCCTGTGGCAGGGTCATATATCTCGAAGTGAAGTTTCCATCCCCCCCTTTCCGTACTTGAACCGCATACCAACTTGCCGTCAACCCATTCGGGCTTGTTCTTGATGGGACCCAAGAATCCCGCGGGCAAAGGTTCACGACGGCTCCATGTCTTGCCACCGTCTTTCGACTTTACAAGCCATCCCGTCCAGTCTGCCACACTGCTGCCTATCTTGTAGAAAAGCCACAGTTCGCCATTCTGCATCTTGCATAGCACCGGATTCCAACAAGCCTTACGCGTCATGGTGCTGTCAATACCGGCAATGCGCGCCTGCTCTGTTCCTTGCTCAAAGACTCCGTCGGCGGCGAGAATAGGTTTTGACCACTTGTCAGAACCATAAGGCTTGCGGCATACGTAGATGCAGACATCGGGATGACGCTCGTATGGTCCTCCGAAGAAAGCTGCCACCAAGTCGCCATTGTCCATTTCGGCTATCGTAGCCGCATGACATTGCGGGAAATCGGCGTGGGTATATAGAAACTCGTCATCAAGAATCATGGAGGAAGTGGTTGGTATAGTTCCCTCAAAACAATGTATTCCTGACCCGATCTCCTTGACACTGCCGTCGGGCAAAACAACGGATGCCATCGTATTGCATGGAATTTCGACTTCCCAGGAATAGCTCTCCAAGGTCTTCTTCCAATGGCTGCCCACCATACCGTATGGGGAGTCGTAGCTTGCGTTCACCTCGTCACAGTCCTGTATGTCCCAAAGAGGACTCAGAAGAAATCTGTGTATGCCATTGCTTCCCTTGGTAGCCAGATCGTCCGACTGACGAATCATATCATCCGACTTACGAATACCTGCCAGACGTGTGAATGCCCAAGTTACGAGGTCGCCTATCAGCATCACGTGATTGCCGCTGTTCATGCTGGGATTAGCCTTGTCGCCATTCCACAGTTCCCATATCGTCGTGGCTCCGTTCTCGACCATATATCCCCATGATGGATAGGAGCGCTGAGTGGCAAGAAGCCATGCTACATCGGCAAACCCGTTGTCGCTGAGCGTGGTAAGGAGCCACGAAGTGCCGATGACTCCAGTAGAGACATGTCCGCCATGGCGCACCAATGTGGTGGTGACGAGATTCTTCACCACTTCCTCACGCAGGCTTTCGGGCACCATGCCAAAGGCAAGCGGAAGGATATTGGCGGTAGCAGTATTGTTGCCATAATAGATGCTGTCGGGATAAAGGGTGTGGCCCGGAGAAAGGGAAGTGTTGGGACGGTTGGTGAGAAAGACCTCATGGAAACGGGTGGTCAATCTCTCTCTCTGAGTCTTCCATAAGACAGTGTCGGCAGGATTACCGGCAAGAGGGGCATACCGCTCCATCAGCTGCATCACCCTCACCATATAAGCCGTGGCAATAAGACTGCCGTCGGTCTGCAGGGTGGAGTCCTTGCTGTGAATAATTTTCAATGACTCGGGCGGCAGGCACCAGTCGCCGTATTTGTCGCGACGCACGATGCCGTCCTTGCTGTATTCCTCCATGATATGATTGGTCCACTTGCGTATCGAGGCATAGGATTGCTGCATGGGTTGCAGGTTGCCGTATTGCCTGTAGAGCATGTCGCAGATAAAGGGCAGTGCGGCGGGCCAGGTGACATTGTCGGTGTAATAATTCCAAAAGGATGGTGCCACGTCGGGGATGTTGCCGTCCGAACGCTGTGCCTCGCATATATCCCTCATCCATTTGGTATAGAGACGCTCGTTGTCGAAAAGGAAACTCTCGCCGAATGCACCGGCAGTGCGGTCGCCCAACCATGGCTGACGCTCGTTGCGTTGCGGGCAATCCACGGGCATGCCCTTGTAATTGCTGCGGATTCCCCAACGGGCATTCCCTATGATACGGTTGAGCAAGGTGTCAGAACATGTGAAGTTGCCGATGCTCGCCATAGCGTCACCCACGGCGTATGCCTTGAAGCTGTTGGGCGCTTGGTCAACAGGACCGCTTACTTCCACATATCGGAATCCATGATATACAAAAGACGGTGTCCACGGAGCTGTCTCTTTTCCGTTGCATACGTAAATGTCTTCAGAGCGTGCGTCACGCAGGTTGGCTGTGTAAAGAGTGCCGTCGTCATTCAGTTTCTCGGCATAACGTATGCGGATGGTGTCGCCGGCTCTTCCCTTGGGGACGACGCTTATCCACCCTGCCATATTCTGACCGAAGTCGATGATATTCATTCCGTTGCCTTGTGGCGTGACAGTCAATGCCGATGTCACTTCCTCGGCTCTCATGCTTGGAGTCATCTGCGGGGTGAGCACTCCTGTGGGAATATCAGTGCGTTCGGCCTTTGCCCATCCGCTGTCGTCATATCCGGGAAGGGTCCAACCGTTTATTTCCATACGCGCGTCATATTCCTCGCCGTCATATTCGTTGTTGGCACGTATCGGGCCGCGTGCGGTGACACGCCAACTATCGTCAGTTACCAATCGCTGTTGCTTTCCGTCGGTATATTCAATGATGATATTCATTCGACATTTGGGCAAGCCGAATACGGGAGTCTTGTAAGGCTTGTTCTGTCGCATGGGGAAGTAGCGTCCATTGCCCAATACGACACCCACCGCCATGATGCTGTCGGCAAAGGAGGTCACATCATAGGTGTTGTAATATATAGTCTTGCGGTAATCCGACGGTACAGGCTTCAGCACATCGGCGGCTCCCACTTCCTTTCCGTTGATATAGAGGCGGTAAAGGCCTAATCCGGCAATGAATGCCGTGGCTCTGCGGATATTTCCCGACTTGAGCTGAAACTCCTTGCGCAGGTATCGGGCAGCCATTCGGGTATGCACACCGCGCTGTTCGCCCTCTGCCAAACTTTCCATACCAATCCATCTTCCGCCCCATCGGCTTTCAGAGAGAAGTCCTACACTGAAATAGGCGGGACTGCTCCATGCCGAGGTGCCCGCATTGGTGGTGATTCTCACCTTCCAATAGGCATGTTGGTTTGACTTCAACGGTTTGCCTTGATATTCAATCCACAACTGTCTGCCAGACGGCACTTCGCCCGAATCCCATAGGTCACCCTCATTGGCATCCAGTTTTTCCCTACTGCTTGCCACAAGGATATGATAGGACAGTTGGCATACATCATTCTTTTTGCTATATGATTTCCATGAGAAGCGTGGGGTAGGGGTGTCTATACCCAAGGGATTATCTAAATGCTCCACAGTCAATGCCTTAAGCTCAACGGGAGGAGTCTGCTTCTTGCGTGCCTCAGCTGAGCAGGGCATACACAGAAGCAATATAAATATTGATATATATAATAATGTATTCATACGTCTTTAACTCTTTGTTATTCAACTTCTATTCTTCCCTGTCAACATCCGACTGTAGCGTTTCGGGCACCAAGGCATTGAGATACTGGCATTTCTCGTCCATGGCAATGAGCACTCCGTCACTCTGTGAGCCTTCGGCGGATGCAGGATTGTAGGTGAGAGTCTTGCTGTTATACGTGCCGATATGTTTTATCGTACCCGTGGCGGCATCCATCCACCATACAGACTTGCGTTTGCCGGTGATGCCATCTATACGTATGCGCATCTCTCTGCCGGTATGGTTATACACCATCAGGTAGTCCTTGCCCTTGGTGGCTATCAGCCTCTCGTATTTCTCCCCATTGTCAAGGATGATGCTCTGGTCGGGTACACGCTCGAAATATGGCATGGCAAGCATAAGTCGCTTGAGATATTTCATCTGCTGGTAGCCAGGGTCGTCGAGAGCCTGATACCATGCCTTTTTCATTCCGTCGGCGAAATATGCCCCAGGCACTCCCGGTCTTACAAACTGCATGATGGCATTGTGCCCGTAGGTATGTCCGCATGCTCCGGCAAAAACCGACCAATAGGCATATCGCCTTACGTCGCGGTCGTTCCATCGTGGCTCGTGGGCATCGTGCAGTCCCTGCGGTATATCCTCATAACTGGGTTCGCCGTCGAGAATGGGTTTGACAGGTTTGTAACTCCATGCCGAATCCACATACATCCAGTTGTTTTCCTCGGTATTGTCGGGAATGGGATAATCCTTGTTGCCCATACGCTGTCCGTAGCGGCGGTGTCCGCTTTGAAACATGTTGAAGTCGAGCCACTCGCGGTTGTTGAACCATCGGGCGGAGGTGGTGCGCCCACGGGGATGGAAGGTCATGAGGTGATTCTTGTCTATCGACTTGATGGCTCGTGCCAGTGCATCCCACACTTCAGTGCGGATGTTCCCCTGGATGTCGCCCCCGATTATCCATACGATATTCGGTCGGTTCTTGTATCTGTTGGCGAGGAAAGTGCCGTATTCCTTAGCCTGAGCCTCATTCATGAGTCCAGCCTTGACAAGTCCTCCCCAAATACATACCATTCCGACATAGATGCCATTGGCTGCAGCCAAGTCAATGATGTAGTCCATGTGTTGCCAGTAGCCATAGCCCTCCTCGGTGTCAATCGTTGAGAAGTCGAATCCCTTGGGCATGGACATCTTGCCATAAGCGTTGAATGCGGGCACACCGTTGACCACCTGTACCTGCACCACATTATATCCCGCCTCTCCGCAGCGTCGCAGATAATAGGCGGCCTCGTCGCGCTGCAGTCGTTCGGGCAAGAGCCATCCAGTGTCTCCCAACCAGAAGAAAGGCTTACCGTTAGTAAACTGCAGGAAACGTCCGTCCTGCGACACCTTCAGTTGTCCGTTTTCCCATGGCTTAGGAATCTTTGGAGCTGCATTCAGGTTGGATACAGGCATTAAGGATAATAGCAAAATCATTGGCATACAGAGCCGTAATAAGTAGTTTGTTTTCATTTTTTTTGATTTAATAATTAATTATACGTGAATAATAATGCAGTGATTCACATCATCTTCATCACCATCCTTATCTCATCAAACGTCACGTCTTCCGGACAGAGTACCTTTATGGCGGTAGCTCCGCTCTCGGTGCCTGCTGCCGCTATTGCCCTGCGTATGGCGGCGATATGGTCTTGGGAAATGATGTCTTCAATGTGTATCTGTCCGGTTTCGACGTAGCGGGCGAGATGACTGTATATTGTGGAGACGGAGAGGCTGCGGGCTGCGGCAATGTCGGTAATAGACATGCCGTTGAGGTAGAGCTTATAGCTCGTCACGTATGTCTTCTCCTTCTCTTCCTTCGGCTTTTTCTCTTTTTTCTCCCTGCGTGGGCGTGTGCTCTTGGGGGAAATGTCCATGGCAACCACAAGCGAGCGTTGCTTCTCGTTGAGGTATGTGGCGGCAGTGAATCCCTTCTCGGCAATGACCTTGAGCAGAAGGATATGGAAGCGGTAGAGGTTGTGTAAGTCTGAATATGTCTCTTTCAGGCGTTTTACAGCCTGCTTGTTGTTCGACTTCACCTCGGTGGTCAGTCCGATGGCCTTGGATAGTGCCGCCTCTATTGATGTGGAGAAATATTCGGCACTGCGCTTTATGCGCTCGAGCATGGCGGGTGCGTTGAGTTGCTCGTGGGATGTAACGGCTATGCTGTTTGTCCATTTCACCGACACGTCGCTCACTTTCTGCTTCAGTTCGGCAGAAGCCTGTCGGTGGAGTTGGGCAAGCGTGGGGTCGGTGCCTGAGAAAAATTCGAGCATAAGGCGCAGCATTCGGTCTTCGGTGGATTGCAGTTTGCGGAAGTCGAACAGTTCCATGATTAGTTGGCGATAGTAGTCTTTTTTCAGCTGCGGCAGTTGCTGCAGGCTGCGGTCGGCTTCCTCTTCCTGTTTTGCGATGTAGTTGTCCACGCGGCTGTCGCTGATGATTGCCGTCTCGTTTATTCTCGACGCTATCACTATACCGTCGAGACTGCGGCAGCGGCTCAGTGCCACATACACCTGTCCCGGGGCAAACGAATGTCCCGCGTCGATGATGGCTCGGTCGAAGGTCAGTCCCTGGCTCTTGTGGATGGTGATGGCCCATGCCAGGCGTAGCGGATATTGGCTGAAGGTGCCTTGCACGTCGGATTCTATCTCATGTGTTTCGGGGTTGATAGTGTATTTTGCGTTCTCCCAATCCTGCATCCCCACGTCAATATCATTGTCTTCTCCGATGCATCTCACCTTGATATTTTCGTTGTCCAATGCCACCACATGTCCTATTTTCCCGTTGTAGTATTTCCCTTCGATGTCGTTCTTGATGAACATCACCTGCGCCCCCACTTTCAGGGTGAGGTGGAAGGCGGTAGGGTAGGAATATTCGGGGAATGTGCCTTCTATCTTGGCGACGTATGTGAAAGGCTGCGAGTTGAGGCGTTGCATCTCGTGGTCGTTATATTCGTCTGCCATGCGGTTGTGGGTAGTCAGTCGGATATATCCGTCCTTGGCATCGGGCACGAAGGTGGGGTTGTATCTCTGGTGCAGGGTGGCGATGTCTTCTGCCGTGGGATGTCCTTCACGGATATGGTTGAGAAGGTCAACGAAGGTGGTGTCGGCCTGTCGGTATATTTTTTTTAGTTGTATGGTGACGTAGTTTATCTGCTGCAGGGCCTTGCTTCCGAAGAAATAGGGGGTGTCGTAGTAAGGGCGCAGCAGTTCCTCTTCTTCGGGAGTCACCACGGGAGTGAGCTGGGCAAGGTCTCCAATCATCAGCAGCTGCACGCCGCCGAATGGCTTGTTGTGGTCGCGATAGCGGCGCAGCACCGAGTCGATGGCGTCGAGCAGGTCACTGCGCACCATACTTATCTCGTCTATAATAAGTAGGTCCATCGAAGAGATAATCTTGCGTTTCTCCTTGCCGAACTCGTACATTTTCTTCACGTCGGCACCGGGGACGTATGGCGACAAGGGCAACTGAAAGAAAGAGTGTATGGTCATGCCTCCCGCATTGATGGCAGCCACTCCCGTAGGAGCCACCACAACCATCTGCTTGGTACTTCTTGCCACCACCGTGCGCAGGAATGTTGTCTTGCCAGTACCCGCTTTTCCTGTTAGAAATATGCTTATGCCTGTGTGTTCCACAAACTCCCACGCGCTTCTCAGTTCCGGATTCCTTTCTGTTGCCATATACAATATGATTTTCTTGTTTTAGTCGAAATATATCGCAAAGGTAACACTATTTAGAATTTTGACAAAGAGAAACAACGGATTTTTATCTTTCGATTCCCGCTTTTAACCTATTTTAAGCGTCTTCGGCCGTCTGAACTTGCAAGTCTCGTTTTTTATGTTTATTTTTGCACCGTTAATTTTGCAGCCGTAATAACAATATAACTGAAAAATGAAAGAAAATAAGGGTATATCACGGCGCACGGCCCTGAAGATGATGGGAAGTGCGGCACTTGCAGTGATGATGGCTTCCACTGAGGCCATTGCGCTCACCTCATGTGCGGGAGTCAGAAAGAAAAGGGTAGTGCTGTATTTCTCGGCTACGGGAAACTGCCTCTACGTGGCTCGCGAACTGGCGGGCAAGGATGGTGAGACGCTAAGTATCCCACAACTGATGAGGAACGGGCAGTTTGAGATTGAGGCCGACGAGATAGGACTGGTATATCCCGTATATGGCCACATGCCGCCGTATATGGTGAGGCAGTTCATCAAGAAAGCCCGACTGAAGGCCGAATATCTGTTTGCGGTGCTGACATACGGCAACCGCAAGTGCAGCTCGGTGGAGATATGGGATGACATATCCAAGAAAACCGGTAACAGGTTCCATTATATCAGTACGCTCATCATGGTGGATAACTGGTTGCCAAACTTCGACATGAACGAGCAGGTGAAGATAGACAAGCATGTGCCCGAAAACCTACAGAAGATAGCCTCCGACATCGATGCCAACAGGCAATGGCATGAACCGGTGACGCAGGAAGAGCGCGACCAGCACAAGGGATTCCTCGAACGCACGGGCATAGACCCCGAGGTGGGATTCCTTATGAGGAGCGAGAAATATTTCAAGGTGACCGACGACTGCATTGACTGCGGTGTGTGCTCATTCGTCTGTCCGCGAGGCAACTACGACCTCACGGGTAGGGGAGTGAGGATGGAGGGCGACTGTGATTTCTGCTTCGCCTGCATACAGAACTGCCCGCAGAAGGCTATACGGTTTATTGAGCAGGAGGAGGGCGTATGGCCCGACGGCAGGGAGAAGAATCCAAATGCCAGGTATCGCAATGAGAATGTGTCGCTTATGGAACTGAAAATGGCGAACAACCAGAAAATATAAGTGTTATGTTGAGAAGAATAAGAATATTGCTTGCCACACTGTTTTTCCTGTCAGTGACGGCATTGTTCGTGGATTCCACGGGGACAGTACAGGAATGGTTGGGATGGACAGCCAAGATACAGTTTCTGCCTGCCTTGCTTGCGTTGAATGTCGTGACGGTAGTGGCATTGGTGGTGCTCACGCTGCTTGTGGGCAGGGTGTATTGCTCGGTGATATGTCCTCTCGGAGTGATGCAGGATGTTATATCGAGGATTAGTGGGTTAAGGAAGAAAAAGAAGTCGCGCTTCTCATATTCCGGCGAGAAGAGATGGCTGAGATATGGCATACTCGTGATTTTTGTCGTGGCATTAGTGGCAGGACTCACACCGCTTGCCTCCCTGCTTGCTCCATACAGTTCATACGGCAGAATGGTGTCGAGCGTGATGTCGCCATCGTTGTCGCCTGTTGCCATCGTGGCTGCCGTCTCGTTTGTTGTCGTGGCGATATTGGCATGGACAGGCGGACGCACTTATTGCAACACCATCTGTCCCGTGGGTACTGTATTGGGCTTTTTCTCGCGCTTCGCCCTTTTCCGCCCCGTTATCAACACGTCGAAGTGCAATACTTGCAAGCGATGTGCCAAGAAGTGCAAGGCTTCGTGTATCGACGCCAAGAACCATAGCATCGACTATAGCCGTTGTGTAGCTTGTATGGATTGCATCAAGAACTGCAAGCATGGGGCCATAAGCCTCACCTACAGCCGCTCTGCAAGAGAGAGAGGAGTAGATATCCATGAGGACGATAAAGCTAATCATTCCCCTCTCTCTTGGAGAGGGGGTAGGGGTGAGGCTTCTTCACGCCGCAGTTTCCTCACTCTCTCCGCCTCTCTTGTCGCCACATCTCTTGTCAAGGCGCAGGAGAAGAAGGTGGATGGCGGTCTTACTGCCATCGTGGATAAAAAGAAGCCAGAGCGAGCCACTCGTCTCGTTCCGCCAGGGGCCAAGAGTTTGCGGAATTTCTCTCAGCATTGCACAGCCTGCCAACTCTGTGTGTCGGAATGTCCCAACGGCGTGCTTCGTCCCTCCACCAATTTGGAGACACTGATGCAACCCGAAATGTCGTATGAAGACGGATATTGCCGTCCCGAGTGTACACGCTGTTCCGATGTATGTCCTTCGGGAGCAATACGCCCTATTACCATTGCCGAGAAATCATCCGTCCGCATCGGTCATGCCGTGTGGATAAAGAAGAACTGTCTGCCTGTTAGCGATGGAGTGAGCTGCGGCAACTGTGCCCGTCACTGTCCTTCGGGAGCCATACTGATGGTACATATGGATGCCAAGGACGAAGAGTCGCCTAAGATTCCTGTCATCGACACTGAGCGTTGCATCGGTTGCGGAGCATGCGAGAACCTGTGTCCGGCGCGTCCGTTCAGTGCGATATACGTTGAGGGGCATGAGAGGCATGGCTTTTATTAATTATTAATTAGGAATTAGGAATTAGGGATTAGGAATTGGCTGCGCAAAACTATTTTTATGAAAAAGAATATATCACGTAGGGAATTTATCAAGACGATGGGTGTGGCAGGAATTGCCACAGCAGGACTTTCGTCGTGTGTAGGCTCCAAGAAGGAAACCAAAGAATTGCCTGAGGGTGAAGTGCCTAAGGACAAGATGACATATCGTGTTAACCCGACTACTGGCGACAAAGTGTCGATACTCGGTTTCGGAATGATGAGGCTGCCCACTAAGGAGATGCCGGCGAAAAGTGAAAACGAGGAGGTGAATGAGGAAATAGACCAGGAGGAGGTGAACCGACTGGTTGACTATGCCCTTGAGCATGGAGTGAACTATTTCGACACGTCGCCTGCATATTGCCAGGGACTGTCAGAGCGTTCCACGGGCATCGCA
>JALERP010000155.1 GCA_022764085.1 Prevotella sp.
AAGGCATTTAGAGATCATAGAGGGCTGCGCATGATTTCATCTGCCCGAAGGCTCTGTGTTCTCCGTCGCTTGCGACCTACTCTATATAAACAAAAATCTCTTTTCCTCTTTATCTCTGTGGTTTAAATAAAACCCTTATACATTGGGATTTATCACTTCAGAAAGTTGAGTTTTTTATTTATCATTATTATAATAAAACCGAGCTATTTTGAACTTTATACTCTTGTTCAAAATAGCTCGGTTTTACTTAACTCTTAACTCTTAATTCTTAATTAAAAAACAAAGCCACTCCCTCCTGCTTCTTTCCGTCCATCATAATCTTTATCGGATGGTCGAAGCGCACGTGGCGAACGTACTGCGTCTCTTCCACGGCAGGCATGGCGTCGAGGATGTCCTGACGGAAGATGCCGTCGTTGTTATATGGGTTGATGGTGTAATATCCCACACCGAAGGATGTGAGGTTCTGGAAGAAATGCGTTCCTTGGCTTGGATCAACACGATAGTTCTTCAATCCCAACTCTACAATCAGTTTGGCAGCAGAGATATGCGGCCACTTCACCGGTATGCCGAGCCAGTGGTCACTGGAGCCCCAACGTCCGGGACCTACGAGAATATAGCTCTTGCCCTCGTCAAGAAACTTACGGTTTATGCGCTCCACATCCATCGCTATCGCCGGATTGTTCACAGCCGTGAAATTGTCGTCCACCTTCACATACACCACGTCGGTCACGTCCTCACTGATACCATGTCCAAGCGAATTGTGGGAGCGCAACAGGCATTTCTCGTCGGGAATCTTCGTCAGGTCCTCCTCAAGCATCTGTTTGCTATCCACTATCGGACGTATCTGCAAGAGATAAAACTCGCCAGTCTTGTCGTTGTTGATATTACATGCAAACTCAATCTCCACGGGTCGCTTCATCTCCGACTCGCCAAACGCTTGCGACATCTTCAACAATTCGGGCAAGGGGAACACCCCCTGCTGCAGCACACCGCAGAAGGAGATAATCTTGCGCCCACCCTCGTAAATTCCGTCGCGTATCACCTGGTCGTAAGGGTCGTAGGTAGATGCGATATAGTTGAGCGAGCCGTCCTTGTCGGCCTCCTTCACCCTCAGGTTCTTGATGTTGAATCCGTCGTCCACCTTGAAGTCCTCGCTCACGTTGGTCATGTCCAGGGCGTAGAATCTCGTCTGCGTGTCCCTCAGAGCCGTCTCCAACTCACTCGTCTGCAGCACCTGGTGGGGATGATACGGACTCACCCTCAACGTTTGCCCGCCATCCACGATATATTTTCCGAGTCCCAAGGCGAGACTTGCAATACCCTCCTCCGCCTTCTCGTCGCCGATGGGATAATAGTTGATTGAGCGCAGCACACCGCTGAAGTTGGGATAGTAGTGGTCGCCATACTGGTGTCCAACCACCTCCTGCAGTATCACCGCCATCTTCTCCTGGTCGATCACGTTGCTCGTGGCTGTCATATACGCCTTCGAGTCCTTGTAATACACCGAGGCATACACTCCCTTGATGGCGCATGCCAACATTCTCAGCATCTCGTACTTGTCGTCGCGGTAGGGTATCATGTATGTGGAATAAATACCCGCAAACGGCTGGTAATGACTGTCCTCAAGCAGCGATGAAGAGCGTATGGCTATAGGCGACTTCACCGCGTCGAAGAAGGTGAAGAAGTCGGCTATCAGCGAGTCGGGCAACTGCGCCCTGAGGAAATGTGCGAGTATCTCCTCGTCCGAGGCGTCGCTAAGTGCTATCTGATAAAGATTGTTCTTCTCCATAAACTCGTCGAAGAGGTCGGTGCACAACACCACCGTGCGGGGTATTGACACGCTTACACCCTGATACTGGTTGAGCTCGGGATGCTTCTTGATGATATTGTCGAGAAAAGCCAGTCCCCTGCCCTTTCCTCCGAGCGAACCGTCGCCGATGCGGGCGAAATGGCTGTAGGCGTCAAACTTACCTCGATCGAACACCGCCACCACTCCGATGTTCTTCATGTGGCGGTATTGCACTATTGCCTCGAAGATAATCTGTCGGTGGGCATCCACGTCCTGCAGTTTTCTCCACGTCACATGCTTCAGGAATGCCGACACGGGGAAGATAGCCCTTGCACACAGCCAGCGGCTCATGTGGTTGCGCGAGATGTGATATAGCATCGAGTCGTTGGGTATCTTGAAGATATTGTCCTGCAGCTCCTTCAGCGAGCGTATGCGCATTATCTCATCGTGGGTGTTGGGGTCGCGGAAGATAAAGTCGCCGAATCCCATGTGCTCCTCCATGATGCGACGCAGGTCAACGCTCATCTTCTTGGATGTCTTATCCACAAAGCGGAAGTGCTCCTTCTCCGCTTTCTCACGGTTGGCGGACTCGGAGCTTTGCAATATCAGCGGCACAAACTCGTCCCTTTGCCTTATCTCGCGCAGCAGTTTGAGTCCCGCTTCGGGGTCTTTCTCCATTTTCTCAGGCGAATAACCTATGCCCTTTCGGTCGTCGGTCATCATGCCGTGAATGGGGAATCGCGTGTCACTAATCACGCCGAGCGTGTTCTCGTGATATTTCTCGAATATGGCTATCGCCTCGTCATAACATCTTGCCAGCACCACCTTGGGCCGGCCTCTCTTGCGCTGTGCGGCGGCATGGGGGTTGAGAGCCTCCTGGGAGAAGTTCTTACTCTGCTGCAGTATATAATTGTAGAGGTTGGGCAGGATAGCCGAATAATCCCTGATGCCATCCTCCACAAGCAGTATCATCTGCACTCCCGCCTCCTGGATGTCGTGGTCGAGGTTCATCTTGTCCTCAATCAGTTTGATAATCGAGAGGATGAGATTGGTGTTGCCAAGCCAGCAGAAGATATAGTCGAACATCGAGAGGTCCTCGTCCTGCATTCGTCGTGTTATACCATGCGAGAAAGGTGTCAGCACCACGCATGGTATGTCGGGCGAGTCCTGCTTCACCTGTCGCGCCACGTCGAAGGCGTCGTTGTCGGCATTACCCGGCATACATATCACGAGGTCGATGGCAGTAGTGCGCAGCACCTCGTTTGCCTCCTCCGTCGTACTCACCTGGCGGAAGGTGGGTGGGTATCTCAGTCCGAGGTCCATATACTCGTCAAATATCTTCTCATCCACACGTCCGTCGTCCTCCAGCATGAAGGCGTCGTAGGGATTTGCCACTATCAACACGTTGAAGATGCGTCGTGTCATGATATTCACGAACGACACATCCTTCAAGTAGAACTTATTCCATTCCTGCGGTATCTTGGTTTCCATTTCTTTTTTATATGTTGTTTATATGGATGGTTTATCCATATCCAATGTGTTTAAAATTCTCTGCAAAGATACATATAAAATCTGTAGTTCACAACTTTGAGGTCCACAAAGTTGTGAACCTTAATTATATTTAACCATTATCATATTTCCATGGCACTCCTTGCTTTTTGGGGCAATTTATGATTTCTTTGCATTTTCAATATACATATTATTATCTGCTTTCATTTTTATTCTTTATATTTGCAGCCAAATATGTGACATGAGCAAAACAAACAATCGGAATGGGAAGAAATGACGTACATATATTACACAGATGGATGAGGACTTTGCGCTCGCGGACAACGGCGTGTTGGCTCATCGGATTGACGGCTGCGGCTTGCGTGGCGGGTGGATGCATGCCCGCGGAATGGAGCTTTCAGTCATCGCCATTATTTGTCGCCTTGATAGTGGCTCTCGTGGCGCATCTGTCGCTTGTTATCATCCACAGGATGAGGACAAAGGGGGTGAAAAAGGATTGGGCCTTTCTCGCTACCCACGTGGGCATTTGGCTCGCATTGGCGAGCGGTCTTGCTGGGGCTTGCCTCAACGAGGAACTGAGGGTGATGGTGACCAAGGGATATGAAAACAACGAAGCCTACGACCGTGACTACCGCACTGTGCGACTGCCCTACTCGCTCCGACTCAAGGATTTCAGGATAGAGTGCGAAGCTGCCGACGGCACACCTACGCAGTATGCCGCCACGGTGGTTATAGACGGCAAGGAGGTGGCCGAGGTGGCAGTGAACGCGCCCCACTCCATGGGATTAGGCGAGGACATCTATCTCGTGGATTTCGGCCCTGAAGGCAGCGGCGGCGAAGTTAATGCATGCCTGATGATGGTGGAGAGGCAACCGTTGAAATATCCGATGCTGGCAGGGTTGTCGCTACTGCTCTTGGGGGCAATAGCAAGATTAAAAAATTAAATTATTATGATTGGTTGGGACGTATATATGACATTTGCCTTGATATCCATCGGGATGTGGACAATCGGGGCTGTTGCTGCATTTCGACATGACGAGGGATGCAGCAGGTGGAGCGTGTGGACGACGATGGCAGGGATAGTGGTGTATGCAGTGTTCATCGGCGGTCTGTGGGCGAGTCTCTCCCGTCCCCCGCTGCGCACACTTGGCGAGACGCGACTGTGGTATTCGTTGTTTATGATGGTGGCAGCGCTGATTGTATATATCAGATGGAGATACCGGTGGATTCAGTTATTCTCACTGATAGTGGCGGCAGTGTTCATCTGCATCAATATCCTCAATCCCGAGATACACGACCAGAGTCTGATGCCGGCACTGCAGAGTGCATGGTTTGTGCCTCACGTCACGGTGTACATATTTTCGTACAGTGTCTTCGGTTGCGCCTTCCTCTTGGCTGTGGGGGGATTATGGCGGCATAGCGGCAAATATCTCGCCACCACTGACCAGCTTGTTAACATCGGTATGTCTCTGCTCACCTTCGGCATGATCTCGGGTTGCATCTGGGCAAAACAGGCATGGGGCAGCTATTGGACTTGGGACCCCAAGGAGACGTGGGCTGCAGCCACATGGTGTACCTATCTTGTGTATATCCACCGCCGCAGCGGCAGGAGAAAGACATCTTCACGCCATGACATTCTCTCCTATCTCGTCCTCATCGTCGGTTTTCTCTTGCTGCAGATGTGCTGGTGGGGCGTCAACCTCCTGCCCTCAGCCTCGTCGAGCCTGCACAGCTATTAACTCGACTTTGTATTACCACCTCGTCAAGACGGTTGCCATTGGCATTGAGAAGCTACCTACAATATCTGCATCTTTACTCCCACCGACAGGCACATGATGTCCTGCAGGCGCACCTTTTTCTCCATGACAAGAAGACGGACATAAAGGTCGCACGCACTTACCTCGTAGAAGGCGGAGATGCTTTTGAGGAACTTGCGCTTGTTGGCGGGAATAATCTTTGTAATGCGCTGGCCGAGGAACACGTGGATGCGCACTTTCGTGTTCAACGGCTCATAATACTTGTCGGGATAGCGACTTGGCTGGTTGCCCCAAAACTCCGAACCGAACACCGTGTTCAGGTATAATCCGCACGAAAGGGGCTCAAGCATCCATCCTTGCTTGAGATACATGCTCCATGGCAGGTAATTCTCCTTGAGGGTCATGGTGAGTTTTCCCCTGTGGCTGCTTATTTTGGGCAGATAGCCAAACATGAGATTGGTCTCCCATTGCTTGTGCTTGCCATAGTCCCACCCGATACCGATAGACATTAATCCCATATTGCCGGCATATTGCATGATAAACTGCGTGGGTATCAGTTCCGCCCAATGTTCGCGCCGACGGTGTATGCGACGGTCGTATCTGGACATGACGACACTATCCACCTTGACGTTCTCCGTGGGCGAGGCATCGAGATATAACAATGAGTCGGCTATCGACAGCGAGTCTCTCCCCGTGGCATTTGAGCACAAAGACATACATATAAATACTATACTAAAAATCAATGACTTCATATCTGTAGCCCTCCTTGTTTATATTGAAAATCATATATTGGCGGTCGCTTGCGCATGTCACTCCATAATACATCAGACCATCGCCGAAGAGGTCGTTGAACTGTAGGTTATGGTCGTGCCCGTTGATACAGAATAGTATTCCCGGTAAATTCTTAACATAATATTCGAATGGTTTGGCAACGTTGTTGTTAAACTGGTCGCTATATGGATGGGCGTGCATACAGACGACGGTGCGGTCGAACAGGGCGGAGTCGGCGATTGCCTCATCCTCCAAAAACTGAAAGTCGGGGATGTCGGCAATATGGTCGTATTCGGTGGCATTGGTATTGACACAAAGAAACTTCACTCCTGCGGCGATAAACGAGAAATCCATACTGCCGAACATCTTACTGTAGATCTCATCACCAGTACCAAGAAAGTCGTGATTGCCGATAAGGGCAATATATGGTTTGTTGAGTCTTGAGAGATAATCGCGCGCCCACACATACTCCTTGATGGTGCCTGTGTCGGTGAGGTCGCCAAGATGAATCACGAAGTCAATGCTGTCCCTGCGGTTGATGTCGCCCACCATGTCACAGAGGTCGGTATAGTCGTGGTGGCTGTCGCTGATGAATGCCACGCACAGTGAGTCAAGATTGCGGCATTGCCCCTCAATCTTGGCTATATTATTGCGGTTGATATTTCTTTCGCCGTCAAACCTCACCTCGTAGGGATGGTATTGAAACGAGTCGCATCCAATGGCAAGTATAGCAGCCATTATCCATAGTAACACTTCTCTCATTGCGCCAATTATTTATTTTGCACGGCAAAGGTAATACTTATTGTCATAAAAATGAAACAAGATTTATTTAATAATTACAAAAATATTCCTTTTAGGACAGGCTTTTGTCATTTTTGGAAAAAATTGGGGTGAAGTCGGAATCATTGATGAGTTGCAACACCATCTGCGAGATATTGCCTTTCTTTCGTGGACTTGCATTTAAAATCAGCAATTTCTTTGTTTTCATTCTTGGTTATAAAAGATTATTTTACTCTCCATACATCAAGCGTAATGGTACCAGGTGCTCCGAATGATGGGGCGCAGACATATATGGCATTGTTGAGCCATGAATACTTGCTGTCGGCAGGAGCCTCAAACTTTGGTGCTGCCTTGAAATAAAAAGAGTCATTGCCCGAAGCATCCTTGCCGGAATATACAATGCCTTGATTGCGCACGTGGATATACACCCCATCATGGGTCATAATTGAATATATGGCATCAAGTGTAGTGCGTTTTCCATCAGCACTAACCAACTGGTAGTCTGCTCCACCATTGATGATAGTGCCGTGAAGGAGCGGTCCCTCAAATGTTCCACCTGTAATGGGTATAACATGGCGCTTTCCGCTCTGCGTATCACCCACAGTATAGGCTTCGCCAAGTGTGACATTCAGTTGCATGACAAACTCCATTTCCGGAGTTGCTGCCTTGGGATAATTGTTTTGTGCATTAGTTGACAATGAACAAAACATAAGAATAATAATAATTATTATCGACATTATTTTTATTAAAATTTGATTATCTCATCGAATATTGCCAAGATATTGCCCTTGTACCATTCTATGTCCTTTGGAAGCCATATGAAACCATAGTACTCATGTTGTTTTTTTATTAAAAAGTCAATCTCAGTACCCTTATCGGTTTGTCAGCACCTTGATAGAGTTTATTGTCAAAGGCAGTTTCGCCAGTTGGCAAGAATCCGCACTTCTCCATCACTCGTCCCGAAGCAGGGTTGCTGATGAAATGTCCGCTGATGAGCGACTTGATGTCGGTTGTATTGCGGATATGCGTTATCATCAGTCGAAGAGCCTCGGTGCATACGCCCTTGCCCCAATACGGCTTTCCCACCCAATAACCCACCGTGGGTTCACCTTTCCGAGCAGGAAGAGAGCAGTCGCACGACGGCCCATAGCCCATGGCTCCTATTGCCTCGCCAGTCTCATTCCATACGATAGCCCATGTGGTGGTATTGTTAAACACCGTGCGGATTATCTCCAGGCTCTCCTCTTCAGAAAGATGCGGAGGCCAACCTGCCCGCGGCCCCACCTCAGGGTCGCTTGCGTATTTATACAAAGCCTTGGCATCAGTGTCAAGCCAAGGACGAAGGGTTATTCGTTCTGTCTTCATCATTCAATATTATTATTGCGACTGCAAAGGTAGTATAAATATGATAATATACCAAATAATTGGGACAGAAAGCAAGGATATGTGACGAATGGCATGACACAAGATGATAAATATAAGTGAAATAATACAAAAAATGAGAAGATATTCGCATTTGTTTTAATGATTCTCATTTTTTATTTGTATCTTTGCCACCGAACTGCGGGCCTACCTCTCCTGCAACAGTCGCAAACCTATGGGTATGTACATAAATAAAGGCAATAACGATTTCCGTGACATCGTGACTCACGAGTATGTTGACAAGTCATCATTGATACCACTCATCAATGCAATGCTCAACTCTGAGAACCGATATAGTTGCGTTACGCGCTGCCGCCGCTTCGGCAAGTCGATGGCGGCAAAGATGCTATGTGCCTATTACGACAGATCGTGCGACTCACTAGAACTGTTTCGTGGATTGGAAGCGGAAAGAGACGAATCGTTCGGAACTTATCTGAACAAGTACTATGTCATCAGTATAGATATGACCGATTTCACTACGAAATACAGGGGTGAGAGGGATATCGTGAAACTCATTCAAAAAAGGATTATTAAAGAGATTCTTGGCATCTTTACTCAGATTACTGCACAAGATGACGACGACCTGATGGACATCCTCTACCGCATCAGCGACAGCACAGGCGAGCGTTTCTTTATGATTATCGACGAGTGGGATGCGATACTGCGTGAGATGAGAACAGACGAATTCATCACTACATCATACGTTGACCTGCTCCGCCGACTCTTCAAGGGCTCGGGTTCAAACACCGTCTTTGCCGGAGCCTATCTAACCGGCATACTGCCAATCAAGAAATACAACACTGAGTCGGGATTGAACAACTTCTGCGAGTACTCAATGATTGACCCAGCCTTCCTTGCCCTCTGCTTTGGATTTACAAAGGAAGAAGTGAAGATGTTATGCAAGAAACACGGATATCCTGCGAAGATAGCCGACTATACCGGCGACATACTCATCGTGGGCATCAACTACGACAAGGAGTCGAAGCAGCATACTTGTAAAATAGAAACATACCACCCATAATTATATGAAACGTACATGAGGAATAATACACATTTTCTAATTTTGCACATGTCACTGCAATAGTAGGTCTTACACCCTTCTGTACGGCAACCCATGCAATTAATCCATTCAGGCTGATTTTGTTTTCAATTATCATTCATAAAACCCTTTTCACTCCCGGCAACAGGCGCAATAACCATGTGAAGGCGAATGACAATACAGTTGAGACAACACCGACGAACATAAACTTGCCAAAGGCTCCCATCCACACTCCGTCGAACACATTCTGAATACAAATCATCAACGGCAAATGGAAAATATATGCCCCATAGCTCTGGGCCGAGAGCCACGAGAGCGCTTTATTGCCTATGTTGACTTTCTCGCGGAACAACCACAACAAGCCGAAACTGATGAAAACGCACATCAGCGACTCATAGATGCCAAACCATTGCCAAACGAAATCATTCCACTCACCGTCTTGTCGGACATAGTTTCCTATAGCCAATGCTCCACCTATCAACAATGCCACAACACCCGTCGTCTTGGTCATCTTGTCGAGCCAGTCAAATCGATAGGCAAGT
>JALERP010000045.1 GCA_022764085.1 Prevotella sp.
GCGTGGAGCCAGACTTTTGTCCTTAGCTTCCTTCCGATTCTCCTCGCGGTGGACACCGTTGCCTCGGACTATGCGCTTCCCGCTATCGGGGCGCGCTCGGGACTTTCACCCAATAGATTATGCCCATGTCGGGCGAACTAAGCAAAATCGGACAACCATATCTTATTTTGGTTGTCCGATTTCGTCTTCATTTGGTATTGCATATTCATTTATGCTGTCCCAATTGTCAGTTATGGAGATTGCAGACTTTAATTGCGTCTTGAAGAAATCCCCCTTTATCAGTGTCAGCGTATTTGGCGCTATGTCTATCTTCTTTACGTATGTTAGACGCCTTAACACCTTTTCCTGATTTGTATATGCAGTAAACACCAATGAATCGAGAGTCTGAGGTGAGTCCATCGCAAACACATAACAATCATAGGTATTAACATCTTGTTTGAAATACTTCTTGAACGTCATCTTATGTCTTGCACACCCAAGCCCTGTTTTGGGATTGAAATACAGCGAGGGAGAACAAAACCTCACATCAAGCCTATAGGCATCAGACGGCATATCTCCCGTAATTTCAAGCCTGACCACCGATGTAGCCCTTTTCAGATTAACGTTTAGCGTTCCATTGGCAGGACCCAGGGTGAAAGAATTAGTGTAATAAAACACATCAGTGAATTTGTTATTATAAAAACTAACCGCTTTGTTAGACGATGAAGTCATTGTCGCCGCTGATTCTGACGTATATCCTATGATATCTGCACGATATGCCCCCTGGTCGAGTTTAACGGCAATAGTACCGAAATCCTCATCCACGTTTGTCTGGTCAACCTGCATCAGCTTTTCACCGGTATAATAGTCATATATGGCAAGGCTCAAACGATTACACAGGTCAGCTATTGCCCTTGTGGGCTGTAAAGATTGGTTTTCTATATCCATAACCGAGAATGTAATGGTTTTACTCCCACCTTCCTCCTCTCTTTCATCCTCAGCCAGTGTCTTCTCACAGGCAGCCAATATCAATATGGCAATCGAAAAACAAAAGAGGCGTACCAACAATGGATACGCCTCCCTTATGCAATTTGATTTATTCATATTTGGAATATGAAAAAACCTGTTCGTTATTACTCAGCGAGCTTGCCGTCAGAACCGAGCACATTCACAATCTTGTGGATGTACATCTTCTTCATGTTCTCGCGGGCAGGCTTCAGATACTGACGTGGATCGAAGTCTCCAGGATGCTCAGCAAGGTGCTGACGGATAGCAGCAGTCATGGCGAGACGTGAGTCAGAGTCGATGTTGATCTTGCAAACTGCGCTCTTAGATGCCTGACGGAGCTGATCCTCGGGAATACCGATAGCATCGGGCAACTTACCACCGAACTTGTTGATAGTGGCAACCTCGTCCTGGGGAACAGAAGAAGAACCGTGAAGCACGATGGGGAATCCAGGGAGCTTCTGCTCAATCTCGGCAAGGATGTCGAATGCCAATGGAGGAGGAACGAGCAAACCGGTCTTCGGGTCGCGTGTGCACTGTTCAGGAGTGAACTTGTAAGCACCGTGAGAAGTACCGATAGAGATAGCGAGTGAATCGCAACCTGTGCGAGTAGCGAAGTCGATAACCTCCTCAGGCTTTGTGTAGTGAGACTCAGCGGCAGAAACCTCATCCTCAACACCGGCGAGGACACCAAGCTCAGCCTCAACAGTAACGTCATACTGATGTGCATACTCAACAACCTTCTTTGCGAGAGCAACGTTCTCCTCGTAGGGGAGGTGTGAACCATCGATCATCACAGAAGAGAAGCCCATGTCGATGCAGTCCTTGCAAAGCTCGAAGCTGTCTCCGTGGTCGAGGTGGAGCACGATTTCAGGATGCTCGCAACCGAGTTCCTTAGCATACTCTACTGCACCCTGAGCCATGTAGCGGAGGATGGTGGCGTTGGCATAGTTGCGTGCGCCCTTAGATACCTGCATGATGACAGGTGACTTTGTTTCTACTGCAGCCTGCACGATAGCCTGCATCTGCTCCATTGTGTTAAAGTTGAATGCTGGGATAGCATAGCCACCGGCTACTGCTCTCTTAAACATCTCGCGTGTATTCACGAGACCCAATTCCTTGTAACTAACCATTTGCTTTAATGTATTTTAATTATGTTACGAAATAAATAATCCTTTTTCGATTGCAAAATTACTCATTTTTCTTCTCAAATACAAGTATTTTGAAGTTTTTTTTTGATAAATGTTGTTATTTTGTTTATTTTGATATGTGGACTTTGCAAAAATCACCGGTAATCAAGGTAGTAGAAGTCTGAATAACCTCTACCGGTGGCATAGATTCCGATGATTGCTCCTGTGAATCCGCCGACCACCTCGGTTGAGAGCAAGGGGGCATCTATGTCGCCAATCAGTCGCATGTCATAGAGGTTCTCACCTGAGAGGAAGGAGATACGCTCTGGATTTACCGTTTGTATGCGCAAGAACTGCTTGGCGTTGTCGATATATTTTCGGGGTTCCTCTTTCACGAGCGACTTGATGGTGTGGCGCAACGTGACATATAACCGTCCGTCCTCCTCACGGCCAATGACAATGTCACTATGTCCATCGTGTATCTGATACAACGTCATTCCAGCCTCATCTCCCGCCTGGAGTCCTTCGGCATCCACAAAGGTTGTGGCTGTCATAAGTTCATTCTGCATTCTTCGGCCTAAGAAAGTCGGATAGTCATTGGATGTGAGCGTCGAAAGCGAGCAGTGGAGCCTCAGTGCCGTCCCCACGTGTTCGTATCTCTCTGCCACAGGTTGCTGGATATGCATAAACTCTGGTCCGATATTCATAAAGGTAGTCGAGCAACTGTTTGCAATAGCGGTGGATTGTCCAGCCACCTCAGCCGGTTTACCGCCATTAACCACAGGCCACCCGCCTTCAGGCCATTCCACTGGCAGCACGAAAGTCTCACGTCCAAGATGATGATAGCTGCCACCTATGAAACGGAAGGCAAGGAATGCGATCCACCACTTGCCGTCTGCTCCCTGCACCAGGTCGCCATGCCCCGTACCCTGTATTTGTGATGTCTGCGCCTCCATACAGCAATGTGTAAATATGGGGTTGTCAGGGCATCCCTCGTATGGTCCGTATATGCTTTTACTGCGTGCCATGGTCAGTTTGTGTGCCAGTTCCGTTCCTCCCTCAGAAATCAGAAGATAGTAATATCCATCCTTTTTATATATATGCGGTCCTTCGGGATATCGTCCTCCCGTACCACGCCATATTGGTTTCGACTCCGTAAGCTGTTCTCCCGTCTTCGAGTCTATTTCGCATAACATTATGGTGTTGTCTGGATTGCTTACCATATAGCAATGACCGTTTTCAAAATAAAGCGAGGGGTCGATGCCCTGTTGCTTAAGCCATATCGGCTCGCTCCACGGTCCTCTCGGGTCGTGTGCAGTAACCATGAAGTTACCTCCATTACCCACGTTAGTGGTTATCATATAATACACCCCGTCGTTATATCTGATGGTAGGGGCATAAATACCAAGCCACGACGACGCCCCCTTCAGCGGAAGCTGTGTCTGTCTGTCGAGCACGTTGCCTATCTGCGTCCAATGCTGCATGTCGGCACTCTCGAAGATTGGCACTCCAGGGAAATACTGGAACGAAGAGTTCACAAGATAGAACTTGTCCCCCACCCTGCATACGGATGGGTCGGGATGGAATCCCGGGATTACAGGATTGATTGTCTGCGCCATTGCTATTATAGCAAATGTCGCCAAGACGATAGTCATTTTGATTTTTCTCATTGTTTATTATGATGTTTAAAGTATATTATACATACAATTATTAAGTGAACATTCCTGAGAATATTATTATATGATAACAAAGACACGAAGTTTTCTATCGAAAACAGAGTTACAGAGTCAAAGAGTTTGTTCTCTTTATCTTCATAAAACTTAATATTTTCACCTCTGTGTCTCTGTGTTTAATATTAAGGTGTCTATGCGTAAATATTAAAAAAGGGCCGCCGCTGCGACCCCAAAACCTTTGTTAACCTTAAATCTAATACTATGAAAAACACGATGCAAAATTACACGAATTTCTTTCAATTTGCAAACTTTACACCGCGTTTTTCTTATAAACTGTAATATTATTGATTTAAATCAACATACTATAGTTTCTTCGGGGTATATATGGCATCCCACCATGTGGAATCCTCCTTGAGCCACTTCTGGAACCATGCCATTATGGAGTCTATCCACTTCACTCTCTTAACAGGGTCCATAATACCATGGTTCTCACCTTCCACTTCAATAAATGCCGTAGGCACACCGAGCAGACGGAGTGCAGTGTACATCTGAATACTCTCGCCCACAGGTACATTGGTGTCAGCCGTTCCGTGGGTGAACAGTATAGGTTTATTTATCTTGTCGGCATTGTAGAGCGGCGAGCGGTCCACATACAAGTCCTTGCGTGTCCAGGGATAACTGTTGGCAGCCGATGTCTCACTATAAGAATATCCCCAGTACCCCTCGCCCCAATAACTGGTGTGACTGGATATTCCCGCATGCGACACACCGCAGGCAAAAGGATTGTCCTTTGTCATCATATACTGGGTCATGAATCCTCCGTATGATGCCGAGATACAGCCGATATGGTCGGCATCACACTGCGGCACGTCCTTCACAAACTGTCTTGTGGCATCTATTATATCCTGAGCTGGTCCCTCGCCCATGGTGTTCACATGCCTTGAAGCCCATTCCTGTCCAAAGCCAGAAGCACCAGATGGATTCACGGTAAATGAAATATATCCGAGGGCATTCCAATAGAATGAAGGATAGTGCGAACCGTTGCCATACCTGCGCGAAGTGGGCGAACAACCTCCATAATAGTGGACAATAACGGGATACTTCTTCGTCGGGTCATAGTTTGCCGGCATACTGTAGAAACCAGTCACCCGATAGCCCCTTGGCGACTCGAAGCTCCACGCTTTCACCTCACTTACGGCAAGCGAAGTCTGAATCTCAGCGTTGGGAGCAACAACAAGCTCAGCCTTAGGCTTGGAGGCAGGCGACGTGATGTTGTATATCTCGTAAGGCACGTCGGCCGACGAGCCATGCACCATGATGTTGCCTCCCCTGTCGGCTATGCTCAGTCCGTTGAGCACCTGTAGCGGCTGGCGCACCACCATAGAGAGGAGTGTCTTGGGGTCAAGACGATACAGACTCACACTATCTCCGTTCTGTGCCGTATAATACAGGCACTTGTCGGCAAGTGAATAAACCATATCCTCAATACTTGTGGCATCTTCAGCCGTAAGCGGTGTCACTTTTTTTGTATTAGTGTCCATCATATATAGATGATAGTCATACATACTTGGAGTGGCTCCTGCCGGCACCCTGTTGCCAATGCCACCAAATGCCTCCGTACTTGCCGCAAAAAACACCCTGTCCTTGCTGCCTCCATATATGGCATTGCCAACAAACCCGTCCTTGTCCACCAGTTTCACCGTCTGCATGGTCTCCAGGTCAAGGTCATAATACGTATGTCTTGTGGTTGGACGTTGTGTGAGCGAGTCACTCGATACAGAGAAAAGGACATGCTTACCATCTGGAGTGATATCGCTGACCGACACCGGATGATATGTATATGTCAACTGCTGAACCATACCAGTGGCAAAGTCTAAACGCGAGAAAGAATACCTTGTTCTCCATCCCGGTTGCCTGTCGTCGGGATGTACTATTTCGAATACTCCGTCTTCTTTCTTGGGGCCTTCCTGCGACTGCATCAATATGGCGAAAGTCTCTGTAGGGGATATGGCATAGTAATACGAATGCATGTCATCGGCAAGCACATTCTCGCTTCCCGTTGCGGGGTCAACCACCATCAGTCTCTTTTTTGAGCCTTCCTCGGATATATAGTAATATCTGTCTGACGAAGGCATCCATGAGGCACGCTCGTTCACTGCGCGCTTCACACCTGTCTTGAGGTCAACTATCTGTGCCTGTGAGCGTGTCTTGTTGGTGTCATCAATCCATCGCCATCCCACGAGTGCCCACCTACCCGACGGCGACAACGACGCCTTGTTGGTAATTCTCGTTGCCAGCACATCCTTCATGGTCAACGCATGACGCTCACTATCCACTGCAACTAAAGCCTCCGAAGGCAAGGTCACGGCAATGCCTGTACTGTCAGCCACGAACTTCAGGCTCAGCGAATGGAATCCCGGCTGCAGGGAAAGACTGCCGCCCTGCTCCACTCCATCTGCATATACCTTGTACTTCTTTGTTCCCTTGACATCCAGTTTGAGTTCTTTCACGTATGAAGATGCGCATATGTCGAATCGCACAACATTGAGAGTAGCCGAATCAAGTTTCAAACTGCCTATTTCAACAAGGGGCTTCTCTCCGGTAATATCCAGTGATAATGGGGTGTCCACCATCTTGTCTGCATTATAGTGTGTCTGCTTGTTGTCAATACTGTCAAGCACAAGCGGGGTTGTCGGCTTGAACGGTCCGGCATACCTCACCTTCTCAACCTTTAAGCCGGCAGCTCCGGCAGATGTAGCCAAGGCCATTGGCAACATGGCAACCAATAGAAATCTGTTAAGTTTCATATCTACCTTATTTATATATAATGTTAATACCTTCGACTGCAAAGTTACACTATTTTGTCCAAGCTACCAAAACAAATTACACTTTTTGGACAATATGACTGCAAAAAAATTAAAATTTCATAAAGTTTCACCTCTTATTCAGAATATTTTTAGTACTTTTGCATCCGACAATAACCTTCAAGAGATGAATCCGAAGAGAATCACACCATACGTAGCGGTGGCAGTGTTTGCCGCTGCTATCTGGGCATTCTTTCAGTTTGCCTACGAGTATTCTTTCTATTACAAGGAGCAGAACCAACCACACCAAAGCATATACTACCGGGAAAATGACAATGGCAATAGCCGACAAGCGTGTCTTGAATTGTGCTGCAATCTTTACTCCTGAATATATGGCAAACACAAAGACAACCAGACCTATAAGCCAATATACCACGGGAATTGCCACCAGTGAGCTACATACACCTGATGACCACGGGGAAAGTTGAAAGATAATTGTAACGTATTTGTATTTGATTATTAAACAACTTGCCACATTGTTGTAATCTAACCACCATACCTTTTCACCCGAAAATAGAATAGAATAATATTTATTTATTGTAAATTTGCCATAAAAATCCCCACCTTCTCCAAGGAAGAGACAGGTGGGGATTTTATTTAAATATTATCGGATAATTACTTGTTTCTACATATTAAGAATAAGCCATAAAAAGCAATTAGTCTCTCAAACAGCCGATCGGCACTACAAGCACTCCGTCGAGACGGCGGTAGGCATATTCGCCAATGGCAGTAAGCACCATCATGAACGATGGCGACTTCATCTTATCGGTGTCAATCTTTGAGGCAAGTTTCTTTAGAGTCGTCGCCCCTGCCTCAATCAGATTGTCTCCACCCAACTTTATCTCTATCAAACCATATCTGCCGTTACGCAGATGAACAATGGCATCACATTCAAGCCCTTTTTTATCACGATAGTGACATACTTGTCCGTCAAGCGCCTCGGCATACACACGCAAGTCGCGCACTGCCATGGTCTCGAATAGCAATCCAAATGTATTTGGGTCGTCAAGCAGGTCGTCGGGACCAAGTCCCAATGCCGCCGCAGCTATGGACGGGTCGGTAAAATAGCGAGTGTCGCTGGAGCGTATTGCAGTCTTCGACCTTAGGTTTGGATTCCATGCCGCCATATCCTCAATGACAAAGATGCGCTTCAAGGCATTTATATATGAAGCTACGGTGGCTTCGGTAGTGTCGGATGCCTCGTTTGACTTTATGTCGGCAAGGATGGTGGCCACAGACACCTGCGCTCCCTGATGACGGGAATAGGAACGCATCAGACGGAGGGTAAGTTCGGCATTACGCTGCACATCGTCAACACGTGAAATGTCATTGCGGCACACAGATTCCACATATTCCCTCGCTTCTATCAATGCGGCACTCTCGTTCGTCTTGAGTGAAGCTTTCGGCCAGCCTCCACGGCATACAAGGAAAGCTATTCGCCGTATTTCAAGATTACTTGTTCCGTCAACCTCATTTTCAGAAGAAAATAATCCTCCAAGGCTGACATCGCCAGTGGAATCTCCTGATTCCCAAAGCGACATAGTACGCATCTTTATCCATCCGAAACGCCCTGTTCCAGAGTGAAATATCTCTGATGTTGAAGCGGGAGCTGCCGAGCCTGTGAGCATAAACTGGCCGTCCTCACCGCGATGGTCAACCTCAAAACGTATGGCGTCCCATAACTTCGGAGCTATTTGCCATTCATCAATAAGGCGCGGAGTGTCTCCCGCCAGCAGACGCTTAATGTTTGTAGAAGCCATAGTGAGGTTGCGGTCTTTTATCTCAGGGTCTGCCATATAGAGCACACTACGTGCCTGCTGCTCCCCCGTAGTGGTCTTGCCGCAATACTTCGGTCCCTCAATAAGTACTGCTCCCATTGCTTCAAGTTTATCCGCCAAAAGGCGGTCAATAACTCTGTTTTTATACTGCTTCATTTCTTCATTTTTCTATTCGGCAGCAAAATTTCAAATAATTATTGATATTCAGCATATTAAAAGATTAAAAAAAGTTATATTATGGAATTTGGCCGTTTTTCATTATAGAATTTGGCTGATTTTCATTATGGAATTTGGCTGATTTATACAAGATAAGTTTTATCTTCTATGTTTTAAATCTCACGCGCGCGTGCGAACGCAGGATAAAATGTTGAAATTTATCTGTCAGTGTCATTATCAATGTTATATATCTGATATTCAAATATTTGACAATACGATAATTCTGACAGATAAATCGTAATTGATGATATTTTCTCTCAATTTTTCCTAAAATCGTTATTTTGGGGGATTATTTCAGTATATATTTGCCATATTCTGATTCATTCAGAACTGTCAACCGGCAGAGTGAACAATGACTATTACAGGCAACTTGTATTATGAACAATAAAGATTATATGGTAACCTGTTATATAAATAAGTGGATAAGGTAATCTTGTCTTTTTTTAGAATAGGTTGACTCCAAAATTTTAAAAAAAGATGAAATATAAAGAAAGATTTTTTGACATTCAAAAATGTTCAGAACGTGAGCAATTAATGTATGAAGTGTACTATCTTTATAAGGTAGAACATGAGAAAGTGACCTCGATTATGAAGAAAAAGTCCCTAAATCGTGGTAAAGTTTACAGAATTCTTCGTACCTTTGCAAGCGAAAACCCCGAAATGGCAGAAAAGATGGCAAAACAAGGTAAAG
>JALERP010000063.1 GCA_022764085.1 Prevotella sp.
ATGTGATAATTCTCTATGTATAAGGGTTTTATTTAAACCACAGAGTTAAAGAGAAAAAGAGATTTGTGGTTTTATAGAGTAGGTCGCAAGCGACAGAGGACACAGAGTTTCCATGCGGCAAACATGATGCGCAGCGCTCTATGAGCTCTAAATGCCTTGGCATTCACCCTCTTTCATTAGTATAAATACTCTATATCTCTTAAACTCTGTGGTTTAAAATAACTTCCAAAAGTTGAGTCAATTATTATAGCGGCTTCACGAGATACACGATGCCAATCTTGGTGCGTTTCCTCACTATCCCGTCGAGATTGGCGAGGAATTGACCGAGAATCCCTATCCCTTACCAACAACCCCGAGGTTGGTCTGTAGCTGTGCCACGCTGCTGGCTCCTATGAGCACTGATGTGACGCCACGTGTGTCGAGAATCCACTTCAGGGCTTTCTCGGCAAGCGTCATTCCGTCTTCCTGCGCCTCGGTGTTCCACTGGCGCAGTTGTTCGAGGAGGGATTCGGTCAGTGCCGACTTCTTCAGAAAACGCTCCTTTGACATACGGCTGTCGGCGGGAATGCCATCGAGATAGCGGTTGGTGAGAAGTCCCTGGGCAAGTGGCGAGAAGGAGATGAACCCTACCCCACTCTTGTCGCATAGTTCGATGATACCCTGGTCCAACGGTTCGCGGTCGAGCATGTTCAGACGTCCCTGATATATAAGAAGAGGTGTGTCGCGTGCGGCAAGATAGTCGATGGCAAAACGGGTGGCTTCGAGAGGCCAACGGGAAATGCCAAGGTAGAGGGCCTTGCCTCGCTTCACTATATCCACCATAGCCTGAAGAGTCTCCTCAAGCGGTGTATCAGGGTCGTAACGATGACTGTAGAAGAGGTCAACATAGTCGAGGTTCATGCGCTTTAGACTCTGGTCGAGACTTGCCATGAGATACTTGCGCGAACCCCAGTTGCCATAAGGACCGGGCCACATGTCATACCCCGCCTTGGTGCTTATGAAGAGTTCGTCGCGGTAGGGACGGAAATCATCCTTCATCAACTTTCCGAATGTTTCCTCAGCACTGCCGTAGGGAGGACCGTAGTTGTTGGCAAGGTCAAAGTGTGTAACTCCATGGTCGAAGGCATAACGTGTTATGTCACGACTGCGCTGCAATGGATCGACGGCACCGAAGTTATGCCAGAATCCAAGACTCACCTCGGGCAGCATCACTCCACTTCGCCCGCAACGCCTGTACAACATGCCATTGTCGTATCTATTGCTGTCTGCTTTATATATTTCTTCTATCATATTAAAATATTATTTAAAACCGTCGCAAATATAACAATAAAATCCACAATAAACAAGTCTGTTGCCAAAAATCAATGGTAAATATCAATTATTAGTATGTATTTATGGTTTTTTTTAAGTAATTTTGCACCGAATTATTATTAGAAACCTAAGAAATGACTATGTATAAGACATTTATTATCGGCTCGTTAATGATGTTTGCCATGTCATCCATGATGGCACAAACAGCGGATGAACTCGTATGGTATGACGGAGAGAACGCCGTGGCATACAGTGTGCAGACGGATGTGGACCCTGTGGTGAAGGTGGCTCTCGAGATGTTTTCCGAAGATATGTCTGCCGTCACGGGCAGGAAAGCCATAGCGGCAAAAAAGGGGAAACTGAGGATTGTGGAACTCGACAAGGCAAGCAAGAAAATAATTAAAGAACTGTCACGCAAGAATGTGCCCATGGAGGAGATTATGTCCTCATGCGACGGATTCCACATATCGGTGGATGACGGGAATGTGCTCATCGTGGGAAAGAACGGAAGAGGCACGGCTTACGGTATTCTCGAAATGTCAAGGATAGCGGGAGTGAGTCCTTGGATATGGTGGGGTGACTTGGTGCCGGAAAGGAAAAGCCGCCTTGCCATCAACCGTAACATTGCCGTAAGCCAAGGGGCTTCGGTGGAATATCGTGGCATTTTCATCAACGATGAGGACTGGAGCATCCGCCGCTGGAGCGAAAAAGGACAAAAGGGACTCATCGGCAGGGACATATATAAAAAGGTGTTCCAACTGCTGATGCGCCTGCGTGCCAATGCCATCTGGCCTGCCATGCACGAGGGTACAGTGTCGTTCTTCAACACTCCCGGCGCAAAGGAGGTGGCTGACAGTTGCGGCATTGCCGTTGGCTCGTCACACTGCGAACCTCTGCTAAGGAGCAACACGGGTGAGTGGGACGTGAAGGAGCGGGGGGCGTTCAACTACTTCACCAACCGCGATAATGTGCAACGTTATTGGACGGAGCGGCTCGACGAAGTAAAGAACTCCGCAGGAGGAAACCTCTTCACCATCGGCATGCGCGGCATTCACGACGGTTCGATGGAGGGAGCGAAGACAATAGAACAGAAGTTTGACGGACTACAACGCGTAATCAACGACCAGCAGGAACTGATAGCCAAGCATATAGGCGAGCCGGCAAGTCAAACACAAATCTTCATCCCATACAAGGAGGTGCTGCAGATATACGAGAAAGGACTGAAGGTGCCGGAATATGTCACACTGATGTGGTGTGACGACAACTATGGTTATCTCACGCGACTATCCGACGACGAGGAACAGAAGCGCATTGGAGGAGCGGGAATATACTACCACCTCAGCTACTGGGGACGTCCGCACGACTATCTATGGCTGGCAACTACACAACCGGGACTGATATACAACGAAATGCGCACTGCATACGACCACAACGCCCGGAAACTATGGATAGTGAATGTACACGACCCGAAGGTTGCGGGATATGGGCTTGAGTTGTTTCTCGACATGGCGTGGAACATCAACTGCGTGAGCGAGTCAAGCATCGAGGAGCATTACGGGCGGTGGCTATGCCGACAGTTTGGAGAGGAAGCCGGCAAGCAACTGTATCCGGCAATGAAGGAGTTCTACAAACTGTGCGGACAGCGTCGCCCCGAATTTATGGGATGGACACAGGTGGAACTCGACAAGAAGAAATACAACCGCGGACTTAGTCCTATACGTGACACTGAATTTTCGTTAGCCGAACTCGACGCTTATCTGCAACGTTATGCCACGATTGCATCAGAAGTAAAGAGGTTAGAAGGCATCATTCCCGCAAGATTGAAGGACGCCTATTTTGCCGCGATAGAATATCCTGTGCTTGCCGCCAATGCCCATGCCCGCAAACTGCTGCTCGCACAAAAGGCAAGGCAGACGCAAGATGCAGATGCCGCCAGACTTAGTGCCGAGGCATACGAAGAGATAAAGACACTGACCGAACGATACAACAATGAACTTGCCGGGGGCAAGTGGAAGAATCTCATGTCGATGAACCCACGCAACCTGCCCGTCTTCGGCATGCCCGACACGGCATACAGGAATGACACTTCAGATGTAAGTGACAAGCCAAATCTAAGTGTCACGCCAAACGAACACGAATATATCTCGCGCAACGCCAATGAGTATTCATCAGCATCCGAAGGCTGCAAGGCGATACAGATGCTCGGACACAGCATGAATGCAGTAAGCATACCCAAGGGCGGCACACTCGACTTCTTCTTCAACACATCAACAAGCGGCGATGCCGTAATGAAGATTGCCCTTATCCCCACCCAACCCAACGACAACGGTGACATTCGTTTCTCGGCAAGCATCGATGGAGGTGAGGAACGGGTGTTCTCGCTCAAAGAGCCTTTCCGCTCGGAGCGTTGGAAACTGAACGTGCTCAGGGGACAGGCTGTGAGAGAGATTAACCTGGACGGATTGGCTGCCGGAAAACACTCCCTGAGAATAAAGGCTCTCGACAACCACATCATTATAGACCAATGGAATGTGGATTTCAACAAAAAACGGAAGATATACTTGATAAAATAAACATATTATGAAAAAGACATTTACAACTGCATTGCTTGCCATGACAATCGGCATGGCATGGGGACAGAATACCACACCTACTGTCCACGAACGACTTGACCGCGGCGTGGTGGCACTGCCAGCGCAGGACAAGGGAATATTCGTCAGTTGGCGACTGCTCGGCGACGATGCCAAGGACGTGACTTTTGACGTTGTGCGCGACGGCAAGACTATAGCCAAGGACATTGCCGCCACCAACTTCACCGACACCAATGGAACAGCAACATCCACATACATCATCATCGCAAGGCAAGGCGGCAACGACACCGCATCCAAGGAAATAACACCATGGGGAGACATCTACTATCGTATGCCTATAGACCGTCCCGAAGGCGGCTACACTCCCGACGGAAGGACTTTCACATATTCGCCCAACGACTGTTCGGTGGGGGATGTGGATGGCGACGGGGAATATGAACTGATTGTGAAATGGGACCCATCGAACGCCCACGACAACTCGCACGACGGATATACGGGTGATGTCATCCTCGACTGTTATAAATTGTCGGGCAAGCGTATGTGGCGAGTGAATCTCGGACGCAACATCCGTGCCGGCGCCCACTACACTCAGTTCCTCGTGTATGACTTCGACGGCGACGGCAAGGCTGAGATGATATGCAAGACTGCACCTGGCTCCACCGACGGCAAGGGACAGTATGTCACGCAGTCTGCCACGGATGCCGCAATACGCAAGATTGACAACTCCGCCGACTACCGCAACAGGGCGGGACGAATACTCGAAGGCGAGGAACTGCTGACGGTGTTCAGCGGTATGACTGGCGAGGCCCTGCACACAGTATGGTACAACCCCAACCGCGCATACGGTGTCGGGGGCAAGGCAGAATATGCAGGATGGGGCGACTCGAAATGTCAGGGAAACCGTGGCGAGAGGTATCTCGCATGTGTGGCTCATCTCGACGGCATCGATAGGAATGCGAGTGCCGTGATGTGCCGCGGATATTATACACGCTCTTATCTGTGGGCGGTGGATTTCGACGGCAAGCAACTATCCACCAAATGGTTGCACGCTTCTGTAAGTCCTGAGGAATGGAATCTTCACGATGCCGAAGGAAAGGTGGTGAAATCCGCTTCCGGACTGAAGGCTACTGCATACGGGCAGGGTGCACATGGCATTGCCGTGGCGGATGTAGATGGTGACGGATGCGACGAGATAACCTATGGTTCGGCTGCAATAGACAATGACGGAAGTCTTTTATATTCCACCGGACTCGGACACGGAGACGCCTTCCATCTATCCGACCTCGACCCCGACCGTCCCGGGCTTGAGTTTTATATGGTACATGAGTCACGACCATACGGAGCCGACCTGCGTGATGCCCAGACAGGCGAGCTGTTATTCCACGAACATGGTGACGAGGACACCGGACGCGGCATGTGTGCGGACATTGACGCAAACCACCGCGGTTGCGAGATGTGGCATATATGCAACAGGGAGGTGAAGGACATACATGGCGAGGTGATAGCCAAGACTATGCCACCGATGAACTTCCGCATATATTGGGACGGTGACTTGCAGGAGGAACTGCTCGGCAATCTCGGTAGGCGCGAGCGTTTCGCCCCTTGCCTCATGAAGTGGAACGGAAAGGAGGCTGTGCCTCTGCCCCTCGGCAATGGGAAGATGATGTACGAGACGGGAAATTCCGTTTCGTGCAACTGGACCAAGGCCACTCCTAATCTACAGGCAGACCTCATGGGCGACTGGCGCGAGGAGCTCATCTTCTGGGATGCCACCGACGCCTCCCATCTGAACATCTTCACCACCAACTGTCCTACCAAGTACCGTGTACCCACTCTTATGCACGACCACACCTACCGTATGTCCGTGGCATGGCAGAATGTGAGCTACAACCAACCTCCGCATCTCGGATACTATCTGCCCACCTTGTTTTTGGGGGAACACTGAGACACAAAGGACAAATTGCTTCGGTGTTTATATCGGACAAACCAAAAAATCAATGTTAAAAATCAAATATTGTTGTTGGACATTAAATATAAATATGTAATTTTGCAGCGATTTTGATAATAATGAAACAACCTAAATAAACAAGATGAAAAAAAGAATACTGATGGGAGCAATAATGTCGCTCTCTGCATCAATGGCTTTTGCACAGGTGGCAAAACCCATGGAGGATGTAAACAAGGTAGTGGACAACACCCTCGACAGTCTTAACAAGGCCAAGACCGCACGAATACCTGCCGGAACAAGCCGCAAGGGCAACAACCCCGTGCTCTTCCTCATCGGAAACTCAACCATGCGCAACGGCACGTTGGGCAACGGCAACAACGGACAGTGGGGATGGGGATATTATGCGCAGGAGTTCTTCGACGAGAACAAAATCACTGTTGAAAACCAGGCACTTGGCGGAATGAGCAGCCGCACCTTCTACACCCGCCTTTGGCCCGATGTGCGCAAGGGCATACAAAAGGGCGACTGGGTAATCATCTCCATCGGACATAACGACAACGGTCCGTATGACAGCGGACGCGCACGCGCCAGCATCCCCGGAATTGGCAAGGACACACTCAACGTGACTATCAAGGAGACGGGGGTGAAGGAAACTGTATATACCTACGGCGAATACTTGAGGAAATACATCAACGACTGCCGTGCCGTGGGCGCAAATCCCATACTGATGTCGCTCACACCGCGCGACGCCTACGACGACAACGGCAAGATTGTACGTGTGAACAAGACCTTCGGACTATGGGCAAAGCAAGTGGCAGAACAGGAGAACGTGCCATTTGTCGATCTCAACGAGATATCTGCTGCCAAACTCGACAAATACGGACCTTGGAAGGAAAGGTATCATTTCTACACCGACCATATACACACAAGCCGTTTCGGAGCGATGATGAACGCAAGGTCGGCTGCCGAGGGCATTGCCGAAAGCAAAGACCCGAAGTTGGCGCCGCTGCAGGCTATGATGCACAACGTGGAACTGCCTACTGAGGAAGTGAAGCGCGAGAAAGGCAAGCCTGTGGTATTCATCACTGGCGACAGTACGGTGAAGAACGAGGACAAGGACGAAAACGGAATGTGGGGATGGGGCTCACAGGCATACACCGTCTTCGACCAAAACAAGATTACCTGCGTCAACTGTGCCAAGGCAGGACGCAGCACTCGTACATATCTCAATGAGGGAAGATGGGACAAGGTGTATAACAGTCTGCAGCCCGGCGACTTCGTGCTCATTCAGTTCGGACACAATGACATCGGTCCTATCGACAATCAGAAGCAGCGCGGAACAATTGCCTGCGCCAAGGACACAAGTCATGTATATAAGCTTGCTGACAGCGGAAAATACGAGGTGGTATATTCATTCGGCTGGTATCTGAAGAAGTTCATCCAGGACGTGAGGGAGAAGGGAGCCACTCCCATACTCGTGTCACTCACCCCGCGCAACGAATGGCCCGGTGGCAAGATTGAGCGCCGCAACGACTCTTACGGCAAATGGTACCGCGAGGTGGTGAAGGAGACGGGAGTAGAACTTGTGGATGTACATAATATCTCGGCTGATTTCCTTGACAGGATTGGCAGGGAGAAGGCTAAGGCATACTACAATCACGACCATACACATACTTCGCTCACTGGTGCAAAGATGAATGCCAAGAGTGTGGCAAAGGGACTTATGCGCAATGATTCACCGCTTTCCAAGTATCTCATTTCATCCACAACGATTGTAGAGGATATGAGCAAGCGCGACCCTAAGAATAACGATCCCTTCTTCTATTCTGCCGAACTGCCCGACGGCAACTACAAGGTGACTGTTGTCTTCGGTTCAAAGAAAAAGGCAGGAAAGACTGTCGTAAGGGCTGAAAGCAGAAGACTTATGGTGGACGAGGTGACGACAAAGAAAGGTGAGTTTAAGACTGTAGAGTTTACTGTCAACAAGCGCACCACGTTCATCTCCGACCTCAAATATGTGAAGATAAAGGACCGCGAGAAGGACTATCCCACCTGGGATGACTTCCTGACATTGGAGTTCACTGGTGCTGCACCTGCTGTAAAGGAATTGAGGATAGAGCGCGACACCACTGCCACCCAGGTCTTCCTCTGCGGAAACTCAACAGTAACCGACCAACCGGGCGAACCATACGCCAGTTGGGGGCAGATGGCTCCTGTATGGTTTGGTCCCGACGTGGTGATTGCCAATCACGCAGAAAGCGGCCTTGCCACAAGTTCGTTCATCGCACAGGGACGTCTCGACCAGGTTATTGAGCAGATGAAGAAAGGCGACTACGTGCTCTGCGAGTTTGGGCATAACGACCAGAAGGAGCACAAGCCAGGAAGCGGTGCGTGGTATAACTTCTCGCAGAACCTCAAGGTGTTCATCGACCGCGTGAGGGCAAAGGGCGGCAACATCATCTTCGTCACTCCCACTCAGCGACGCTCCTTCGACGAGGCCACTCATAGCAAGATACAGGAAACCCACGGCGACTATCCCGACGCAATGCGCGCTGTTGCACGCCGTGAGAATGTGCCCGTTATCGAGCTGCACGACATGACACGCACCTTCTTCGAGACACTCGGCTATGAAGGCAGTAAGGAGTCGCTCGTGCATTATCCTGCCAACACATTCCCCAACCAACCCAAGGCGCTCGCCGACAACACTCACTTCAATCCTTACGGTGCATACGAGGTGGCTAAGATGGTTGTCATGGGAATGAAGCAGCTCAACCTGCCTCTTGTGAAGTCATTGCGCCCGGAATGGAAGGACTACAACCCCGCACAGCCCGATGACGTGAAGACCTTCAAGTGGTATTCCGCACAGAGCGTGGATGTAACCAAACCGGCGGGAAACTGATTTGGAATTAGGAATTAGGGATTAGGAATTAGGAATTAGGAATGAAGAAATTAATGATTTTGGCGGCTATGGCAATGCTTGTAGGTGAAGCGTCAGCCGCAGTGAGAGATACGATAAGCCTGAATGCAGGATGGCAGTTCCACCTTGGTGAACTGTCGGGCATTGAGGCAGTGAAAAACGCCAAGAGCGAGAAGATCAACCTGCCGCATGACTTCCTCATCGGACAGCCATGGGTGGAACCCGACCCCTCAGAGCGTCCCGACAACAGCGATGCCGGAAGCAACGTGCGCAGCCGACTCAGTCCTCGCGGCTTCAAGGAGATGAACGTGGGATGGTACAGATATGCGCTTACCCCAAAGCAAGAATGGAAAGGCAAGAGAGTGGTGCTCGACTTCCAGGGCATCATGCTCGTGGGCGACGTGTGGCTCAACGGCAAGCATATAGGCAAAACCGACTATGGCTACCTGGGCTTTGACTCAGATATCACAAGCCTGCTCAAATTCGGCGAGGAGAATGAAATCATCGTCAAGGCAAACACCCAACAGCCCAACAACTCAAGATGGTACACCGGCGGCGGTCTCTATCGCGACGTCAACCTCATCGTCACCGACAAGAAGCTCTACTTCCCGCGCCATCCGCTCTTCATACGCACAGAAAACAACAGCAAGGTGAAGATTCAGGCCGAGATTGCCTGCCTCAACAAGGTGGACAAGATTCCTGCCGAGGTGAAGATATACGATGCCAACGGACAGGTGGTTGCCCAGCAAAAGCAGGACATCGCCTTCAACGCCAAATGGCGCACTCGCGAATATGAACTCCTGCCCTTGGAAATCAAGAATGCCAACCTATGGTCGTGCGACACACCTTATTTATATACTGCCGAGGTGACCCTCTACGACGAAAAAGGCAACACCGTTGACCAGATACGCGAGCAGTTTGGCGTGCGCACCATCGAGTTCTCGCCCTCCTTCGGCTTCAGGCTCAACGGCAAGAAAGTTCTGCTCAAGGGTTATGCCAACCACCACACCCTCGGTGCCCTTGGCGCAGCTGCCTATCCCCGTGCCATCGAGAAGCGCATACAGCTGATGAAGTCTTTCGGCTACAACCATATCCGCACATCCCATAATCCATATAGCGAGGACTTTATGAGACTCTGCGACCGCTATGGTATTCTTGTAGTGGATGAACTGTATGACAAATGGCTCACACAGTATGCCGGAGGTCGTGTGGAATGGGAGGCACTGTGGCAGCACGACGTGCCCGAATGGGTGAAGCGCGACCGCAACCATCCTTCTGTCATCTTATGGAGTCTCGGCAACGAACTGCAGCAATACTCCAACCTCCCCTTCAACGACTGGGGCGTGACAGCATACAAACTGCAGCGCGAACTGTTGCACAGATATGACAACACCCGCCTGACCACCGTTGCCATGCACCCACGCTACCGCGACATCGACACCGACTCCATCCCAGCACCATTGGCGATAGCCACCGAGGTCAACTCCTACAACTACCGCTACATGTACTTCCCCGGCGACTCACGCCGCTATCCCGAAAAGATATTCTATCAGAGCGAGGCAAGCACTGCTGCCATGGGACCAAACTTCTTCGAGATGAACCTCGACAAGGTTGTCGGACTTGCCTATTGGGGAGCCATCGACTATCTCGGCGAGAGCATGGGATGGCCTATCAAGGGATGGAACCAAGGTGTGTTTGACATCTCCCTCCAGCCCAAACCCGACGCTTACTTCCTCAAGAGCATGTTCTCCGACGAACCCTCGGTCCACATCGCCGTGATAGAGAAGGGAAAGAAGGGCGAACAGATGTGGAACGGAGTGAACGTTGCCATCGGCAGCTATTCGGAGAACTGGAACAGACAAGAAGGCGAGAAACTATCTCTATATACATATACAAATGCCGAAGAGGTGGAACTCAAGCTCAATGGCAAATCACTTGGCGTTAAGAAGAACAGCAGCAATCCCAAGGAGCGCAACCGCATCAAGTGGGAAAATATCGAGTATAAGTCAGGCACGCTGACTGCCATTGCACGCAACAGCGGCAAGGAGGTGGCACGCCATAACATCATGACAACAGGCAATGCCGTTGCCCTCAAACTGATTCCCGACGCACAGACATGGCACGCCGACGGCAAGGACTTGCTGCACGTCAGAGTGATTGCCGTAGATAAGAAGGGCAGACGCGTGTTCTCCGCCGGTGAGAACCTCCGTTTCTCCGTGACGGGGGATGCAGAGATAGTAGCTGTTGACAACGGCAACATCTCTTCCGACGAACTTGCCGTAGGCACTGAGCGCAGTCTCTTCATGGGCAGCGCCCTCGTTATCCTCCGCGCAGGATCGTCAGCGTCAAACGTCATTCTCGAGGTGGCAAGCGACAAATACAAGACTCAGAAAATAAAACTCAACACACTGTAGTTTTCTTTGAATTTTAGTTAGTTGGTTCAAGACTGGCGTAATTCCACAGGAATACGCCGGTCCTTTTTTCATGTGGGAAATGACAAGGTGAGATTTGACTTCCAGCTCTGCCGTCCTACAGAATACGCTTATTCTGCATTTGACAACGTTAACGACGCACGTATGTGGAAGACCTTTAAGACTGTCTTCGGACTAAACAGTACGGCTCAGACTGACAAGAACAAGATAGTTGCCGACAATGGTCTGAAGGACGTATCACAGCCGGCAAGCACGAGCTTCGCCCCATCCCACAGACATTCATCTACGGTCTGCAGCATAAGTACGCAAGCAATCTGTCTGATGCAGAAAAGTCAGCATGGCAGAATCAAAGATATTTATTAAATAGGTTTTTATTCTATTTTTGGGCGACATTCCCTGTGAAGGGCGTGTCGCTTATTTTATTGGACACCGTCTATAACTTCTCCAACGTCACTGCCATCAGTCCAACGACGATATCATTGGAGAGTGTCTTGACGCGGATTGCCCTTATCTTGCGTGCAGAATCAAGAGGCATCTTTAGTATCACTCCCGCTCCCTTGTCGATAGCATAACGGTTGTTGTCGCCTATCTTCTTCTCCTTGCCGTCGTGCTTTGAGGGTATCACGGACAGGAGTTCCTTGGCATTTATCTGTCGCCCTACCCTGCCGTTGTCAAGGCGGAAGCGAAGTGGCATCACCGGTGCCGACCAGAAGGCCTTGCCGTCGAAGATAAACTCCTCGTTGACAGTGGGCCAGTTTATAGGATTCTCAAGGCGGAGTGTGTCGCACGAACCGTCTTCATATTCCGCCATTACCAAGGCATTGTCTATACGGCTTTGCATGTTGTTGGTTGTTCCTGCCATCATGAGATAGGCGGCATTGTATGAGCGTGACTTGGTGCTTATTGGAACTGAGACTTCGTCGGGATAGTTGTCCCAAAGCGAAGAGAAGACGATATTTCTGCCTTGCCGCGGAATGAGGAAAGACAATCCCTTACCAGTGTCATACACACCAAGCTTATCACTGCCTTGCAGGGGCGTGGCGCATGCCCTGAGCCCCGAGTCGTCTATCTCCGCCATTGTCTTGGGATGACACCACTCGCCTATTCCCTGCACGGGAATCTGAAGTGTAGTGTATGGCGGACGAGGACTTTCATATCTGTTGCGGAAGATGTCGTTGAGGTTTGCATTATATGATGCGGTGAGGTCAATCATCTCGTGTCGCCAGGCGGCATTCGGCGTGATGTCCTCGAGTCCCATCCTGCGCAGATAGTCATCCGAACAAATATCGTTTCTTGACGAGGGAATCTCAGGATATGTCGGCGGTTTTGGCAGAAGGTTGCGCTCCACTGTGATTGTCTGTGTATCGGCAGCAGAACCTTCTGTGTCCATATACGCCCCGCATCCTGCGTTTGTTCTTACAATGATTTTCAGGGGCTGCGAGAAGTGCTGCTCAATATGGTAGATATCACGATTGCCCTCGCGTTTATAGGAGAAGCTGAGATATGGTGTGCGTATGCTTGCCTCGTGCCATTCTTCTGGGAAGGCAGGTTTGAGGACACACTGTCCGTTGAGCGCGTCGGGAGTGATGCCGAAGAGTCCGTTGACAATCGCACGGCTCGTGATGCCAAGGTTGTCGCCGAAGTCACGGTATGCCTCATTTCGCTCACGGTCATAGAAACTGATTTGTCCGAAGTTGCCGGGCGACTTTCCTAACAGCATCTCGTCGGTGAGGTCGCTCTTCAGGAGTCGGAATCCCTCGTCGGTGCGTCCTGCCTGGAAATAAGCCAAAGCCATGTTAGCCACTTCCTCGTGAGCCACGTTGTTGGTACTCCATGCGTATGGCATCCAGTCAGTGGTGGAAAGGGTGTATCCGTTTGACTCCTCTCCGTCGATGACGATAGGTATATGAGGTATGTCGCGATCTACGTATTTTGTTGCGAGATATGCCTGTTCGGAAGTACATGCTCCACAGTCTATCGGGGTGTAGATAGTCCAGAGGGCGGCACTCTTGTGCAAGCGTTTCAGTCCCATGAGGTCCTGGAATTCAGCCCAATGTCCACGGTCTTTCATCCACAGTCGCTCGTTCATTGCCCTGAGTATAGCCTCGGCCTCCTCCCTATATGGCTTGCCGTCCTCACCAATGATTTCCGCTATGCGCGCGGCAAGGAGGTTGCCACGATAGTTGTATGCGGAAGAATGTGTCACTGCCCCACCGTTGTAATACAGGGCATCGGATGCCCAGATACAGCAATAAGCATCATAGAGATGGTCGCCATCGGGGTCGAAGTTACGTTTTTCCCATTCTAAGTGGCTCTTCAACACGGGCCAGAACTCCCGGAGCTTCCGCTCGTCGGCATCGTAGGATAGATGCCACAGCAGTCCGTCGATATAGTTGAGGTTCATGTCGTAGTGGTGCATCACATCGTTGCGGTCGGGATAACGGCATATATATCCGTTGCTGTACATCTGCGTTCCCCATCGCTTCTCGGCTCTCGCCATGCTCATCGCACTGTCCTGACGTGGATGGGGCAATGTAGCTGGCACATCCTTCACCTGACTGCGTGCGTAAGCCTGGAAATGCCGGTAGGAGCGGTCGGTCCATCCCACTGCGTCGCCCACATAACATCCTCTCCATCCTGCCAACGGTATTCTCCATCCGATACATCCGTGCTGCCATGTCTTGCCGTCCCACAGTCCGTCGGCTGCCGCCATAAGCACACTGCCGAGGGTGTTAAACAGAGGGTCGGGGGTGTTTATCTCCACTCGCGACATGATAGAATGTCGCATGGATTCCTCGTCGGAGAAACGCTGCAGAAGTTCTCCTTTCACCCGGTTGGATGTGCTTGCCTTGTCGGCAGCAAGGTCCTTGTTGTCTTTCAACAGGAGATAGGTCTCTCCGCGTGCGTCCCATGAAATAACGGATACGGGTTGCGCATTGGGTGCAGCCTCAAACTTTGTCAGGTCATCCACGCCAAGGTCGCCGTTGCGCTGGAACTTACTGCTACGCGAATTAGTGAGTACAGCCTCGAAATGAATCTTCCCGGACGGAGTCTTTGCCCGTCCATTTCTTACCTCCGACGTGATAAATCTCCACACTGCATCCTCGTCGTGAATGAAGGATGCCATGGCATAAATGTCAATCCGGAGGTTTCCGTGGGTCAAGAAGTATGTTCTCCGTCCGCCAAGGTAGCGAGCCTCACAGTCGAAGTATGCTGAGTCGAGAGGTATTCTCTCCTTGCCGATAATGGCATAAAGCCTGAGATTGCGGCATTCGCCCTTCTTGAACGTGGCGAAAACCGGGCGGTCGGATGTTTCAAGGCGGAATGGCCCGTGTGTTCCGTACAACGCCCTGGTATATCTGTTCTCTCCATTAAGGCAGACAATCTCCCGTCCCTCAGGCCGATACTGGTATTTTCTTCCCGCCATCACCCCCGGCAAGGCGAGAATAAGCATTAACAATATTATCAGTATTCTCATTTTTTCTTTAATATCTATTGTCACAAATCCCCATTTTACCTACAGAGACACAGAGTCAAAAAGTCTTTCTCTGTATCTTATAACTCAAGTTTCGGAAGTAATTTTGAACCACAGAGTTTAAGAGATTAAGAGTATTTATATTAGGAAAGAGACTGAATGCCAAGGCATTTAGAGATCATAGAGGGCTGCGCATGATTTCATCTGCCCGAAGGCTCTGTGTT
>JALERP010000067.1 GCA_022764085.1 Prevotella sp.
GAACGCAGACATCATGGGTGTAGAGAGTGATCCATACTACGGAGCGCCAACCATCGTCATCGTCCTGGCTCCAGAAAGTAATGTGAACGGAGTAAAAGACGGCAGCCTCATCTTGGGCAATATGATGCTTGCAGCCCACTCCATCGGTCTTTCTTCCTGCTGGATCAACCGTGAAGACGGTATGTTCGCATCAGAAGAAGGCAAGAAGTTGATGAAGGACTGGAATCTGCCAGAGGGATTAATGGGCGTCGGAGCCCTGGCATTGGGTTATGCTTCTGCACATCCTCATACCGTAAAGCCTCGCAAGGAGGATTACTACCGCATCATCAAATAAAAAAAAGCAAAAAGAACAATGCAAGCATGGAAGGAAACAAATAGAATTCTATGCCAAACATCAAAAAAAAGGTCTCATGATTTCAAAAACCATGAGACCTTTTATTTATATATAAGATTCTATATATTATATAATGTAACTAAAGTTTCCCACCCCAAAATAATGGGGTAAAAATAACTGTTTCTCAATAAAAAGTTGTATCTTTGTAATCGCTAAAGAAAAAAAACAACGATTTAAAGAGTAACTGTTATGGATGCAAAATTAAGACTCATGGGATGAATCATGTGGAATAGGGAATGCTGATAAAGCCGAAAATCATGTCTTATATTGCCAAATTGTCCATTGGGGCGATATGGCGAAAGTAGTATTCCAGTCAGCCAGCGTCCACTTCCAAATCTTCAGTTTTGCGCCTATCAGTGACTGCACCCCGCATTTCAGGCTTGCATTGAATGCGAATGTCGGATCACCTTTTGCCGGCACCGTGATGGAAGCATCGGCATCAAGTCCTAACCGCGGGCCGACAGCGATTTCCGGACCGGCGAAACCGTAGATCATCGCATCGCAAGAGACATAGAAGCCTATGCCTGTTCTCAAGTTCACGTTGCCCTTGATGACATCCATGGAAAACTTGTTCTCTATCTGCCTGTATTCACCATAGGCCTTCCATGAGCCCTCATAGAGGACACCGGCCTTGAGTTTATTCTCAAACCTATACGACAGGCCGGTGCTGAGGCTGCCTGTCAGCGTACCGTCAACCTTGAAAATGACACCAGGACTGAAAGTGATGCTCACGGGGACAATGCCAGCCATGAAGACCGCGGTATAGCCGGGAAAACTTATCAGCCGCTTGGTGAACTTGTCTTTTGGCAATGTAAGGCTCTTGCCAACATTCAAGTTCATTTCGGGCTTGAAAGCGAGTCCGCCATAGACACCGGCATCAAATTTCTTTAACGTTATGCCTTTCTTAAACGAGAAGCCGGTCTTTAATTGCAGCTTGGCGTTGACCTTTGCCTTAACGGGAACTTTCAGTCCGATGCTCGCATCCGCTTTTGAATCCAACTTGATGTTTGCTTTCAGCGTGACATCCTTATTGACAATAGCCCAGTCGATGTCAGACTTGTCTAGATCCTCTGCCGTTGCATAAGCATAGCCGTCCGTCCCGGAGGCCCGGGTGAACTGGCTGCGTGCAAGTGCCATGTCTTCCGTCACCTGCACGTCCTCTCCAGCGCCACCATTGTCGGTATAGAGGATAACTGCCGGATGGATGGTGTCTCCCTCCATATATCGGGCGGACATGTCTTCAACGGCATTGGTGCCACCGGCGCGCGTCCAGGCTTTTGCAGCTTGATGGTTGACATGGATTTTTGTATCGAAATTTATCTCCGCATCCTCCGGCAGTACGTCTGCCAACGAAGCGCTCTTGTCAACAGTGAGCACATAGCGGCCGTTATCCAGCATTTCAGATGTGACGCGCCGGATGTAAGGAAGGCTGTTCACTTTTTGCCATACCGCCATTGGTCTGCCAGAGAAGCGGGTGATGCCCATCTTGTCGGCCAATGCCTTGCTGACAGCAATCCGTGTGGTGTCGGCATTTAGGATAATGACATCATCGGATGCCGTGAAGTGGTGGTAGGTCAGTGAGATAGCGGATGAGTCAGCCGTCTCAGCCCCGCTGCCTCCCGGGGATGCTGCGTCGTCTGAGCAACCTGTTACAAAGAAGGCAGGGATTATCAGCATGATAGCTAGCCAATGAAAGCAATTGGCTTGCCTTAGTGCCGGAATAAGTTTGAATAAGGTCTTGTTCATCATGCCAGTGTTAAATTATTTTATCTTGAAGTTAAACGTCTTGCCATATTCGCGAAGAATGGACAGACGGAGCGTCTTTTCAGAAAGGTCGTAGAGGGCTGACCATTGGGTCTGCGACGTGAGTTCCTCGGTCGGAGGCTGTGAGACGGCCTGAAGCAGCGGCATGGCATCGGCCGCTTTCAGTACATAGTTGTTGGCACGCAGGGTGTTTCTCAGTGTATCATAACGCACCTTGCCGTGTTTTGATCCCCAGCCGTCGGTAGTGCCAACCATCGTCGGCGAGACATAGAAATTGGTGACACAGCGCAGGGTGTCGTTCCCTTTCAGCACCTCCATTACTCTCGGTGTGGTCTCGCCTTTGGAACGGGTATATTCCACAATGGCATAGTCGCCAGTGGCATCGGCCATGAAGTAGTGGTAGTTGCCGCGTCCGCTGCCGCGCATGTCCATATCGTAACTGCCCAGGAGCTGTATGGCCTCATTCACGGTTGAGGCCTTGTCGAGCAACATTCTTATAGCTGTCGTCGTACCAATGCGCGGCTTGCCTGTCTGCTGGTTGGTCTGGTTCTCGTTAAGTGACAGCACACCGATGGCAAAGCCGTCCTCATTGATGCCGTCGAGGGCGGCATAAGGCAGTCCCATCAAGAGTGAGAGATCAGTTGTTCCATCGGTATAGAACCCCTTGCCATAGCCTAAGTTCATGCCATCGACCATCGAAATGGACCGTTTCCCGCCAGCCGGTGCCGTATGCACTAAGATGGCCGCTATTGACTTGTAGCTCTTTCCGTCGGCAGTGGAATGACGGTAGTCGTAGTTGCGTCCCATCATGAAGTTGCCGCTTTGACGCTCAGGTGCAGCGAAGGCGCTACAGCCTGTGCCAAGAGAGACCTTTGCCTGACTTTTAGGAATACTGTCATAGAGCAGGTAGGCGATGTAGCTGAAGAGCTGGTTGGTTTGTGTGTAACCGGCCTTCAATACGTCATCAAGTCTGTAATCGGCCGTATAGTCGATTTCGTACAGTCGGCCGGTCCCGTCAACATCCCTCATGGCATGCAGCATTGCCAGTTTGCCGTCGTCTTTGATGTAGGCTGCTGGATTGTGTGTGATGACGGTCGGAGCATCGTTGTCATCATTGCCGCACGAAGCTGTAAGGATTGCAACAATCACGCACGCTACTGACAACAAGTTGCGTGTGAGAATAGTGTTGGAGCATCTTTTCTTTAGCATTTGTTTCTTTGTCATATTTGTCATATTTGTGATATTTGTTAATATTCGCACCGGTTGGTGTCGGCAAAGATACGAAATGTTTAAGACATACGAAAGTCCAATCCTCTGTGGAACAGAGATTTTTGTGCGTAGAACAAAAACTTGCTGTTAGCGCAATAGCTAAGTTTGCTGATAGAGCAAAAATTGTGGATAGCGCAACTTTGGCCTCAGCCATTTGCGATAGCCCTCTTTCGCCATTTGGACGGCGGACAGCCTTCTTTCGTCGTGAATATCTTCGTGAAATAGCTCAGCGAAAGAAACCCCGATGCCTCGGATATAGCGGCGACCGTCAGTTCCGGATGCTGCACCAACTGTTGTTTGGCGTAGGCAATGCGGAGTTCGGCAATCCATTCGCGGAATGACACGTGATAAACCATCTTGATGTATGATGAGAGGTAGGTGCGGTTGGTTACGAGTGTGGCTGCCAGTTCCTCAATGGTCAGCCCTTGACGGGTATAGCCGTCGGCAGTAATCCACTTGTCCAACCGCTCCTTGATGGTGGCGTGATAAGTTGGAAGGAGCGCATCGTCATGTTCATTGCAGTTAAGCGTTTGGCTTGTTTCCTCCATCATCTCTTTCTCTAAAATACTTTCCACCTGTTCGTAAAAAAGCAGATAGTTCAGATAGGAGCAGTAAAGATAAATGTAGAAAGGAATGCTCGACAAAATCCAAAGGAAAACGAAGCGGTCGGGGAGGAAAGTGAGCAGTCCGCAGCCAACGCCATATATCAGCGCCCACCATGTGAAGATGGACATCCAGTGGATGTAGGCGCCGATGTTCTCTGAGTGCATGTCGTCGAACAGTCGCACGGCACGGCGGTATGTGAGGATGATGTTGCGTGAAAGACAGATGCCGTAGGCAATAAGCCAAAGTGCCATGAGTGCAATTGCGGCATGTTGCATTGTTCCCTTTGACACGCCCAACAACAGCACAATGGAGAGAAGAACGTAGGCCAGCCATCCGGCGATATGCATAAGGAACCGCCTCACTGTAAAGTAATGGGGCTTGAGCAGTACCATGAAGGCGCAGTTGAAGAGCCAGTAAGTAAGGTAATAGGTGGAGAGATTCATCATGATGGCTGCCTCTTTCCAAAGAAACCGGGGAGCCACAAATAAATGCACCGAATAATTGGCTGACAGTGCCAGCAGCGCTCCGGCCATGAGGCGACGCGACATGAGATAATTGCTGAAGATGCGCTTGTCGGGTGTCTTTGCCAAAAGAAAATAGAAAGCAAAGAACAGCATCAGCACAAGAGCTATGCCGAGGGAATTGTCGTATAATGTGTAATTTGGAGAAATCATGATGTTGCGATAAATGTTGTTTGTCAATATCTGTATGGCGGAGTCAATTAGCAAGTGCAAATTTATGATTTATGCCTTAATTCCGCAACTAAGCGTGTAATTTGTTATTAACAAAAGTTTCCCTCCCAAAAATAATGGGGTGAAAATAACAGTTTCTCGATAAAAAGTTGTATCTTTGTAATCGCTAAAGAACAAAAACAACGATTTAAAGAGTAACTGTTGTGGATGCAAAATTAAGCAATTTTTCTGAGTTATCAAACATATTAAGTATTAAAAGTTCATAGCGAACCAATTTAATGGCACTTTTTACCCGTTTTGCCAAACAGCGTAATGCCGAGAACCCAAACGCCATCCGCTTTAACGAGTCTACGGAATCGAAACTGAAGGTTGCCGTTGACATGATAAAGAGAGCTTGGAGTCATAAGTGCCTGCGAGCCAAGTATGTTCTTTGTGACAGCTGGTTTACTTGTGAATATCTCATCGCCGAAGTTAGAAAGCTTGGCAAAGGAGCCTTGCATCTTGTAGGATTGGCGAAAATGGAAAAGAAGTGGCATAAAAAACTTTTTAGGTAACCGTTAAAATGCCCTGTTTATAGGGATTGATGGAACATTAAGGACTCAAAAATGCCCTATAAACTGGGATGGGAAACCTTAGTAATGTAATCCTTTTATACATTATAATTTAACCTTTGCCAAAACCTTACCGGTGGCACCCGAAAGACTCGCTACGAAGGCTCCAGCCTTATCACCAGCCTGCTTCAGGAAAGCCGCATCGTTCATCATGGAACTCATCAAGCCCTCGAAGTCCTCATAGGTATTGATTTCAAAACCGCCACCCGACTTCAGCAAGCCCTGAGCCTCCTGGAACTTCTTGTTGTTTGGACCAAAGATAACCGGCATATTCCATACAGCAGCTTCCAGAGTATTATGAATACCCACACCGAAACCACCGCCGATATAAGCCACATCACCATAATTATACATGCTGCTCAGCAATCCGAAGCAATCGATAATCAGCACATCAGCCTTGGCTGCCTCCTCAGGGGTAGTCTGCGTATAGCGTACCACCTTCTTATCCTTCAAGAGAGAAAGAATCAGCTTCAGATG
>JALERP010000071.1 GCA_022764085.1 Prevotella sp.
AGAGCCAAGCTTGCTTGAGCTATTCCGAACCGATGGAGCAGTGAGCGGAGAGCCGAGCTTGCTCGTGCTATCCCGAGTCGCGACAGAGGAAGACGAAGTCAAAGTGCAGCCAGCAATCGACGAAGTCAATTAAGAGTTAAGGATTAAAACACAAAGACACAAAGGAACAAAGTTTTTTTTCTGGATACAAAGATAACAAGCGACTTAAAAGTCGCCACAAAGCATTGCGGCAGATAACTCTGTGTCCTCTGTAAAGCAGCTTTAGCTGCTCTCTGTATCTTCCGCACCCGCAAAAAAATCTCAGTGTCTCTGTGCCTCTGTGTTTAAAAAAACAGTAAGCACTCAATTTAGGGCTATAAAATAAAGTTTGTACCTTTGCTGCTGAATTTTAAACATTATAGTTATGTACAGCAGTGAAGATTTAGAAAGATTTTATTTTCAGTATCAAAGCGAGGCGTTGCCTCATGGCGAATCGATACAGAGTTTTTGTTTGAAGAACAAGGTACCTTACAACATTTTTTCAAAATGGTACAAGGACACTCGCAAACAGGTAGTGGAGGTGAAGGTAGATGGCAGACCCTCGGACGTGGAAAAAGAAGCGTCCGTTCAATCCGTCCCCAGTCCGTCGCCATCAGCTTCTGCTGTTCGGATATTAGTAGAACTCCGCATGAGCAATGGTCTTCATTTAAGTCAGAAGAACCTAAGCTACCAGGATCTCGTCCGTTTGGTGGAGAAGTTGGAGGGCCTATGTTGAGCGTTACTGGTTTAAACCACTTTTATTATGTCCGTGACTTCACAGATATGCGTTGCAAGCACAGCCGTGTATTGTCAATTATCCGTGAGCAGCTTCATCGCGAGCCAGATGACGGCGACGTGTTCATTGTCATGTCCAAGGATCGCCGGATAGTCCGCATGTTCACCTATGACAACCGTTCATACAGTCTTTTTGAAAAGAAGTTTGTCAGTGGTTATCAGTTCATGAAAGTGTGTCGTGAGGGTGGTGAGAAAGTGTATAGGATAGACTGGCGCGACGTTGTTTTGCTGTTGGAAAATCCAATAGTTAAAGAATTGAAAATCAGATAATTATGTTGCAAATATGTTTGCATATATCAGAAATTTTTAGTACCTTTGCACTTGTAAACAAGGTATATAAGAATAATGGATTTGCAGCATATTATAGCCCAAAAGATGGAATTGCTGGTGCGGGAAACGTTCTCGCGCCAGCCAATAAACTATAGTGAAGATATGGCTGCAGACGAGAAAGACCGTTTCATACAATACCTGGTCGATAAGGTCAATATGTTCGAGCTGAAAGAACGTGCCACGGAGCTTGCTATTGAGGAGTATCAAACCACGTTTGACGGCGTAAGTGCCAGCCTCGAATCCTTGAAGAAGGAAATGGAGGATATCAAGGCAGAATTGCGTGAAGAGCGTTCTAAGCGCAAGAAGGCCGAGGCAAAGGCAAGGAAGCTCGACCAACAGTTGAAGTATGCCCAAAAGAACAAGTTCGGCGACAAGCGCCAGAATGCCCGCAAGGACGAGAAGAGGGAAGACTCTGCCGACCGTGAGGACGAGAAGGACAAGTTTGACGGAACAGAAGGCTCTGTCTCAGCCAAGTCGGTTCATGAGGCTCCAACAGAGGCCAATCCAGTGAAAGAGAAGAAAGAGCGTGATACCTCAAACCGCCCGGAAAAGTACGAAACGATGTCGGTTGACGGCGCTCCTGTATTCCATCCCACTGACGACTCCAAGGTTCCGGGCAGGATAATGGAGCGAAAGACGGTGAAGGTGTTCAGCTTTAAGATGTGCCTTGTTCAGGAGCTGTACGAGATGGTTCATTATGTTGAGCCTGGCAAGAAGCCCAAGTGGGGTTATTTCCCTACAGAAGGTCATCCTGAGGTGGTTATGAAGTTTGAAGGCACTAAGGCAACGCCTGAATTCCTCCAAGCCCTTGCCTATGAGGTGTATGTAAAGAACGTCACTTTTGGCCTTCTGCACCAGTGGCTTAACGATATGGGGATGACCATATCAGAGAACACGCTCCACAACTGGCTTAAGAAAGGCAAGAAGTACCTGGACAAGTTGATTATAGTACTGAAAACCATAGCGTTGGAGAAAGACTCGATAGTGAACTGCGACGAGACCTGGTGCAAGGTGCGCAAGTATGACCACTACAAGAAATGCTATATATGGGTTTTGGTGAACAAGGCCGAAAAGATAGCAATCTTCTTCTATGAGAATGGCTCCAGAGGTCGCGATGTGCTCACAAATTTCCTTGGCGATGCTGAGCTGAAGAGCATAATGACCGACGGTTATAATGCCTATGTATTTATAGGTGACGAGCTGAAGTCCACCAAGTTCAAGGACACCGAACATCAGATTTGTATGGCTCATGCGATGGCCAAGTTTGCCAAGGCGGCCAATCCAGGCGGAGACAAGGCAGCCCTTCCGTTCCATGATGACCTGAGCCTCTACTACAAGTTGGAAGACAGATATGACGAAGAGGGAATAAGTCCGGAAGAACGAGGCCGACGACGGCAAAGTCTTGAAACTAAAGAGATATTGATAAGACTAAGATCAAGGCTCGACATGGAACTTGCAAAGGATGAGACGGAGCGAAGTCCATACCTGACAGAGGCCTTGAACTATCTTAATAAGTTCTGGGATGGGATC
>JALERP010000131.1 GCA_022764085.1 Prevotella sp.
GAGATTTTTGTTTATATAGAGTAGGTCGCAAGCGACGGAGAACACAGAGCCTTCGGGCAGATGAAATCATGCGCAGCCCTCTATGATCTCTAAATGCCTTGGCATTCAGTCTCTTTCCTAAATATAAATACTCTTAATCTCTTAAACTCTGTGGTTCAAAATTACTTCCGGAACTTGAGTTCTTAATTCTTAATTCCTAATTCCTAATTCCTAATTTTTCTCGTTCATCTCAGTTCGCAATTGAGCTTGCTCTTGAGGTTGGCTATGAGTTTGTTCATTATAGCCTCAATCTGCTTGTCGCCCATGGTCTTCTGCTCATCCTGAAGGATGAAGTTCACGGCGTAGCTCTTCTTGCCTTCGGGCAGGTTCTTTCCCTCGTAAACGTCGAAGAGCTCCACCTTCTTCAGCAGTTTCTTCTCGGTTTGCGCGGCAATCTGCTCAATCTGTGCAAACTCCACTCCCTTGTCAACCAGCAGCGCAAGGTCGCGGCTCACTGCAGGATACTTGCTTATTTCGGTGTAAAGCACCTCGTTCTTCTTGGTTGCCTTCATCAGGGCAGTCCAGTTAAGCTCGGCATAATATACAGGATTGTCGATGTCGGCAGCCTTAAGTGTCTTTTTCGAGAGGATACCCATCTCGCCGAGTTTCTTGCCGCCACGGTTCTCAATCACAATTCCGGCTGCAAACACGTCGTTGTCGCTCTTCTTGCGCACCACGGCTCCCGCTGGCATACCGATGCGGCGGAGGATGTTCTCCACGTAAGCCACAAGTTCATAGTATGACGAATCCTCGTTGGGGTGCGCCCAGCTGCCTTCTACCCTCTTGCCCGTCACCCACAGTGCGAGGTGGTACTGCTCGCGGTAGGCAAGCATCGGGTTGTCGTTGTTCTTCTTCTCGGGGTCGAAGTGATATACGTTTCCGAATTCAAAGAAACGCAGGTTCTGGATGCGGCGCTTGGTGTTGTGCTCGATGCTCTCAAGACCACCGAACAGCAAGGTCTGGCGCATCACGCTGAGGTCGCTGCTGAGCGGATTCATAATCCTGACACAGTTCTCCTGCGGCCATGCGTTGTGGTTTTCATAATATGCCCCCTTGGTAAGGGAGTTGTTGAGTATCTCGTTGAAACCCTCACCCACAAGCTGCTCGCCCACGAGGTTGTGCAACTTGTGCTTGCGGTCCTCATCACCCTTGATGACGAGGCTTCCCTTGAGTTGTGTCGGGATTTCCACATTATTATATCCATATATGCGCAGTATGTCCTCAACCACGTCGCATGCCCTCTGCACATCCACACGATATGCCGGAACCTCAATGTCGAGTCCAAGGGCATCCTCGGCGTTTATCTTCATCTCAAGACTTGTGCATATTTCCTTTATCTTATCAACTGGTATTTCCTTGCCTATAAGGGTGTTGACATACGAATAGTCAAGTCTTACTTTTGCGTTTTCTATAGGATTGGGATATACATCCTTTATCTCCATCGAAACCTTTCCGCCTGCAAGCTCACGGCAAAGTATCGCTGCCTGCTGCAGGGCATAGATAGTTCCGTTGGGGTCAACACCGCGCTCAAAACGGAAACTGGAATCGGTGCTCAATTGGTGATGGCGCGCACTCTTTCTAATCCAAGTCGGATGGAAGTATGCACTCTCGAGCACCACGTTGGTGGTGGTGTCGTATGTACCGCTGCCCTTGCCTCCGAATATGCCGGCTATGCACATGGGCTCTTCGGCATTGCAGATGCTCAGGTCGTGAAGTCCCAGTGTGTGTTCCTCGCCGTCGAGAGTAATAAACTTGGTTCCCTCGGGCTGGGTGCGCACCACAATCTTGTGGCCTGTCACCTTGTCTGCGTCAAAGCAGTGCATGGGCTGACCGTAGGCCATCATGATGTAGTTGGTGATATCCACGATATTGTTGATTGGACGCAGGCCGATGACCTTCAGCTTGTTCTGGAGCCATTCGGGACTCTCCTTCACCTCGCATCCTGTTATGCTCAGACAGGCATAACGCTTGCATGCCTCGGTGTTCTCTATGACCACCTCGATGGGCATGTCATGATTGTCAACCGCAAATTTGCTCGTGTCGGGGCGATGAAGGCTTGTCTGCTTGCCGTTGGCCACGAGCCAGGCATACAGGTCACGCGCCACACCCCAGTGCGACAGAGCGTCGGCGCGGTTGGCAGTGATGTCAACCTCAATCAGCCAGTCGCTCTCCAGATTATAGTATTCTGCTGCGGGAGTGCCAACCTTTGCATCCTCGGGCAGCACGATTATTCCGGCATGGTCGGTGCCCACGCCAATCTCGTCCTCGGCACAAATCATTCCGCAGCTCTCCACGCCGCGCAGTTTTGACTTCTTGATTACGAATTCCTTGTCGCCGTCATACAGCACACAGCCCAGGTCGGCAACAATAACTTTCTGTCCGGCAGCCACGTTGGGGGCACCGCAGACAATCTGTGATGGGGTTTCGCGACCGAGGTCAACAGTCGTCACATGCAGATGGTCGCTGTTGGGATGCACGTCGCAAGTAAGCACCTTGCCTACATATAGTCCCTTTAGGCCACCTTTGATACTCTGCACCTCCTCCAATGCGTCAACTTCAAGACCTGTTGACGTCAGGGCGTCGCACACCTCCTGGGGTGTAAGGTCGAAATCAACGTATTCTTTCAGCCATTTGTAGGATATATTCATTTTATTATTATGTTGATAGCATTAAAATTGCGTGCAAAATTACAATTTTTCCAACAACTACGCAAATTTTTGGATGATTTTCTTTGTTTAAGCGATAAAAAAAGTTAAATATCGGTGTTTCTGAGAAAAAATCCCTAATTCTTAATCCCTAATTCCCAATTTATTCGTACCTTTGCAGCCGCTGTCACGAGATGGCAGCATAAAATTCAAACCTCATTAATAATAAAAAGTAACAAAAAAAATGGCAACAAAAATCAGATTGCAGCGCGGCGGTCGCAAGAGCTATGCTTTCTACAGCATCGTAATCGCCGACTCAAGAGCACCACGTGATGGTAAATTTACTGAGAAGATTGGTACTTACAATCCTAACACCAATCCTGCCACAGTAGATTTGAATTTCGACAGAGCACTTTATTGGGTTGAGACAGGTGCCCAGCCCACTGACACAGTGCGCAACATCCTCAGCCGTGAGGGCGTTTATTTGATGAAGCACCTTCGTGGTGGTGTCAAGAAGGGCGCATTCGACGAGGCTGCCTTGCAGGCAAAGTTCGAGGCATGGAAGGCTGCCAAGGTAAAGGGTGTAGAGGCAGTTCGCGAAAGCGAGGCCAAGGCCAAGAAGGAAGCTGCCGCTAAGGAGCTTGAGGCCGAGAAGAAGATTAACGAGGCTATCGCCAAGAAGGTGGCTGAGAAGAAGGCTGCCGAGGCTGCCGCAAAGGCCGAGGCAGAGGCTGCCGCAAAGGCTGAGGCTGCTGAGGAGGCTGCTCCCGCAGAGGCTTAATCTTCGGATTGATTCAAGAAATCAACGAAAACGTGCGAAGGCTCGGGACTTTGGGTTCCGGGCTTTTTTTTTACAATTATTCCTGTTTTTCCATAATAAAACAGGAAATAATGCGTTTTATATTGTATGAACGATAACAAAAAAGCAATCTATGCCCAGATTCTGAAATACACTGGGATTTTCGGAACTATCCAGGGGCTGAGCATTCTGACTGGCGTGATACGCAACAAGGTCATGGCACTGATGCTCGGCACACAGGGTATGGGCATGTTGTCACTGCTTAATTCCACAGTAAGTTTCCTTTCGCTTGCCACAAGTCTTGGACTGTCTTTCAGTGCAGTCAGGGAGATGGCATCATGCAATGACCAGGGCGATGCCAATGGCATGGAGCGTTGCGCCATGTCGATAAGGGCATGGTCGATTATGGCTGCATTACTGGGAGCTCTCGCTTGCGTAGTGTCATGCAAGTGGATTGACAAGCTCACGTTCACATGGGGCGACCACTCCCTGCATTATATGCTCCTCTCGCCAGCCATCTTCATCATGGCAATCACTGCCGGCGAAACCGCCATACTCAAAGGTATGCACAGGCTGAAAGCCTTGGCTGTCGTGCAGTTGGTGACGGCTTTTGCGGCACTTGTAATCACTGTGCCCTTGATCTATCTTTTCAATCAGGCAGCCATTGTTCCCGTCATCTGCCTTGTGGCCCTGTCAACAATGTTGGCAACGGTATTCTACTCCTACTCGACTGTGCCCCCGAGATGGAGGATGCTGCGTGTCTCAATATCGCGCTGGAGAGCCATACTCGCAAGCGGCACGCCTATGGTGAAACTCGGCATGGCTTTTGCCTCTGCCTCCATCATAGGCAGTGGTTCGGAAGTGGTTATCAGGGCTTTCCTTAATAATGTGGGCGACCTTGACGCTGTAGGACTGTACAACACCGGCTACTTGCTCGCCATCACCTATGCCGGAATGATTTTCTCTTCAATGGATTCCGACTATTATCCGAGGCTTGCGGCTGTAAACGGCGACATCGACTGTGTCAACAACGTGATGAACAACCAGGCTGAAGTGTCGGTGTTGCTCGTGGCTCCCATGATGTGTGTGTTCATCCTGTGCCTTCCGGTCATTGTGCCACTGTTGTTCAGCGTAAAGTTCATCGAGGCGGTGCCAATGGCTCAGGCGATGTCGCTCACCATGGTATTCAAGTCGGTATGCCTGCCCGTCAGCTATGTCATGCTTGCCAAGGGCGACTCAAAGACATACATTTTCCTTGAGTCATGGTCATATATAGTGGCAGTGGCAGGGGTGATAATCGGCTACAGGTTCGGGGGGCTTGTGGGTACGGGCATGGGACTCTCGGTGGCTTATGCCATTGAACTGACAACCAACGCCACTACGCTCCATTTCAGATATGGGCTCGTGGTAGGCAAGAAACTTGCCAGGTATATGTTACTGCTCTTCCCGTCGGTCATGGCAGTTTATGCCTCCACGCTTATTCCGCACGACATCATGCGATGGTCTGTAGGCATCCTGTTGACCATCGCAAGCTCATTATTCTCCTTGCATACTTTCAGGCATACGGTCTGACTTGGCCTGTCAGGGGCGGTTGAGAACCCCTATTTCCTCCATCCATCCCTAATTCCTAATCCCTAATTTATAAACCTCCCCGAAGTCCTTGCATCCCTCCGGCAATACATGTCCCTTCAACTGCGGAAACCATCGTTTCAGATCCTCGAAGAGCTTCATCCCCGGCTCGTCGTTGTCGGGATACATGTGCAGCGACACACCCTCTGGCAGTCCTTCCCTCAGCAAACCGACGTCAGCCTTAGTGAGCGAAGTGGCAGAAGGAATAGCCACCGCCTTATGCCCAGCCGACAAAAGCGCCCAGCAGTCCGACGGTCCTTCCGCAATCCACAGTTCATCCCCCGGTTTGAGACGGCGAATAACAGGCTTGTTATACATCCCAACGTGCGAACCGCGAGGAAAGCGGAAGCGGGGCTTATCCTCATTTCCCATATATCTGCCCTGCACGCTCAGCAACTTCCCCCACACGTCCCGATAAGGAATCAGCAGCGACGGTGCGTCATAAAACGCCTTTCCAAACCTCCAGCAAGGCGTAGGTTCAGAAATGCTGGAAATTTCGCACCATCTTACAACCCTCGGGTCAATCTTCCTCTCCTCGTATAGGAAATGCGCAGCCTCGGCATTGATTATAGGATGAGCTATAAGTGTAGAAAGATATTCGATGTCGGGACCCAGCCCCCCAAGCCCAACCAGCCCCAGCCCCCCTCCGTCTCCACCGAGGGGGAGAGATTGGTTACTCCCGGCGCCTCCATCAGCGCTCGAAGCATTCTCAGTTCCTCCCCTCGGGGAGGTTAGGAGGGGGCTGCTGGGGCTTAGACTGCTTATCGCCTCCTTAAATGTGATATTCATATATTTCATCACGAGGTCAATAACATTCCCGCCCGCCCCGCATGCAAAGCATTTATAGCGATTTCTCTTCAAATCAAAGTGCAAACTTGGATGCCTGTCCTCATGAAATGGGCAGAGTGCCTTATGTCTCCTAACCTCAATCCCCAGTCTCTCAGCCACATCCTCAATGGGCGTGGCCCTGATCTCATTCAATACCAAATTATCCATAAACAATTTCTCTTAATTCTTAACTCAACTTTCTGAAGTGATAATTCCCAATGTATAAGGGTTTTATTAAACCACAGAGATAAAGAGGAAAAGAGATTTTTGTTTATATAGAGTAGGTCGCAAGCGACGGAGAACACAGAGCCTTCGGTCAGATGAAATCATGCGCAGCCCTCTATGAACTCTAAATGCCTTGGCATTCAGTCTCTTTCCTAATTAAATACTCTTAATCTCTTAAACTCTTTGGTTCAAAATTACTTCCGAAACTTGAGTAAATATTTCATATATATACTTCATATAAATACTTCATTTGAATACCTAATATAAATTCTTCATTTATAAAGATGATACGTGCCACCGGCAAACGGCTTGATCAATCCCTTCATCTCCATTTGGAATAGAGTGGAAGACAAAGTGCCTATGGGAATACCAGTCTTTACGGACAAGATATTCAATGTCAGGTCGTTGGTGGCATATAACACATCATATATCTTCTGTTGGTCGTGTGATAGCATAGGGAAAAGCTCGCGCTCAATCCCGTTTTTCTGAGCCTCAATTCTCATGGCATCGTTTTCCCACCCCATAGCTTTGACAAAATCTTCGGCAGAGGTGAGGAGGATGGCCTTGTTGTCGCGAATGATATTGTTGCACCCCTCAGAGAAACGGTCGCCGATTCTACCTGGAAGAGCAAAGACATCTCGGTTGTAGTCGTTGGCAATGTTGGCGGTGATGAGACCTCCGCCTCGGAATGCCGATTCCACCAGAATGCAAGCGTCAGAGATACCGGCAACAATACGGTTACGTCTGATGAAGTTGCCCTTGTCGGCATTTGTGCATGTCATAAACTCAGTAAGCAGTCCGCCGCAGTTGAGCATCTTGTTTGCCACCTCCTTGTGAGCCTGTGGATAAAGATAGTCAAGACCATGAGCCAGGACTCCCACTGTTTCATATCCGTTGTTGAGTGCCTGTACATGAGCATTGATGTCAACACCATAAGCCAAACCGCTGACGACGAGGACCTCTGGGCATATCTCCTTTAGTTCTCTAAGAAACCTGCGTATAAAATCCTCGCCGTAAGAAGTGCAATGACGAGTGCCTACGATATTTAACACCCGCGCCTGGTTGAGTATGGCAGAGCCTTTGAAATACATGACGATAGGCGCATCAGGGCAATCCTCAATACGTTGGGGATAGTAGCCGTCGCCAAGACATAGGACTTGTATGCCGTTTTTTTGGCAGAACAGCAGTTCCGTCTCGGCGCGTTTCAGAGCATCGTTCCAGTCCTTGATGTTCTCCAAGAATCGTGGAGAGCAGTCGGGGATTATGTCGGCGATATCATTGCGGTGTATGAAAATCTCCTCGCCCCCGCCCAATGTTCGGTATAGTTGCAGGGCAGTTGCAAGAGAGAAATGTCCGATGCGCGTGAGCGCCATGTTATATATAAGCTGCTGCTCGTTCATTACATTTTATTACTTCTTAAACTTAAGAAAAATGCTTGGCGAGAGCCTTGTCGTAGTCATCGCTGTTGGCGAGGCGACCATTGACGAGGCATACAATTTCAATCACTCCCGAGAAGCATAGTTTCTCGTCTCTTTCGCGGAAGAGGTCTTGATAGAAGACGTATTTTATGCCTTCTTTCTTGACTGCAAGGCGTGATATGAATGTATCGTCGGGCACTAACGGTGTTTTAAACTTGAGGTTCATTCGTGCCACGACGGCATCAACACCCTTACGGTGCATGTCGGCAAAACTGAGTCCGCAATGCTGTAGGAAGAGATGGCGTGTGTGCTCGGTGTAGTGGAGATAGTTGGCGTTGTTGACTATTCCTTCTATATCGCACTCGTAGTCGCGCACTGTCATTATGGTTTCGTATATGTATTTCATTCTTACTTAATTTTTATTCAAAAATATTAATTCCCGATACTTCATTTTTCGCTCCTTTTAAGATATTCATATCCAAATCGGCAACGTAGGCAATCCTTGCGGTCGCAGTATTCGTTTTTCAACTGTATGAGGGCTTGGCTGTCGCCAGCAGTCGCAACTTTCAGCCCGCATTCCTTCCACATGCGTATGATGTGGTTGTCTTCTGCTTTAAGTTGCTCGAGCATATCGAATGCCCTGTCGCAGAGTGTGTCGTCGCATGTATGGCGCCCATAGGCGAAGAGCATCGGTATGGCGGTGTTTATCATCAGCAGGTTGATGGAGAAAGGCGACATACTCTTGGAGTTGGAAGCGCTTTCCGCCCCGAAGGTGTAGTGTGTGGTCCAATACTCGGTGACGTGTGTGCTGAGCATGTGCCGCATCTCGTCCACATTCATACATTCCACCAGTTGGCTCAGTGAAGTCTTGCGCTCGTGATATAGAGTTGCAAGTTGTGAAATTCTGATATGCGGGAAGTTCTGTGGTCGCAACCTGAGGAATTTCCACATGGTGCGATTCATCGGAGTGAGCGAGAACTTATGAGCGAGATACTTGTATTCGTTTTTCAGTCTGTTGAAATATCCGTCGTTCATCGCCTCCTTCTGATATTTTGCAGGAATGGCGTCGATGTCGAGCAATCCCGCCTGTCCAAGGAATATTGCCTCAATCTGGAAGATGTCGTCGCGGTGATGAGCCACTTGGTTGAGTGGCACGTTATATGCCCATTGCTCGAAGGCATCGCCATTAATTCCAAAGCCGTAGTTGCGGGCGAGTGTGATGAAGTAAGCATCCTCCCACGAACCGTTAGCCCTCTCGGCACGCCGTGCAATGTCCAGTGTCTTGCGTTCGAGCCTCTCGGTCTGAAGCGCAGCCATCCATGAATGCACGGTGAGCTGTGCTAGTTCGGGCACAATCCGGTAGCATGGAGGATAGGCGTCGGCATTTAGCAGTTCCTTGTAGTTGAGCGTCACCGTCACCGGGACGCAAAGTTTGATTTGGGGTATAAACTCCCCCCTGCTGTTAGTGACATCGCAATCGACATCCTCCACCACATGCAGCACAACGTTGTCGTAGGCAGGGTCGGAGTCGTGTCCGTGCCTGAACCAATCCTTTGAATGCTCGTGAATCTCAACATTTCCCACCCACATGGTGTTGCCAATGCGCAGTTTGGCATTGAAGAAGTCAGGCCCCGCATTGCGGTTGTGCAATCCAGGGTCGATAATCTCCAGTGCCTTGCCGTCGGTGGTTTCGAGGCATTCTAACGGCAGGATCTTGTGTTTCCACACATATTGCAGCAGTTGTTCCATTGTCAAACTGTTTTTCAGAATTGCTACAAAGGTACTGAAAGTAGGGCATTTGACAAAGCAAAATGCCAACTTTTTGCAAGATTTTGTTGTTTTTTCCTTAAAATAGCCGTCTTTTCCGCTTTTTTAAGCTTATTTTGATTGGTTTGTGGGATAAAAACACTAACTTTGCATCCGATTTTTCAACTCGTATAATATAATAAGGAGAAATAACATGAAGATAGCATTGATTGGCTATGGCAAGATGGGCAAGATGATAGAGCAGATAGCCCTTAGCCGCGGCCACGAGATTGTCAGTATCATTGACATCGACAACCAGCAGGACTTTGACAGTCCGGAGTTTGCATCAGCCGACGTGGCCATAGAATTTACCGCCCCCCATGTTGCATACGGCAACTACCTAAAGGCATTCAGCCACGGGGTGAAGGTGGTGAGCGGTTCAACCGGATGGATGAACGACCACAAGAGCGACGTGGAGCGGCTGTGTAATGAAGAAGGCAACACCCTATTCTGGGCATCGAACTTCTCCATCGGCGTAGCCATTTTCTCGGCCGTCAACCGCTATCTTGCCAAGATAATGAACGGATTCCCGCAGTATGACGTGGAGATGGAGGAAGTGCACCATATACACAAGTTCGACGCGCCGAGCGGAACGGCCATAACCCTTGCAGAAGAAATCGTGGCAGACTTGGATCGCAAGAACGACTGGACAAAGGGCACTCTGCTTGCCCCCGACGGCACGGTGAGCGGGGAGAAAGAAGCCGCCGCCGACAAGTTGCGCATCGACAGCATACGCCGCGACGAGGTACCGGGAATACATACCATCAAATATGACAGCGAGGCCGACTGCATCACCATCACCCACGATGCACATTCGCGCAAGGGATTTGCGCTGGGAGCCGTGCTCGCCGCTGAGTTTACAAAAGACCACAAAGGCCTGCTCACCATATCCGACATGTTTAAGTTTTAACTTTTATTGATGTAGCATTTCCGAAAACAATATAGTCTAAGTAACAGATTTTTAGACTACAAAATAACAGATAATGGAAGATTTAAAGAAAAAGAAACTCAACATGAAGGTGCAGTGGACGAAATTCCTCGTTGTGCTGCTGTTATACATTGCCTTTCTCGTATGGCTAAAGAGCTGGCTGGGCGTCATCGTCATCCCGTTTATTTATGACGTATATATAACAAAGAAGATAAAATGGCAGTGGTGGAAGGATGCCGACGGACCAGTGAGGTTCGTAATGTCGTGGGTGGATGCCTTGGTGTTCGCTCTCGTGGCAGTGTATTTCATCAACCTGTTCTTCTTCCAGAACTATGTGATACCGTCGAGTTCACTGGAAAAGTCATTGCTCACAGGCGATTACCTCTTTGTGAGCAAGGTAAGTTACGGACCACGCATACCCGAAACACCGTTGACCATGCCCTTGACGCAGCATACCCTGCCCGTGGTTGACTGCAAGTCGTATATCGAGTGGCCGCACTGGGACTATCGCCGCGCCGAAGGTCTTGGCAAGGTAGAGCTGAACGACATCGTGGTGTTCAACTATCCCGCGGGCGACACACTCTGCTCGGCTCCGCAATATCAGGCAGCTGACTATTACCAGATGTGCTACGGCATTGGTTATCAGGTATATCCCCAACGTCCTAACCCCGATTCTCTTTCATACGAGATGAGGGAGAAATATTTCTCGACAATATACAACGCCGGAAGGGACATTATAAAGCAGAGCAAGACTGAATACGGCGATATAATCACACGTCCCACCGATCGTCGCGAGAACTACGTGAAGAGATGCGTGGGACTGCCCGGTCAGACCTTGCAGATAAAGAACCGCGTAGTATTCCTCGACGGCAAGCCAAACAAGGAACCCGACAATGTGCAGTATTCATATTACGTGAAACTGAAGCAGAGAATACCTGAGAACTTGCTCGAAGAACTCGGTATATCAATGGAAGACCTCACAAGCCTCAATACAGCCGGTTATCTGCCTTTGACCAAGCATGCGGTGGCAGTGTTGTCACAGCGCAAGGACATAGTGGAGAGCATTACAATTAATACAGATGCCTCAGATACAGACATATATCCGCTAAACGGCAACAAGCACTGGACACGCGACAACTACGGACCGGTGTGGATTCCCGCGAAGGGCAAGAGCATCAACCTTACGCTCGACAACCTTGCCGTGTATGAGCGACCCATCAGGGTGTATGAGAACAACGACCTGAAGGTGAAGGACGGCAAGATATACATCAACGGCAAGGAGGCAAAGAGTTATACCTTCAAGATGGACTACTACTGGATGATGGGCGACAACCGCCATAACTCAGCCGACTCGCGCTATTGGGGATTCGTGCCCGAAGACCATGTGGTGGGCAAACCAATCTTCATCTGGTGGTCGAGCGACCCCGACCGCTCCGGATTCGGAGGCATACGCTGGAACCGCATCTTCAATTTCGTGGATAATATCAAGTGATTTGAACACAGAGATAAGGAGACACAGAGTTTTTTTTAGTTGACAGGGATTTTTTGAAGAAATAAACTGTAAAGAAGAAAATGCAATCAGTGGCGGTATCAGGCTGGCTGATTAAGCAAAGAGAGCAAAAAACTCTGTGACTCCGTAACTCTGTGTTTATATAAAATAAGTATGAACGCATTATTGTCAACAACATATTTCGGTCCTGTTCAGTGGTATCAGAAGCTGAACAGGGCCGATATGTCGTATATAGAGTGCTATGACAGCTATCGCAAACAGACATACCGCAACCGCTGCGTCATAGCCACCACCAACGGCCTGCAGGCACTCACCATACCAGTGGAACGCCCCGACGGCGGACTGCATTCCACACTGATGAAAGACCTTCGCATAAGCGACCACGGCAACTGGCGACACCTTCATTGGCATGCGCTCATGTCGGCATATTCCGAGTCGCCTTTCTTTGAATATTATGCAGATGACATACATCCGTTCTACGAGAAGAAATGGGAATATCTGTTTGATTTTAATATGGAGGCTTGCGAGACTGTATGCTCATTGCTTGACATACAGCCTGTTATGCGCAGCACAACGGAATATATAAAAACAGATGAACTCCCCGAAGGCATAATTGACTTCAGGGAGTCCATCGACCCGAAGCATCCCGCAGAGGATGCCGACTTCGTGCCCCGCAGATATTATCAGGTGTTTGAGCGCAAGACAGGATTCCAACCCAACCTAAGCATTCTTGACCTTCTGTTCAATATGGGGCCCGAAGGAATATTCTACTTGCGATAGCCGCACTTAGGGCATACGCCGTTCTCGTCGAGCGAGATGCCGCAGAGCGGGCAGCGGTCAATCTGCTTTCTGTCGCTGAATTCGGCAGATGCGGCATTGACACCACTGGTGAAGGTAATCTTGGCGATGTTGAGCTTGTCCTTCAGCAGGTCATAAACAATCTTGATCATACCCTCAACCGTCATCGTCTCCTTGGTGACGACAAGACGAGAGTCGGGATATGCCTGAGCCAGCTCGGTCTTGAAAGCCTCGCCCTTCATGGTGTTGCGCGGATGACCGTTCTTGATACCCTGCTTCTCATATACGTCGAGGATAGCCGGCAGCAGCGGGTCATCCTCGCGCAGGATGAGAGCGTGGTCAAAGTTCTTAAGCACGTCCCATGCCACCTTCTGTATCTCGTTGCAGGGATATACCATGTTAACACCCTCGTTTACTGAATCTTCAACCTCGATGGTCAGAACGCCCGTGTGGCCGTGAAGATACTGAGCCTCGCCCTGGAAACCATAGAATCTGTGTGCATACTGCAAATCGAATGTCGTGATACTTCTCATACCTTAATCTCCTTTAATCTTTAATGGGTTAATAATTGTTCTTTTTCTGGTGCAAAGTTACGAATAATCCTTCAATAATGCAAACTTAAAATATCTATCAGACAATAGATTTTGTCTATCAATACTTGAAAGAGCTGCCCCCGAGGAACTCCCTGAGCAGTGACGTGGGCGGCACCTGGCGGTCGGGAATCGGACGGATGTACTTAAGGAACTTCTTCAGCCTGTATGCCACAGAATATTCCTCGCAGTTCTCGGGCACCTGCTCCAGTATTGGTTCAGCCTGCAGCTTTATCACTGCCAGTTCAAACAGCATAGCCGTATTGAACATCACGTCGGCATTCTCCTGAAATGGGAATATCCACTTGTTCTCGCCCGCCCTCACCGAAGGCCATCGGCGTATGGTCTCCTGTGCGCTCACACCGCGGTATTTGTAGTCGCGTATGATTCGGCGCAGCAGTCGGTTGTCGGTAGTGGGGATATAGTTGTGGTCGTCGATAAGCATGGTGGTGAGTGCTGAGGCATATACACGGTATTTCCTGTCCTCGGGTATCTGCGCCGTGAGCATCGGGTTGAGGGCGTGGATGCCTTCCACCACGAGAATCTCGTCATCCTTCAGTCTCAGCTTTTTCCCGCTCTTCTCGCTCTTGCCGGTCTGGAAGTTATATCGCGGCAGTTCCACTTCCTCCCCAGCCAACAGTGCGTTCATCTGCTCGTTGAGCAATGGGATGTTGAGAGCCTCCACATGCTCAAAGTCATAGTCGCCGCTCTCGTCCATAGGAGTCTTTTCGCGGTCAACGAAGTAATCATCAAGCGATATGCCAACCGGCTTGATGCCGTTGGTGAGCAGTTGTATTGAGAGTCGCTTGCATGTGGTGGTCTTTCCGCTCGACGATGGTCCGGCTATAAGCACCATCTTCACGTTCTTGCGCGACGCAATCTCCTCGGCAATCTTGGCGAGCTTCTTCTCCTGCAATGCCTCGGCCAGGTTGATAAGGTCGGTGCTGAACCTGTGCTCCACGGCAGAGTTAAGGTCGCCGATGGTGCGCAGTCCGAGAATGTTCTGCCAGCGGTGATGCTCCTTGAATATCTCGAACAGCTTGTCCTGTCGAATCAGCTCACCCAGTTTCGAGGGGTCTTTCTGCGATGGTATGCGCAGCAGCATGCCGTCGTAGTACTTTACCAGTTCAAAGAGATGAATCTGCGACGTGTTTATAAGCAATGTTCCGTAATAGTAGTCAGAATATCCGTCGATGTCGTAGTATTCGGTATAAAGTTTTCCCGTGCTTTTCAGCAGTTTCACTTTAGTGTCGTCGCCGAGTTGCGTGAACATCCTGATAGCCTCCTCCGTAGTACATTCATGCCTTGTTATAGGCAATTTGGCGTCAATAATCTCCTTCATGCGCGTAGAGATGCGTTCTACGTCCTCGTCGTTGATGGCGCGCCCGAGCTGCAGGTCGCAGTAGTAGCCATTCGACACGGGAATATCGATGACCATCTTTTTCCCAGGATATAATTCGGATGCCGCCTTGCATAATATAAAAAATAATGTACGCGTGTAAGCCCTAAGGCCCGACGCAGAGCGCAGGTCGAGGAACTCCACGTCCTTGTTGTGATAAACTCGGTAATCAAGGCCTTCAACCTTGTTATTTACCCTCGCATTCACTGGTCCGAAGTCCATTTTTAGGCCAAAATCAAAAAAAATCTCAGAAAGTGAGCTTCCGATGCTGATATTTTGAGATTTTTTATTATTTTTGCAACGGATTTGTACTACTTGTTTCATTTCCATTAAAATTTTGAAGTTTCACGGTGTAAAGATACATCTAAAAAACGAGACTGCAAAGAAAGAACAATTAAATAAAGTAAAAATATGTCGATTTGGATTTTTTTTAAGATTATTGGATCACTTGCCCTGCTGATTTACGGTATGAAAGTGATGAGCGAAGCCTTGCAGAAGATGGCGGGCTCGCAGTTGCGACACATTCTCGCGACGATGACCAAGAACCGTTTCACCGGAATGTTCACCGGTATGTTCGTAACCTGTTCCGTGCAGTCCTCGTCTGCCACCACGGTAATGACGGTGTCGTTCGTCAATGCCGGACTTCTCACTCTCGCCCAGGCGATATCCGTGATTATGGGTGCCAATATCGGTACAACGCTCACGGCATGGATTATGAGCCTTGGATTTAATGTTGACCTCACCACGGTGGTATTCCCGGCTTTCTTCCTCGGCATCATGCTTATCTACTCCAAGAGCAAGCGGTACATTGGAGATTTTCTCTTCGGTATAGCTTTCCTGTTTTTCTCACTCGTTCTTCTTAGCGGGGCAGGAAAGGAACTCGACCTCGAACACAATCCCGACGTTATCAATTTCTTTGCCAGCTTCGACACAGGCAGTCATCTCACCATCATCATCTTCCTTCTTATAGGCACGGTTATCACCTGCATAGTGCAGTCTTCGGCTGCCGTGATGGCCATCACCATTCTTCTCTGCTCCACGGGTGTGCTGCCCATATATCTCGGCATTGCCCTCGTGTTGGGAGAGAACATCGGTACCACCGCCACTGCCAATCTTGCCGCCCTCGGAGCCAACGCACAGGCACGCCGAGCAGCCTTGGCGCACTTGGTGTTCAACGTGATAGGTGTTGTATGGGTGCTCTGCCTCTTCTATCCTTTCGTTGATATGGTGTGCTCTTTAGTTCATTATAATCCAAACGACCATAGTCTCACGCAGGCTCAGCTTGCAGCCCGCCTGCCCATTATACTTGCCGCTTTCCATACATGTTTCAATGTCACTAACACATTTATCCTGATATGGTTTATTCCGCAGATTGAGAAGCTTGTATGCCGCATCATCAAGCCCAAGACCACTGAGGACGAGGAGGAGTTCCGACTCAGCTATATCGGTGGCAACACCATCATGAAGACTCCTGAGCTCTCGGTGCTTGAGGCACAGAAGGAGATACAGGTGTTTGCCGAGCGTGTGCAGAAGATGTTCTCGATGGTGCGCGAACTGTTGGGAGTAACCGACGACACTGCCTTCAACAAGCTCTTCTCGCGCATTGAGAAGTATGAGAGCATCACCGACAATATGGAGATTGAAATCGCCAAGTATCTCGACGGTGTGAGCGACGCTCATCTCTCTGATGACACCAAGGCTAAGATACGTGGCATGTTGCGCGAGATTTCAGAGTTGGAGAGCATAGGCGACAGTTGCTACAACATAGCGCGCACCATGAACCGCAAGAAGGGCGGCAAGGAGGACTTCACCGACAGTCAGTATGGGCATATCCATCAGATGTTTGAACTCACCGACGACAGCCTCACCCAGATGAATGTGCTGCTGCTCGGACGCAAGGACAACTTCGATGTCAACCGCTCGTTCAATATCGAGAACGAAATCAACAACTATCGCAACCAGTTGCGCAACCAGAACATCAGCGATGTCAACGACCACGAGTATTCTTATGCTATCGGTACGATGTATATGGACATTGTTGGCGAGTGCGAGAAACTGGGTGACTATGTCATCAACGTGATTGAAGCAAGAATGGGTATGCGTCAGGCACACTGACCCGGCGCGTCCCCCCTCTTTTTCTCAACTTTCAGAAGCAGTTTTTTAAAAGGAGTTAAGGAGTTAAGGAGTTGAGGAGTTAAGGAGTTAAAGGAGTTAAAGGAGTTAAGGAGTTAAAGGAGTTAAGGAGTTAAGCCAAATGTCTTTGCGTTTACATCATACGCTCTAAACTAATGGCTTAACTCCTTAACTTCTTAACTCCTTAACTCCTCAACCCCTCAACTCCTTAACTCCTCAACCCCTCAACTCCAAAAACACAGATTATTTCCGAAAGTTGAATACAACACTTCCTCCACTTTGCTATCGTATAATCAAAGTAGTCAATCTCTCGGGAGCGAATATCTCCTTCGCCACCTGCTGGATGTTGTCGGCGGTAAGAGCGTCGATGCGGTTGAAAAGGTCGGTGATGTCCTTTTCCCAACCATAATGCAGAAAACTCTTACCGAAGTCGAGGGCAAAGCTCTCGCGGTTGTCGCAAGCCACTCCCAACTGTCCCTTAATCTGCCTCTTGGCGGCATTCAGCTGTGCCGTGGTAAGTGGCTTATCCATTACACGCTGCAGTTCCTTGCTCACTAATTTCATACAGTGCTTCACGTCGTGCGGGTCGCAGCCGAAGTAAGTACACCATACCCCCGTGTCGCTGTAGCTCACCATCGTACTCTCCACGGTATATACCAATCCGTTGCGCTCCCTGAGCGAAAGGTTCAGACGGGCGTTCATCCCCGGTCCTCCTAATATGTTATTTAAAAGGTATAGGGCAATACGTCGCTCATCGTGTACGCTGTATGCCCTGTTGCCTATCATTACGTGCGCCTGGTGAGTGCCTTTTTCCACGAATTTTGTCTGTGGTGTGTATTGCGGCAGAGGTGCTACTATTTCGGCATCGCCTATTGTCGGTTTCTGTTCCCCGAATCCTTTCGTTGCCCTTTTCAGAAGGGTCTCCAGTCGTTTGAAGCTGATGTCACCGTAAGCGAAGAATACGGCGTTGTGCGGTTTGTAGAACCGTTGTGTGAAAGCCTTGGCGGTTTCGCTCTTGTATGTGCGCAACTGTTGCGCATCGCCCAAGATATTATGGCCGAGCGGATGTCCGTTGAAGATGATATTCTCGAAAAGGTCGTATATCAGTTCGGCTGGCGAGTCGTTGTAGCTCTCTATCTCATCGCAAATCACCTCTATTTCCCTGTCTATTTCCGCCTGTGGATATTGGCTGTGGAAGACAATATCCGATAGCAGATCAACGGCCTTGGGAAAATGTTCCTTTAGTATGGCGGCATAATACACCGTGTCCTCCTTGTTGGTGAATGCGTTAATCTCACCACCCACCGTTTCAAGGCAGTTGATGATATTGAGTGCGCGTCGGCGCTCGGTACCCTTGAATGTGGTGTGCTCGCAGAAATGGGCCACACCTTCCTCGCCAGGCAGTTCATTGCGTGTTCCGGCATTGATGCCGAAACCGCAATATACTACCTGTGACGTGGACGGAAGATGGATTATCCTAAGTCCGTTGGCGAGTGTGGCTGTATTATATTTCAATTTTTAATTTTAATTGACTTCGTTGATTGCTGGCTTCACTTTGACTTCGTCTTCCTCTGTCGCGACTCGGGATAGCACGAGCAAGCTCGGCTCTCCTCTCACTGCTCCATCGGTTCAGCATAGCTCGAGCATGCTCGGCTCTGCATTCGGTTTGCGCAGCAATTCTTAATTTTTAATTCTTAATTCTTAATTTAATATGGCTTTCGCCATTTCCCTTCCCAGTTCTTCGCACTTCTTGAATGTCTCGTCGTTCAGACTCTGGCATATTTCCACGGGTTCACCCACAGCCTCGAAGTGAAGGCGGGTGTCGTTCCATTCCTGAATCTTTGCCACAGCCTTGCTTGCCCAGCCGTAGCTTCCGAACCATCCCAACTTGTGGTTTTTGATGTCCTTGTTGGCAAGCTCGGCGAGAAGAACGTCCATCTCGTGGTAAAGACCGGTGTTGTATGTAGGTGCACCCACTATGAGGGCGTTGTAGCGGAACACGTCGCGGATGATATAAGAGTGGTGGGTCTTCGACACGTTATACATAACGATGTTCTTCACTCCCGCCTCTGATGCTGCACGGGCAATCACTTCAGCTGCACGCTCGGTATTGCCGTACATCGTGCCGTAGCAAATAACCAAGCCTGGTTCAGTCTCATACTTCGACATTGAGTCATACATTCCGATAACCTTCTCGATATTCTCGTGCCATACTGGTCCGTGGGTCGAGCAGATATAGTCGAGTTTCACGCCTGCCAACTTCTTCAGGGCCGACTGCACGGGAGTGCCGTATTTGCCCACGATATTTGAGTAGTAGCGCACCATCTCAAGCCAGAAGGTGTCGCAGTTGATTTGCGAGTCGATGATGCCTCCGTTGAGCGCGCCGAAGCATCCGAAGGCATCGCCAGAGAAGAGCACGTTGCTTGTAGTGTCGAGTGTCACCATAGTCTCTGGCCAGTGAACCATGGGGGTGAGCACAAACTGCAACTTGTGCTGTCCGAGGTCGAGCGTGTCGCCACTTTTCACTTCCAATGTATTCTCCTGAATGCCATAGAATCCCTTCATCATGCAGAATGTCTTCTTGTTGCCGATGATGGTTATTTCGGGATAATACTTGCGGATGAGCTCGATGGCACCGCTGTGGTCAGGCTCCATGTGATTGATTACGAGATAGTCAATCTTGCGGTCGCCAATGACTTGCTGGATATTCTTGATATATGGTATAAAGAAATCCACCTCGACAGTGTCGATAAGACAAACCTTCTCGTCGTCAATGATATACGAGTTGTAAGAAACTCCGTTGGGCAGAGGCCAAAGACCTTCGAACAGGTTCTTGTTGCGGTCGTTCACGCCCACATAATAAATCTTGTTTGTAATTTCCTGCATGATATATGATTTTTTAATTTTTAATTGACTTCGTCGATTGCTGGCTTCACCTCAGCATAGCTCGAGCAAGCTCAACTCTGCATTCGGTTTGCGCAGCAATTCTTAATTCTTAATTTTTAATTTTTAATTCTTAATTCCTCCCCCACTTCCTTGGATATATAATTGTCAAGGCTCTTGCAACATTCGCAAGAGAACATCTGCGCACATTCCACTAACTTGTCCCATTGCTCCTCTGTAAGACCTCGCTGTATGTCTTCCTTGGTGATATTGTATTTTATCAGCCCATAAACAAATCCGGCATTGAAGTTGTCGCCCGCTCCAATGGTGCTCACCGTCTCCGTATTGCCCACGGGGTATTGTCTCTTGATTCCTCCCTCAGCCCTGACTTCCACGGGGTTAGCTCCCTGAGTATATATGAAGTTGTGGCAATAGAATGAAATGTCGGTGCGATATACGCTGTCGGCATCATTGCGCTTGAAGAGTATCGAGAAATCCTCATTGCTTCCCCTCACCACGTCGGCATATTCGAGGTTGTCCAAGAGGTTAGGGGTGATTTTCATCACCTCGCTGCGGTGGGAGGCACGGAAGTTCACGTCGTAGTATATTATTGCACCGTGGTTCTTGGCATATTCCAGCAGTCCCGCTACCTGCGGGCGAATTACAGGGTTGATGGCATAGAAAGAGCCGAACATCACTATGTCATTAGGTTGGATGTCGGGATAGATAAAGTCAAGCTGGTCGTGCGGATGGTCCTTATAGAAGATATAATCCGCGTCGTTGTTCTCGTTGAGGAACGCAAGCGACAGGGGCGACTTGCTGTTAGCATACACATTCACGTTGCTGCTGTCCACCCCGTTGTCTTCCATAAACCTTATAATTTTCTTTCCTATATGGTCGTTACCTGTCTCACTGATGAGCGAAGCCTTAACTCCTGAGCGTCCCAACGAAATCAGCGCGTTGAAGACAGAGCCACCCGGCAAAGCACTCACAGGTTCGTCATCCTTGAAAATAATGTCGAGAACGGTCTCTCCTATACCAATAACTTTCCTCATCACCTAATTATTATATATATGTCTTATTAATTAATGAATATTTTGTCTTTATCCATATTTCAACGGATTTTTGTCTTTATCCATATTTCAACGGATTTTTCTTTGATTTTATTCCTATGGATTAAAAGCGGTGCAAAATTACTCATTTTTGCCCGCTTTACATAGTGTTATTCAGCTTTTTTTTATACCAAGCCAAATATTTAACTTTCATTTAGCATATATGGGATAATCTTGTGCATCGTTTTTCTCAAGATACATTATTGCAGATAATCCGCTATCTCCCCTAAACTTGTAGCGACTTTGATATGCTTCTTCCATTCTCCCCTCACCATACCTTTGCTGTCGAGGTCGTTAAGCATGGCAATCAGCGAATCCCAGAATCCGTTGATATTATATAGTATAACATCCTTGCCGTGGTAGCCTATAGTGGCCGATGCCGCCACGGTAAAAATCTCGTCAAGAGTGCCGATGCCTCCTGGCAGTGCGATGAACACGTCGCTTTGAACCATCATGAGAGCCTTGCGCTCGTTGAGGTTGTCGCAAGGGATATGCACATCAACATAGTCGCTCACGTGTCCTCGTTCCTCCACTTTGGAAGGCACAACACCGATAGTCATTCCCTTGGCTGATTTTGCGGCCTTAGCCACACACTCCATTAGTCCCATGTCGCAGCCTCCGAACACGATGGTATGTCCGTTGGATGCCGCCCATTGTCCCAGTTCTTCCGTCCTGCGGAAGTATTCAGCGTCGATATTGTCATTGGCGCTGCAGAAAATACATATTTTCATTGATGTTTATATTTTTAATATTATAAGGTATTATCGGGGATTTCTCGCAATTATTATAGTTATATATATTCTTGCTTGTTTCTTATGGGATGAATTCTACTTGCGGATAGAAATTTTTCCAGATGCAAAGATAATTATTTCCGGCGAATTAACCAAATAATTAAATCAGATATTTTGAAGAAATCAGTTTGACATCCGTTTTACGGTTAATATAGCTTAAATAATTCTACAATAGATGCGAATTTTGGAGATTTTGTTGTATCTTTGCCAATACAATTGACCTCTATGTCTGTTTCATGATGAGTCCTTTTTTTATATATGCTATAAGTCTATGTATTCTATATATAATATAATAAGGTGTATTGCCGTGGCGACGATGCTTGTCGTTAGCACCGCCGCAGTTCAGGCGCAGCAGAAAAAGAAGACGCCGCTGCAGAAGCGTGAGAACTATGAGTTTACCTTCGACTTGCCTCGATATGTGGAGCAGTTGAAGAAAGAACTTACATATCCCTTAGCTTGGGGAAACAGTGGCATCAAGGATTTTGCCGAGTGGAAAACCGCGGCAAGGGCTAAGGTGCTCGAATGTATGATGACACCGCCGAAACAGGCTGAAAGCTATGATTGTCAAGTGATAGGCGAGGAGAGACGCGATGGATATACCGCACGTAAGATACTGTTTAATGTCAATGCCTATTCGCGCATAACGGCATATCTGCTCATCCCCGACGGCAAGGGCCCCTTCCCGGCAGTGAACATGCTGCACGACCACGGAGGTCATCTTTATATCGGCAAGGAGAAGATGGTGCGCCCGTTTGATGTGGATACGGCGGTGGTGAACGATGCCGACCGTTGGGTGGAGAAACTATATGACGGACAGTATGCCGGAGACTATTTCGCACGCAACGGATATGTGGTTTTCTCTGCCGATGCCCCGATGTGGGGAGAGCGAGGAAGAGAGGAGGGCGTTGACCGCAGCAAGTACGATATCATCTGCGGCAATATGATGATGCTCGGGCGCGACCTTTCAGCTTTCATGACCTACGACGATATAACCGGCACTGAATTCCTTGCTTCTCTTCCCGAAGTCGATAAAAGCCGCATCGGTTGTATGGGTTGCTCGATGGGAGCCTACAGGGCATGGATGCTTGCCGCCCTGAGCGACAAGATAGCCGCGGCAGCCTCTATATGCTGGATGACAGTAACCGATGTGCAGATGTCGGTAAAGGACAAGAAGCGCGAATACGGCGGCTTCGCCAACTGCATTCCCGCCCTTCGCCAATGGCTCGACTATCCACATATCGCAAGTATAGCCTGTCCCAAGCCGATGCTCTTCATCAACGGCACCCGCGACCATCTCTTCCCCGTTGACGGCACCCATTCTGCCTTCAGCACGATGCACGATGTATGGCGCAGCCAGAATGTGGATTCAGCCCTTGAGACAGAGTTGTGGGATGTTCCGCATTCCTGCGGCAAGGCATTGCAACAGAGGTCTTTGGAGTTCTTTAACAAGCGATTTGGTAAATAATAAACATAGAAGTTATGGGGCAGTTTTGGACGAAGAAGAAGGACCAGGAAGATCAGGACGAGAAGATAGCCCAGCCTTGGGCAGAGAAGGTGGGTCACGGCAATATTGCGTGGCCATGGCCCGACGGCTTTGACACAAGTCTTCCCGACGGTTTCGATGATACAATTCCGGGTAGCTACGATGATTGATTAGCGTGAAATAACAAGAAAAGATGTACTATTGCAAACAGGTTTTGTATTCGGTTATTATCATGTTTGTACTCCATTATTGCCTATCATCGTGTTGGGACGATATTGGGACAAAACTCATAATGTCCAAATCCGAGGAGATTATGGAGGATAATCCAGAGTCAGCTTTTCTTCTTGTTGACAGTCTGTTGAGGTCAGGTTCGGTGAAAACGAAGTATGGTATTATGAAACTCGAACTTATCCGTGCCGAGGCGATGAACAAAACATTCCGTTTGATGGACACTTTGTCGGTGATTGATGAAGTGGCTGACTATTTCCGCAGCAATGGTACGGGAACTGAGCGTATGAGAGCCTTGTATATGCAAGGATGTATGCATCGCGACCGCAACAATTCAACCAAGGCAATCAGGTGTTTTAACGAGGCATTGTCCAGTGTAGATTCCACTGATACTGATTACGACGAGCAGCTTGCCTGTCGCATTTATGCCCAGAAGGCGGGTCTCCTGTCCATCGAACGCTCAGTGCAACCCTCTATTGAAGCATGGGACAATGCCATCCGTCTTGCCTGGAAAATCAAAGACACTGTAGGAGTCATCAATTATTTGTCCTATAAATGTGGTCCGTATTATATCAATGGAATGCAAGACTCGGTACTTGCCATATCAGATGCGGCATATAAACTTGCCGTTGCTTACGGAAACAAGGAATATATTGCAGAAACATTAGGTGACAAGATTCTGTATTTGATTGAGAGTGAAAATTTTGAAAAAGCAGGACGGCTGATTGGATATTATGAAAGATATTCATCAATAATTGACTCATCTGGCTCTGTCGCGCTTGGCAGAGAGTTATATTATGGATACAAGGGTAAGTATTATGAAGGGATTAATGAAATGGATTCCGCAATTATGTGTTACAGACAATTGTTGCGTTATGGTTCATTATTGGATAATAAGGAATTGGCTTGTAGGCAACTTGTGTCTTTTTATTCTAAATTAGGCATCTCAGATTCTGTTATAAAGTATGCGAATTTATATGTCCAGGTCAACGATTCATCTTGGAGAACAAAGCAGACTGGTGAGCTTAATCGTATGCAAATATTATATAGGGTGGATGAAAGCCGGCAAATGGCGATGGAAAGACAAAAGGAAGCTATGTACTATCGTATTATGTTCTTTGTTGGCATATCTGTCAGTGCTTTTCTTATATATCTTTTGGTTGTTTATTTGAATAGGCAACGACGCAAAAGCCGTAAGATTATGGCAAATCTGAACAAAGATTATTCAGAAGTGTTGATTAAATACGTTAAGTTGCAGAAGGAAGTGGATATGCTCAAAAAAGACAGCGAGTTGTATGCACAAGAAAAACAGAAAGAGTTGGACAAATTGAAGGGATTACTGGCAAATTATGAATTCATAGACTCTGACGTCGAGTCGATAAATAATGGTGTGTTTGATAATCCTGTTGTAATCCAAATGCACAGGCATGCAGCTAAATGTACATCACCATCTGACGTGGAGTGGAATAATCTGATGACATTCACACAGACTATGTTGCCGAATTTTTGGAATACAATAAATGATGTGGATTACGCTTTGACTGACAAGGAAAAAATAGTTGCTATTCTTGTCAAGCTACGCTTTCTGCCTTCTGAGATTACGGTTTTGCTTAATCTTTCCAGTCAGAGAGTGTCCAATATGCGTAGTTTCATCAACAAGAAAATGTTCAGGCAATCAGGCTCAAAGTCCCTTGATTTTAACTTGCGAGGCATTAATTGAGGAATTGTGTAAAAAGTGTATTTTCCCGTCCAAGCAATTGTGTATAAGTGCGTTGTTGGCATTGTAAGAATCATATAGTGAAAAAAGTGAAACGCTTTTTTTTGTTTTTATGAAATAATCTATGTACTTTTGCATTCGATTTTTAAAAGTAGATTTGGATTATGAAGAAATTAATTTTGTGTTTAATGCTTTTAGTTGATCCATTGATATCAATGGCTCAAGATGAGAATATAAAGAATGGGTTTTTGATTCCATTGCAATGTGACGTTGTTAATGGTTCATTAAAGAACAGCCCAATAAAACGAACTCCTCAGTTAATCCCCACCATTATAAAATATGATAATGTATTATGTTTTGACCAATACTATGTCGGAGCAGAATACGAGTTGTATCGTGATGGTGAATTGGTGTCATCAGGGGAAATATCAGATGATTGTTTGTTGGATATCTCAAATTTTGCATTGGGACAATATTGCATATATGTCAATGTTAGTCAGTATATATATAGTGGTGAATTTGAAATTTGAATATTTGGTAGTATTATGAAAAGAATTATCATTTTTTTAATTGTCATTGTATTAGCATATCTGTTGTTTTTTTCGGTTGACAATTATGTGGATTCTTCATTGGTAAATGGAGATGACAGCTATATTGGACTTTTCTTCCTTATTGTTGCATTTATTTCGTCATTCTTTGGTAAAAAGAAATATAGAACATTTTTTACTAATTTAATATATAGAGGAAGCCGAAAATCTATAAAAGGGTAGGTTTTATTAATTATTTGTTTAATTTATGAAAAAAATTTTTTTATTAATTTATGTAATAGCATTTGCTATTACTATGCAAAGTTGTTCGTCGGATAGCTATAATGAAGAACCGCTTTCTGATGTAGTAGAGATTAGAGGTACTCAAGACTATGTAGCAGGACTAAATTCTGTATTGAAGGACGGGTTAACTAAATCCGTGAATGATCAAGAAGATACTATCGTTCCTGAGTTGTTACTTTTGAGCAAAGAGTATTTGAATAATAATAATATTGATTATTGTGAGTTTTTTGGAGATAGTGAAGATGACCGTATAATTGTTTTTGCACTCGCATTAGCGGAATATAATAAAATCGTGTATTATAATTCTATCACAAGAACTACTGTTGGCGGTTGTGTTTTACAGGCAATGGGATTACGTGCTTTAGTTCAGGGTAAAGGAATACAAGAGCTGCAATTATAAGTTTGGGAAAAGCAATTGCCAAAAAAGCGGTTCCATATTTAGGTTGGGGATTGTTTGCTATAGATATGGCTATGTGTATTGCAGAATAGTTTTGGTATGAGAGAGTACTTGTGGATTATTGTATTTAGTGCTATACTGGTGTTACTTGTAGTTGCAAGAATTAAAACAGAATTCAAAATTGGCGATGAAAAGTATTTGAAGATATATAGGCGAATGAGCAATTTTCACCTTCTGCTATATGTATTACTGATATTATTGTCGATATTGTCATTATGCAAATTATTATAGTAACTGATTATTCCATATCATTTAAAATTAATTGAGTTATGTTCCATAATTTGGAATATAGCTCAATTAATTAAAGATAATGTTTCAGCATATAATGACAAATAAACTAAAAATATTTGGCAGTCTCGTGGAATTGTTGTAACTTTGCACCCGAAAATTACGTAATTTATAATATATTTCATTGAAGACATTTGAAGAATTGGGCGTCAGCGAAGAGATTCGCCGCGCTATCACGGAGTTGGGCTTCGAGAGTCCGATGCCCGTACAGGAGGAAGTTATTCCCTATTTGCTTGGAAGTAATAATGATGTAATCGCACTGGCACAGACCGGTACGGGCAAGACTGCCGCGTTCGGCATACCCGTGCTGCAACGCCTTGACCCCGAGAGCCATGAGACACAGGCACTTGTGCTGAGTCCTACACGTGAGCTTTGTCTGCAGATTGCCGACGACCTGAAGGACTTCTCCAAGTATATGAAGGGCATCAACATCGTTGCGGTTTATGGTGGTGCATCCATCGAGAACCAGATTCGTGCCCTGCGCCACGGGGCACAAGTGATTGTGGCTACACCGGGAAGACTTATCGACCTTATGCACAGGGGAAAGGCTAACCTCGAAAATGTGTATAACGTGGTGCTCGACGAGGCTGACGAAATGCTCAACATGGGCTTCACTGAAAGTATTAATGAGATATTTGAGGGGGTACCCAAGGACCGCAACACACTGCTCTTCTCGGCAACAATGAGCCGCGAGATTGAGCGCATCGCCAAGAGTTATCTTCGTGAATACAAGGAAATTGTTGTGGGCAGCCGCAACGAGGGAGCAGAGAATGTCAACCATATATACTATATGGTGCATGCCAAGGACAAGTATCTTGCCCTCAAGCGCATCGTAGATTACAACCCCAAGATATTCGGAATCATCTTCTGTCGCACCAAGCTTGAGACACAGGAAATAGCCGACAAGCTCATTCGCGACGGATATAACGCCGAGAGTCTTCACGGCGACCTCAGTCAGCAGCAGCGCGACCTGACCATGCAGAAGTTCCGCCAGCATCTCACACAGCTCCTCGTTGCCACGGATGTAGCAGCCAGAGGACTTGACGTTGACGACCTCACCCATGTCATCAATTATGGACTCCCAGATGACATTGAGAGCTACACCCACCGCAGCGGACGTACAGGTCGTGCCGGAAAGAAAGGTACTTCTATCTCCATTATGCACATCCGCGAGAAGCACAAGATGAGGGCGATAGAGAAGGAGATAGGCAAGAGTTTCGTGGAGGGACAGATACCGTCTGCCAAGGAGATATGCAAGAAACAGCTATATAAGGTAATGGACCAGATAGTGAAGACCGACGTGAACGACGAGGAAATCGACCCGTTCATGGCCGACATCAACCGCTACTTCGAGTTCATGGACAAGGAAGACCTTATTAAGAAGATAGTGAGCATGGAGTTCGGCAAGTTCCTTGCCTATTATGCCGATGCGCCTGAGATTGAAGCCCCCTCTAAATCTCCCCGTGGGGAGACTTCCGGCAAGCGTGGCGGTAGAGGTGAGCGCAGCAACACTCCCCCTCGTGGGAGACGGAGAGGGGCTGAGTCAGGTTATCGCCGCCTGTTCATCAACCTCGGAAAGGACGACGGTTTTTATCCCGGTGAAGTGATGCAGTATATCAACAAGCATGTCGAGGGACGTCAGGAGGTGGGACATATCGACCTGTTAGGAAAGTTCTCTTATATAGAAGTGCCTGAGAGTGATGCACAGAAGGTGATGAGTGCCCTTGACGGAACAAGATACAAGGGACGTGAAGTGCGCTGCAATGATGCCGAGGAGAAGGGACATGGCAGGGCAGCTCGCTCTTCTGATGATGGCGACCGCAGGTCATCACGCGGAGGCAAAAAGTCATCCGAAAAGATTGTTACGGCAAAGAAAGCCCATACTCCAAGAAAACCCAAGAAATCAATGGACATGCCGATGGAAACGGGCGATTGGCGCCAGTTCTTCAAGAATGGCAACAATGATTTTAAGGGTGAGGAGCCTGACTTCAGCGAAGAAGGGTGGGCGATGAGAAAGCCGAGGAACAAGAAATAATCACCGGCATTAGCTTGGTGTTTAGGGTTGTAGGTAACGCCCTGAAAGGGCAATGAGCACATAGCCCAGGGTATAGCGAAGCGGCACCCTGGGTGTAAAATAGTATGGCGATTATCGCCCTGAAAGGGCAAAAGCGTAAGTCTTGCAGTAGTTTTTCGCTTTTGCCCTTTCAGGGCGAATCTGCAAATAACCCGATTAAACCCAGGGTGTCGCTTCGCTATGCCCTGGGCTATGTGCTTTTGGGCTTTCAGCCCGATATGTTATGATTTTCAGCTTGCATTCCCTAACGTGCAAATATTTCAAATAGTTAATCGTATGAGATGTTTCGCAGTTCGCTCACATTGCTTTCCTGAGCCTTTTCGGTGAAGAAACGACCGAAGTCATCGGGCAGGAGAGTGATGGCGGGCTTGAAATCCTCGCTTTGCATATACTCTAATATGCTTCTTAACAGATGACGTGACTCTGGATATTGCTGAGTCGCGGTCAAGTCGCTCATGCACACAAACACTCGCCCCTTTCCTACATTTAACTCAAAGAAGAGGGCAAGACGATGGTTGCGCTCCACATTGTCAATCACCTGTACAAGCGGCTGGTAGTCTTTCGGCATCTTGTCCATCACCAACGGGCGTGACTCATGGACAATCGATGCCCACTGCCAGTTGGTGTGCTTGTCTGTAGGGAACGACTTAAACACAGGATGCTCCATCTCGTTAACAAGCAAACCGAGTGTTCCAGGCGAAACAGGTTTCTTGTTGTTTTCGGATATGGTCTTGAACATGCGGTAGTTCCAGTAGTCTGTCTGCACCAAGCCACCTACGGTTTGGTCGGCATACATTCCCTTCTTTGGCATGAGCAGTACCTTTGCTCCATCCCTTAACTTTTTCATTACGCTTTCGTCAAGAGTGTCGGCTATGACAATGCCCTTTGAGATAGTACCCAACTGTTTTTCCATATCGTATTGGGGGTATATCCACAACGTGTAGTCGTTATGATAAGGAGTGTCGGTGATGGACAATGCCAATCTCACTTTCTCTGCCTTTTTCGTCTTGCTGAGTCGTGCCACTACCGAGTCGCATGACACATCGAACACTCCCGCCTTTACATTGTTGAGCTTAGTACTGTCTTGTGCCAAAATCACATTCTTATCGCTGACAAATGCCCATTTCATCGTCTTTCCATCCAGAACAGAGTTGTCTTCGGCATAATTTGCTATTATGCACTTCCATGTGATAGTGTCACCCTCGCTATACGTGAGTCGTGGCAGTTCGGCCATCGGCACCACCTTGTCACACCATTGTCTCCATCTCTTGACATCAACAATCTCCTTACTGTCCATAAATGCGTCGAGTATGCCCACGTATGCAGAGCCTTGTCCCGGGTAGTCTTGAATGTCGAGCAGTTGGAATCCAGCCATATTCCTTGTCCTGAGGTCCATCTCAATGTCAGCTTTATACAGTTCAGCCGACCATTTCCCCGAAGCCTCATGAAAATCCTTTGCCTGTGACAACATTCCCGCATCCTTTAGTCTCTGACGGAATATCCTCATGTTGTCAGGACGCAGTACTCCGTTATACTTCTCAATCTCGTTATAATCAGGATAAGTTTGGAATTGTCCCGTCTCATGACTGATAATAGGCACCTTGCTTCCTGCAATCGCCTTCTCGAAGTTGGTGGTGGTGTTGGGATATTCGTGATTGATGAGACCGCCGTCGAAGGCATCGCAGAAAGAGAACGAACCGCGCACGTGGGTATTGTATTCACCCCATGCCTCACCACCGATGCGACAAGTGGTGAAATAGTCCATTCCGTCGAGCACCCCCTTGTATCCGAGATACATGTTAGATCCAAAGGTGTAGAGACGTCGTGTAGCGTCACCGTCACCTGACTTTTCGCAATTTTTATCCATCTGTCGGAAGTCGTTGACGTAATCCGCCATCAGTTCGGTGCTTCCCCAAAGTTCATTGCCAAGGCCCATCATCACGAATGACGGATGATTGCCGTAAGTCTCGATAATCTTCCTTCCCTCGTCTCTCAGATAGGAAGTAAGCCACTCGTCCTTTTCGTCAAATCCGCCCCATATAGGCAGTTCGGGTTGAAGATAGATACCGAGGTTATCAGCAGCTTGGAAGCAAGCCTCCGGCGGGCACCATGAGTGGAAGCGCACATGGTTGATGCCATATTGCTTGCATGTCTTGAGATAGTTGTACCACTCGTCATATCCCATAGCCACATGTCCCGTCAGAGGCCATACGCATGCGTCGTGCTTTCCGCGCAGAAAAGTCTTTCGTCCATTCACGGTGAAATGGTTTCCTTCAGCCTTGAAGTCGCATAGGGCGAAGGTGGCAGTCATCTCGTCCGACTTGCCCTTGCATTCCACCCTTACCTTCACCTTATTGAGGTATTGCGGAGTGTGCTCACTCCATTTTTTAGCGTTTTCACCGAGGTTGTGAGTGTAAAAGAGCGTTGTCGTGCCGTCTCCGTTAATGGTTCTCCGGCAAATATCACTGCGTGTTATGTCAATCACTTCGTCTTTCTTCTGTTTTGCACTAAAATATAACTTTACATTATACTTTTGCTTGGGATTACCTTCGAGAGTTATCTCAATGTTCACCTTATTTTTTGAGGCGATTGGGGATGTCCTGATACACTTGACAGTGACAGGAGATTCCTTAGCTTCGAGATACATCTTTCCGATGATACCGTTCCAGTTAGTCTGAGTATCCTCGGTATATGCGTGAGAAGAGCCGAGCAGTTGCTTAGGCACACTGTTTCCGTTATCAACCTTGATGTCGAGTTGATGTTGGCCTGGAGTCAGTTTGCCAGTCAGGTCATAAATATGTGGCACCGAGATATCGTCGCATTTACCCACTTCCAAACCGTCTATATAAATAGTGGTGGGTTTTGTCCTTTCAAGAAACAGAGTAATCCTCTTGGTTTTCCATGACGATGGGATGTCTATACTCTTTGAATAAGTGGCTTCGCCAAACCATGTGAAGAAGCGCGAGAGATGCGTGGTCTCGTCGCGCTTGGTGTTAGGTTCACCTTTGCGGTTGGTGTCGGTAGTTCCAGGCAGATGTACAGCCTCTTTCCCCAACATCCATTGTCCGCTGAGGTCTATTTGTGTCGTTTGGGCGCTCGCCAATCCCGACGATACCACAAACAATGTTGTGACAATTAGTTTTTTCATACTTAGGTTTTTCGTTATAAAGAATTATTTTGCTCCAATCTCCTTGATGAGTCGGTCGGCATGTCCCCACTTGTCCATCATATATAGTACGTAGCGGATGTCAACACCGATGCATCGTGCGAGCTTGTTGTCGAAGAAGATGTCGCTTGAGAGACTGTCCCAGTTGCCGTCGAATGCGAGGCCGATCAGTTCCCCCTTGCCGTTGAACATGGGTGAGCCGCTGTTACCTCCTGTGATGTCGTTGTTTGTGAGGAAGCAGAGCTGCATCTTGCCCGTGTTCTTGTCGGTGTATTTTCCGAAATCCTTTGCGCTCATGAGTTCGTGCATAATCGGCTCGGCGAAGTATTCAAAGTTTTTGTCGCTCTGCTTCATCTTCTCCACGATACTTGGTGCATCGGTGAAGTATCCAGATGGTTTGCCGTTCAGATTGAAACCTCCTACCTGTCCGTAGCTCAGTCGCATGGTGAAGTTGGCGTCGCTGTAGTGTGGCAGTTCCTGCTCCATGCGCAGGATGGCATCGCAGAGATAGCGTTCTTGAATCTCGATGGAATCGTTGAGTTTGTCCAGTTCGTTCTTCAAATCGCCGAAGACAGTGGTAAGGTCGAGTCCCATTTTGATACCGCAGTCCTTGGCGTAAATCTTCTTGTTGATGTATATTTTCTCACCGCTCTTCATGAGTACGGTGTTGTTCCATACATCCTCAACATATTTTGAGTAATCGCCTTTGTAGTTGTTGTCGATAGTCTGATAGAACTCGGGCAAGTATTTTGCGTCAACATGCTCGCGGTAGTTCTTAAGCAGGGTGGCATATACCTCCTTGTCGAGAGCAGCGTCCCATGTGTCGCTGTTGTCGTCGTATTCCACGTATTGCTTTGACTTGCTCTTCTTGGGTCCTTTCACTTCGATGCCGTTGTGATACTTGAATGCACGGTCGGCAAGTTCGTTGGTGCGAATGAATGTCTCGCGGAAATACATGTAGTTGCGCCTTGCCACAAGACGTTTGTCGTATAGGCTTTTCATCAAGTCGAAATCGAGCTTCCCCTTGAGGTAGTTAGTGAAAGTCTGGAAACGTCTTACCCTCTCCTCATAGTCGGCTTTTTGGCGTATAAGACCGATGGAATCGATACATTTGTTCATTCCTATTGAGTTTTTCCAATAGTTGCTGCTCTGTGCGTACTTAGAGTCATACTTGATTCTCACAGCCTCGTCTGCCCGCATGTGCTTGAGCATAACCTCCTGTTTCACGCCTCTGACCTGTGCTCGCGGAGCGTTTTCAGCATCTCTGCGCTCACGTATTCCGTATGACGAGAGATATCGGTTTGTGCTTCCGGGATAACCCATAGTCATGGCAAAGTCACCTTCTTTATATCCTTGCAATGATACGGGCGACCAGTGTTTGGGCTTGTAGGGCACATTGTCCTTACTGTAAGCTGCAGGCCCGTTGGTTTTCGGGTCGGCATAAATACGGAAGACAGAGAAGTCGCAAGTCTGTCGTGGCCACATCCAGTTGTCAGTCTCGCCTCCGAACTTGCCCATCGACTTGGGTACGGTGAAAACGAGTCTGAGGTCGGTGAAGTCGCGGTAGGTTGTAGCGTAATACTTGTTGCCCTCATAGTAAGGTTTGATTTCAAGTCTCAGTGTAGAGTCCTTCGCTTTTACCTCTTTTGACATGTCGTTCTCGATGGAATCGAGGAAATTCACCTGTTCCGATGGAGTCAGCTTGTTGATGCCCTTCTTGTCGAGAAGCTCAGTGATGTCCTTCTGCTCAACCATAAAGCTGACGAACATGTTCTCGTTTGGCAGTTCCTCCTCGAAGCTCTTTGCGTAGAATCCGTTGAGCATGTAGTCGTGCTCCACAGTTGAGTGACTACGGATAGATTCGAAACCGCAGTGGTGGTTGGTGAACACCAGTCCGTCGGGTGAGACAACCACTCCCGAGCAATATCCGGAGAAGTTAACCACCACGTTCTTGATAGCATTATCACTGTTGTACAATGCGTCGTATGGCATTGTAAAACCTTCTGCCTGCATCTGATTATATACAGCCTGCGGCAGGTTGTAGAGCATCCACATGCCTTCGTCGGCATTTACAGATGCGGTTGACAGCATAGCTGCCATGATTAATGTGCTTTTCTTCATAAAAATATCTTAATTCTTAATCCCTAATTCCTAAATCCTAATCCCTAATTCCTAATTCCTAATTTCTTAAGTATCGGAGTTATCGGGAAGTCTTTCTTCACGATATAAGATACAAAGAGAATGAGAAGTATAGTATTGTCAATCATCCTTATAACAATATTATCCCAGATGTATTCGTTAAATTTTATCAGTCCGAAGGTGATGAGTGTGAGAATAACATATACAGATATTCTCCTGAGGTCGTATTTGATGGGATAGTATTTCTGTCCGACGAAATAGCTTAGAGCCATAGCCGTTCCATATCCGGCAAATCCCGCCCAAGCGCAAGCCATATATCCATATTGCGGCACGAAGATGACATTAACCGCAATGAGCACAGCGCATCCAATACCCGAGAACCATGCCCCCCAAATAGTCTTGTCGATGAGCTTATACCAGAATGAGAGGTTGAAGTATATTCCCATCATAATCTCAGCCGCCATCACTATAGGCACGACTTTCAGCCCTTCCCAGTAGTCCTGTCCAATGATATGCTTCAGTATGTCGAGATAAGCCATTACGACGAGGAAAGCCAGTAGTGTGAATATGATGAAATATTTCATAGCCTTGGCGTAAGTCTCCCTGTTGTCCTTGTCCTTCGCCTTGCCGAAGACAAACGGTTCGTAAGCATATCTGAACGCCTGTGTTATCATTGCCATAATCATGGCAATTTTGGAAGCCGCACCATAGATACCCAGTTGTTCATGTGCATTGTTAGCCTTGTAGATATATGGGAAGAGAATCTTGTCAGCCGTTTGGTTGAGTATTCCTGCAATACCCAGTATTAGAATAGGCCAACTGTATCCAAGCATTCTCTTCATCAGATCTCTGTCGAAAGTATATTTAAATCCAGACAGTTCCTTGTAGAAGCAGAAAGTTATCATACCAGTGCATGCAAGATTGATATAGAAGGCATATCCGGGTCCGATATTAGGGTTGTAAATTATCCCGATTTCATCTGGATAACTTTTGAACAGAGCCGGTAAGAGTAGGAAAAATACGAGGTTGAGCAAGATGTTGAGCAAGATGAACAACATCTTGAGAGCAGCAAACTTAACAGGTTTTTTCTTGTATCTCAGATAAGCGAAAGGGATACACTGGAACGCGTCAATAGCCACAGTGATAGCCATCACCCAAATATATGATGGGTGTTCAGCATACCCCATCACGTTGGATAATGGAGTTATGAATGTGAACACGAGGGCAATGAAAACCAATGCGGTGAATCCCACAGCCGTGAGTATAGTGGAATACACTTTCTGCGGGTCTTCGCGTTCTTTGTTGGCGAATCGGAAGAAGGTAGTCTCCATTCCGAAAGTCAGCATCACGAGTATGAGTGCTGTATAGGCGTACATATTGGTGATGACGCCATATCCGCCGCTTGAAGCCGACAGTTGTGTCGTATAAAGCGGCACGAGCAAATAGTTGAGAAATCGCCCAACTATGCTGCTAAGTCCGTAAATGGCCGTGTCCTTGGCCAGAGATTTCATATTTGCCATAATTCTTTTTTTTTTTTTGTAGGGGGGTGTAGGGTTTTGTAGGGTTTTGTAGGGTTTTGTAGGGGGGAGTTTACACAAATCTATACAGAACTGTTCTCACCTGCTTCACCTATCTCCTGCCTACACAAATCTGCTCATTCCATCATAAACAATAACTCTCTCTTACTCTCCAAATTTAATCAATCTCTAAATTTAATCCTATATCCAATTGTTTATTGCTTTATAGCCTCTATCTAACTAATTATTGCCTCATTGGCATCTTTTAATACCCTAATTCCATTTAATACCCTAAGTTTTTTTTCCTCCACTCTGATCTTGTTTTGTATCTTTGCTCCTTTATTCCTCCTTCTTTTAGGAATTTCTCGTTTAGATATTTTATGTATCCATATAGCATCGACAGTTCCTGGTTGATGATTATTAGGGCAATGTTGCAGATGTCTTCTGCATTGCGACCCGCAATCTGTCTGCGATACCATTCACTGTCGTTGTGAATCTTGCATAACGGTTGGGCGGCAATGTATTTGGGATGGTTAACACCCCAAATCTCCAGGTTGTTGTTACGTAGATAATCCCTGTAATCTTCTTTTAACTCTTCAAGACTACCCTTGGCAATCACAGATAGCTTGTGCTCAGACTCCGACGAACCTTCAGCGTCGCTGTAACCTTCCACGATGTTTTGCTTGCATGATCTGGCAGCCTGCACCATCTGGTCAACCGTCCTGTCCTTGCTCTTGTTTAGGAAATTGTTGACAAAATGATAAGTCACGTCGTATATGCACTCACTTTTTTGATAGATAGCCAATGTCTTGTAACTATCTGGTTTTTCTTGCTTGAGATTACTCATAACCGCTAAATTATATATTGTTAAATATATTGTGATGTCAGAAAAAGAGGTAACATATCGCTATCGCCGCGATTATTCCCGCAAGGTCCGCCAAAAGTCCGCAGGCTACGGCATGACGTGTATATCTGATGCCAACACTTCCGAAATACACTGCGAGCACATAGAATGTGGTGTCGGTGCTGCCTTGGAAGATGCAGCTCAGGCGACCGACGAAGGAGTCCGCGCCGTATGTAGTCATAGCGTCAACCATCATTCCCCTTGCACCGCTCCCCGACAGAGGTTTCATCAGAGCCGTTGGCAAAGCCCCGACAAAGTCGGTGTTGCATCCAATCGCCTCTACAGTCCATTTCACTCCCCCGATAAGCCAGTCCATAGCCCCCGAGGCGCGGAATACTCCGATGCCCACGAGGATAGCCACAAGGTAGGGGATGATTCTAACGGCAGTCTGGAATCCGTCCTTGGCACCCTCGATGAATGCATCATATACATTTACTTTTTTTCTAACGCCTGCCAAGATGAATCCTACAATGATAGTCATGAGCAGAATGTTGGCAGTAGTAGTGCTGACGATATCAACTTGCTCCTTGCTCATGCTGCTGAATCCCGATATGACAGATGCCACCACTATGCAAGCACCTCCGAGCGTCAGCAGCATAGTGCGGTTGATGAGGTTGATGCGTTGGTAAATGCTGGTCACGATGATACCCGCTATGGTGGAGAAGAACGTGGCAAGAAGTATGGGTACGAAGATGTCAGTTGGCTGTGCCGCCCCCATTTGTGCCCTATATACCATAATGCTCACAGGTATCAGTGTCAGTCCGCTTGTGTTGAGCACGAGGAACATAATCATTGGATTAGTTGCGGTGTCCTTCTTCGGGTTCAGTTCCTGCAATTGTTCCATCGCCTTGAGTCCGAGCGGAGTGGCGGCATTGTCAAGCCCGAGCATATTGGCAGCTATGTTCATGAAGATACTTCCGGTGACGGGATGCCCCTTAGGGATGTCCGGGAACAGTTTGCAGAACACCGGACTTAGCACCTTGGCAATCATGTTCACCACGCCTCCCTTCTCGCCAATCTTCATTATTCCGAGCCATAACGAGAGCACTCCCGTGAGTCCGAGAGAAATCTCGAAAGCCGTCTTCGATGATGCGAATGTGGAATCCATCATTGCCGGAAAGACATCGTAGTTGCCGAAAAAAATCAGCTGTACGAGTCCGATGACGAATGCCACCAAGAAGAATGCTATCCAAATGTAATTCAGTACCATATAGTATATAATATGTGAAACAATGCTGCAAAGTTAGCTTTTTTTTATGTAAAATGCAAAGAATAAGTAAAAAAAGGTTTTTCATATCGTTTTTTTTTATAACTTTGCACCATAATCGTAATTAAAACAAGGAATATACACATAAAAACAATATCATATTATGATGAAAACTAAGAAATGTATGTTTGTCGGCTTTGCCGCTGTAATGTCGGCTGTCACCTCGTGCACGGAGACTAATCTCTTCGACGAGGAGGATTATAAGGCGTATGTTGCCAGTGTCTTCCCAGTGCAGAATATCGACCCTCTGCACGATTGGTCAACAATCACCAAGTTCCCATTTCGTGTAGAGATAGGATATACAGGCTCCTACACTCTCAAGTTCTATTCCGACGACCCGAAGTATGTATCCACAAGAGTGCTTAACACTTGCAGTGTGGATGGTAATCAAACTTACGACATCCACATAGCGGCACCTTCAACATCCGAAAATTTGTATGTCTCCCTTGTCGATGACAAAGGCGTGTGCAGGACGAAGGCGGTGAGAGTCTCTCCTTCCATAAATAATGTTGTATTCTCCGAAGATACATCTGCCGATGAGATTGTCTCCAGTTCGTTATATCCGGATGTCAATCAGACATACACCTTTTGCTTCGAGGAGAATTTCCCCGAACCAGGTGATTATGATTTCAATGATGTAGTGATGGGAGTTGGTGTAGATAAGAGTGTTGAAAACGGCACTCGCTACATATCCATAAGTGTGAAGGTGAGAGCCGTAGGTTCGGGCAGTCGTCTTGCTGCTGCCATGCGTCTTGCCAACATAAGCGCCAAGGATGTTGTAGGAACATCTTACGAGCGGTCGGGCTCAAAATATTATTTCTTCACCCAATATGGTGACCAGGACCTGTTGCCTAAGTTTGGCGACAGCAATGAGTTCCTCACCATGCGCAACTCCACCGACCTTGTGATACCGGTGTTCAACGATGCACATTATTTTATTAGCGGTGGAGCCACACAAGCAGCATTGCCAGCACGTAATTATTACAACACCGTCACCGACAAGGAAGATCTCTCGGGTGTAGTAGTGTCTCCCAAGACTCAGACATTCAAGTTTGCCGTGAATGATGTCACCCTCTTTAATAATTTCTCAGTAAAGGACATCGACCTCTTTATCCTTGAGGAATACAATGGCGGTGTATTTGAGGTGCATACCATGCCATACAAGACTGCTGAAGTGATTAACGAGTGGGCTGCCATCAAATCCGACGGCAGTAGTCCTTACGGCGGCAATTATCCCTGGGCGTTGCTTATTCCCGGAGATTTCCAATATCCTATAGAGGGTTTGACTATCGGTAAGGCCAAGGGCAATGTGATTGGCGGAGCCTATTTGAGATTCTTTTCTTGGGCACAAGACCATTACTCAAATCGCGATTGGTATAACACCCCGCAAGATTCCAAAATGGTTTATCCTCAATAAAAAGCATAAAAGAACGCAACCTATATCGCATCTCGCGTAAGGTTGCGTTTTTCTTAATAATTACAGATTATTATAAATGTCTTTTATTGTGCTTGGCCACCGATAACCTTTCCAGCGGTAGCATTGTTATACCACTCGATGTTATTGCTGTTGGCACTCCAAGTTGCGAAGTCGGGATAAGCATCCTGAATCTTTGTGCGCTCTGTAGGCCATGCCCATGTTGATGGTACGCAGAACATCTGAGGAGCAGCGCCTGCAGAAGGAGCTGTAATCAACACTGCATTGCTATCGCTATTATTCTTTGACTTAACTATGATAGAGAATCCACCCATGTTATTTGTGACAGTGTAGTTTTCAGGCACATTCACTACTTGTGGCGTAGCTGTAGCAGTGATTGTAGTGGTGTTAATCATCGGGTATGAACCAGATGTGTTTTCCTTTGCACCGAGCAATTGGTGAGTCTCGCCGAGATATTGGTTGTTATATACAATCCATGTTTCGAGTGTACCACCAGCTGCCAGCGGAGTTACAGTGGCTGTCTTTTGGCCAGAAACATGGCTAACCTTGAACACCACGTCGTTGAAGTCGTAGTCATCGGTGTCGCCGAGGTCCTCGCAAGCGATAATCCAAGATTCACCCTCTTCCTGCTCTTCCTCTACTGGAGGCAGAGGTGTCTGGAATTCAGCGTTGATGGCAAATGCGATGTCGTTCCAGTCGATACTATTATTGCCAGAGGTGTTCTTTGGAACACCGTTAGTCACAGTAAACTGGCCACCCCAATCCTCAAAACTTATGATATTCACACCATTGTATGTATATACAGCAGAAGATGCCATAGATGTCCATGCGCCATATTTTCCTGCAGCATTGGCATTCTGGAACATATCTGTGTTTAGAGCCTCATCTGAGAAGGAAATGAGAGCACCAAGCATCGCATTTACATCTATATTGCCTGTTTCATAAGTCCAATCTACGCCTGCGCTATAACAACCTGGATTAATAGCTAATGCGAAATGAATTTCAACATTTGCGGGGAATGTATAAGAGGGCGCATAATTGTTTTCTGGATCATAATAAACAAGTTTGTACTCTTTTCCAACAATGTTTGCAGTGTTAGGAATCAGTACGTATTTGTCTGCGGCTTTCAGTTGTTCTGTGGTAGCGTTGGGAGCTGTGTAATAATAGATGAGCGCAGTACTTCCTGCTGTGTTCCTGAATATACCAGTCAGAGTAATCTCCTGAGCTTTAGCAGTCACCATTTTGTAATTCTGTGTAAATGGATATAGCTTGGTGATGTCATCGTCAGTAGCAGTATAAAGATTGCTACATCCTTCTTGTACGTCAGCAAGAGTTTCCATATTACAATCAGTTCCTGTCTCTTGTAAAGTACGGTTCCAATGTACTGTTGCATACATTTGGCTGCCCCAATTCAGATAGTTGTAGTTTTCATCATACGAACCAACATTGATTTTGTTAGCGAAATCATCGTTGAAATGATTCGTGAACATACCTCTTTTAAAGTTATATCCCCAAGCATACACTAATTCTCTGTTTGGCAGAGAAGCCTCGCCTGCTCTCATGGCTGCCCTTGTGGCAGAAGAGGTAAAGTTGGCTGCGGCTGTTTCGCCAGTAACATTTACAGTGCGCACATCGCGCTTGTCGCCAGCAATGGCAACAACATACACCTCTGCCAAGTCTTTACGGGCATCAAAACTGATGTCGGTTGTACCACTGACAGTACTCTTGGCAAGCAGATAAGACTTGTCGAGTCCTTTTGTGTAAATGTTTACTTCAGATGTTTCTCCTACTGTTACAGTAACGGTTCTTTGAGTAGCCAAGTTCCAGTCTTGGTTGGAGTCAATTTCTCCGAATGCATTCTCCCATCCCTTAGCATATTCGTCGGCGACGGTTTCCTGCTGGAAGGAGAAATCAAAGTTCTTTGAACAAGAACACATAAAGATAGCTGAGGCTGCCATGGCAACCATAGAGCTGCTTCTAACGAACTTCTTCATAGCTTGTAAATTAATTATTTTGTTTTTAACTGTTATTAATTTGATTTTTCGGATGCAAAGATACTAATTTATTTTTATATATAAGGTATAAAATTCGATAAAAATGGTGTCTTATTTTAAAATTTCAACGATTTTGATACATTTTTATATCACTTGATACATATTTCCCCCTCTTATTTTTTGGAGAATATGCGCATTATTAGGCGAAGAATCCCGAAAGCATTTCGGCTTTCGGGATTCTATGATATAGAGAGATCAGATACAATTCTATAATAGTAAAGCTGCACACAAGCCCTAAGGCCTATGCGCAGCTTTACCAACACAATCTATTTAATTATGCAATATATACGAGAGAGGGCTTAATACCACTTAACAACGGGATCGCCTACGTAATCCTTGAATAATGGATACTTGCTTGAGATGTTCTGGTATTCATCACACCATTCGAAAGTAGGTACTACGCAAATCTTCTCAGGTGCTACACCTTTGAGGGCATGCAAAAAAGCAGAGTCACCTTTTCCATATTGTACTTCCACCGGGATCTCGTTAACATTGTATTTGTTATCATAGTTATCTACAGCAAGGAAGATGTTCTTCTGCACAGGGTAATACTCGTTCTTTTTACCAGCAATGGTATTAACCATAGTTGATGTTGAAACTCCGAATGCCTCGTGAACTTCAAACCTGTCTTCCCCGCTGCCGATGTAGATAGGCAGTGTGCCGCCGGCTGCAAGGAGGGTGATGACAGCGCGTTTTTCGTTTCTACCTGTAGCATTATTATATCCGCTATAAACGAAGGCATCAAATACTACGTCGTTGTAGTCGAAGTCACTACCATTAGATGCGCCAAGGTCCTCGGCGATGATTCTCTTCTGTGTAGTGTGCACTGCGGGCACAACCTTCAGAATACGGTCGTTGTAGTAGCCGTCCTTCCCCAATTCCAGTCCCGCTTCTGGTTTCTGTGAGCTGTAGTCATAACCAACATAATAGCCAACCTTGCCGTCAACCTCAATAGCGCAAATCACGAAATCCCATTTCAAAGTGTTCCCAGTGCCGTTTGAGTCATTGAAGCCCCACTTCGCGGTGCTACTATTCTGCATATATTGAATTCCATTTGTCGGGAAGGAGCCTGTATTATTTTCCTTTGTGTATGCAACTGTACCAGTGTTGAGATTGCTGATATGCACAGCTTGTCCGTTCTCCTCAACGCAAATCCAGTCCATGTGTCCTGCAGGTGACACGTCTGATCCAGAGCAGGGCTCAGTCTCATTATAAACCTGCAAAACAAAGAAGTCTGTGAGGGTAACAGTGGTTGAAACAGGGTTCTGGTTATCCTTGAACCACTGGCTAACTACCTCAATCTCATGTGGGGTGATGAATTCAGGCTGAACGAGCTTGTAATTCTGGTTGGGGTCAAACCACTGGTTTGAGTTTGGAGCAGCAGCCTTAGTTGTTGCCTGGCCAAGGGTTGGAATCTCCACTGCGTCAAATCCCCAGCTATGACCACTGGCAATATTTCCAAACTCAGCAGTAAATGCTTTTTTAAACTCCTGTTGCTTGATTGTCTCGAATTTGCCCAAGTCGTCATTGCTTGAGCAAGAGGAGTTGAATACCATTGCGCCTGCTGCTATCGTCAGCATAGCGCCAAAGTTAATGATTTTGTTCATAATCTATAATTTATAATTTATTGTTTTTAATTAAGTTTAATATGGATGATATTAATGGAGAAGACGACTTTTATCCTTCGTTTTCCATTTTAGCGGCAAAATTAGATAAAATAATGATAAGTTGTTCATTTTTAACCGAAAAATTACATAAAGTTGTCATAAAAGTATCAGTATTATCTTATTAGTAGATAATATATGCAGTGTAGGCTCGTCCGTATTAAGTATTTTCTGCCACCTCTGCCATAAGCGTCTCCGCGATGACGTATTGCATATATCAAAAAAATAAAAGTTGAAAAACATCTGTCACTGTCAGCATGGGATTTAAATATGCTGTATATCAGTGTGTTATAAATTTCTGATGCTGACAGATGTTCTGAAAATAGGGCTAAGACAATACGCTTACAGGGGTTTTTATGATAAAATGCCATCATTTTTTGCGGTTTTTCTTGCGTATTTGAAGTATTTGTTGTGTGTTTGCACGACAAATAAACCTAAATAACATGGAAAAGGAAAAACTAATATTACGACGAGTATATAGAAAGTCATTAAATTATTGTGAAACTGTTGTCTCAGTGGTATCATACGCTTTTGTCACAGTCGTACCACCGAGGATGTCACGGTCGTTCCATGAGCATTGTCACACCCGTTCCATGGTCATGGAACGACCGTGTCCTCCGCGGTGGAACAAGTGTGTCAACACCTGTTGTCACAACTGTTCCAAAGAATCTGTTGTAGTTTAACTACTCAACTTCCTAAAGTGACACAATGTATAAGGGGTTTATTTAAACCACAGAGATAAAGAGGAAAAGAGATTTTTGTTTATATAGAGTAGGTCGCAAGCGACGGAGAACACAGAGCCTTCGGGCAGATGAAATCATGCGCAGCCCTCTATGATCTCTAAATGCCTTGGCAT
>JALERP010000167.1 GCA_022764085.1 Prevotella sp.
GTATTCTTGCTAACATCCAGCGAAGTCAACTGAGTTAGGTCGAGCGAGAGCTGCTGCAATTCAGGGCACTTCGACGGGTCGAGAGTCTTCAGTCCTTTGCAAGCGTGTGCATCAAAAGAGATGATACTTGGATAGTCGGAGAGATTAAACGACTGGTCGAGATTCTCTGTCTGACCGATGGCTAACAATTGCAGATTGGGTTTGTTGCCTCCAATCTTAAGTGGACTCTTGTTGAAGGGGTTGTCAGCCACAGTGATATACTGTAGCGACGACTGATCGCTAAGATCGAGAGCCTCCAATTGGTTGTGGTCGAGATTCAGATAATAGAGATTAGGCATATTTGCCATCTTCAACTGCGAGATATAGCATCCCTCGAAATTGATGGCACCGATGTTCGATGCATCACCATAAATCTTCACCACGCCGTCCTTTCCAGGAGTGCAAGTATAAATCATACCCCCACTCCATGTCTGGGTTTCTTTGTCGAAAGAGGCTATGCCCATTTTCTGCTCTTCCAAACCGGCACCGCAGTCCAAGTCGAGGTAATCCACTTCTTTTTTGAATCCTCCAATGAAAATTGTTACAGACGAACCGCCCGAAACCTCAGCCACAACGGTTTTAAACTCGATGATCGGCTCATCCTCTGCCGCCGTCACTGTCTGGGGCAGACATAGCAATGCACCTAATAATGATGCAAAGCCGAGCCATGTCTTAAATAGTTTCTTCATATATATATACCTTATTAAATTATTTACTTAACGAGAATACATTTTGACTGCTTACCGTTGACACGGATGACATACGAACCCTTGTTCTTGCCACTGAGGTCGAGAAGAGCCTCATCGCCATTGGTAGTCTGATCGAGCACCTTCACTCCCGACATTGTGAACACCTCTGCCCTGAGTTTCTTGGCACCTGCGAGGAACACCTTCACTCCGCGCTCTCCAGCCTGCGACACTACAAGTCGATTGTCATCGCCCTGCACGCCATCTATTCCTGAAGTCTTTCTGCGGAGCACCTCCTTAAGACCTTCGTATGCATCAATCTTTCCAGCTCCCACCTTCACCGGGTCGGCTTCGAGCATTGCCTCATCCATACGTGCAGTCTGTCGGATGATGTCGCGAATATCCTCCATAGAGAGAGTCGGGTCGGCCTCAAGCCACAGGGCAATGATACCAGATACCATCGGGCAAGCCATTGACGTACCGGCAGCCCATGCATACGGATAGTCGATACCATTAACATTTGCCACTGCGCTCAACAGTTCTGTAGTATTGTCAACTCCCAATGCATCCATATAATAGCGATTCATTGAGGAGATGATATAAGCTCCAGGAGCCACCACGTCGGGCAGATTACGTCCGTCGATCAATGTGCCGTAAGAAGAGAATGGAGATACCTTGCCCAATTCTATTCCACCATCGGGTTGGTTGTATCTGTATCCGTCCAGCTGCGCCCATCCCTCTGAAGTGTTATATGAACCTACGCTCAGTGTGCTCTTTCCGCAAGCCATGTCGCTTACCGAACCATTAGATGATCCATCAGTGAATCCTTCAATGCCATAGTTGTCCATTCCATGGAAATATCCCACGGAATAGGCATCAACACGCTGTCCTGCCTCACCATCTACGATAAATCCAATTTTATATTGATTCTCTTTATTTAAATCTCCATTATCGACGAGGTCGAACGACACTATACAATGTGAGCGGCCCAGTGCACTGTCAATCTCGCAATACAAGCCGATTGTTCCGCTGAAATACTGACCAAGAGTGCGGTCAACAATGTCCGTATCATACTCCTTATAATCATCGCTTGAGCAAAAGTATTTACCCGTACCCAAGGTTTCCTCGTTTATTTTCAATTCATATCTCTTTGTCACCCTGTTACGTGATGTATTCCACACTATAGCCTGCAGACGCTTGAATGGCTTCATGTCATTGCCATAGATATCCACCTGACCTGAGCGTACATAGATATCTCCCTCTGCCGCTCCTGTCTTGTAGATATCTCCAGTGATAAATGTCTGGAATGTAGTGTCGTTACCCACAAATGTCTTGTTGGCAGCAATTTTCTTGTCGCCCTCATTACCTGTTGCCATAACTATCTTGGCATTCAGTTCCTCAACAATAGCGTCAAAGAACTGGCATACCACGGCCTTTCCGTCGTGCGAACCCTGGTTGGTTCCGAGGGAGAGGTTGACTACCATTGGTTTGTTATATGCCTCGGCATATCCCAACAAGTCCTCAACAGCTATTGCAATCAATATATCGGTGTATGACTCGCAGTTGGCTGCCACGATGTCGGCATCGTATGCCACACCATAGAATGGGTTGGGAATATCATCAATAGCCACATAGGGGTCGGTGTCGGTCAGAGTGGCTGTCTTGGTTGTTCCCTTATAGCTACCAGCCATGATTCCCATTGTGTGTGTGGCGTGGTATGTATCGGTGGCATCGGTCTTATATCCGCGTATAGCCTCTGGAGTATTATATAAGGTTCTTTCTGCGATAGGGTCTGTTGGATTTTTATAATTGTAGTTATATCCTACCTTCTCGAAATACTTTATTCTTGGGTCTCCGTTCTCGTCAACAAAGTTGATGTGGTTGAGGTCGAAGCCCTGGTCAACAATACCGCAAACAACACCCTTACCGGTATATGCTTGCGAAAGCCCCATACCTTCGTGAATCTTATCCACGCCAGTGTCGAATCTGGCATACTTCAATTTCTGCTGCACAGGACGCTCAAACTGTATTCTCTTAATTCCCTTTGTTGCAGCCACGCGCTCGGCATCATCCAGTGGCACTGCTATGAAGGCAAAGCCACTGCGACTACGAATCACGTTCACTCCTTGGGCCTTAAGGTCTTCATCGGTCACTCCGTCTTTCAATTGGGCGATTGCCAAAGCGTATGAAGGATTAATGCCAAGCATTTCCTTTGCTTTGCGAGATGTGTTTTTCTTATACTGGAAAACATTGGTTTCCCTTAGTTCGCTTTTCAATTCCCTAAGCCTCACCTGCTCGGATATTCCGAGCTTTACCTGAGCCAGAGTCGGTAGCGCTATTGCCATCAACAATGATGCTATGAATATCATTTTTTTCATGATATTTCCTTTTATTATCTTATTATGAGAAAAAACAAGAGATTCGGGAAAGTCCATCTTAAGACTCCCCGACCTCTCTTAAATAGAGTTGATTTTATGTATTATAATATTTAAAATCACGTTATTACTTCACTACGACTTTCTTGCCGTTCTTGATATACAAGCCCTTAGCCTTTCCGCTAACCTTTACACCCTGGAGAGTGTAGAATGTGTTGTCAGCGTTCTCGGAATTGATGCTGTTGATGCCAGTGCCGGTGCCATCTGCAATACTGATTGTTGTTGCTTCAGAAACAGGAACTACGAAAGCACCGCTTTCATTTGCATTGTAAGTAGTTTCACCAACCTTTACAACAATATTCAAGCCAGATGCCGGTATGATGGTAATCTCAAATGATGTGCCTTCAACGGCTGTAAATCCTATATTCGACCACTGATTGGAAGCACCTACATAGCTGGCGGAAACCTCGTTGAACTGATATGAGTACATACCCTCAGCCAATTCAAATTTCACATTGTAGGTCTTTGGCAGTTCCTTCACGTATGCATCAAATACATCTCCATCAGCAGCATCGAATTCAATAGATGTAGAACCCTGATAGCTCGGATTAATCATTACACCTTTCTTGAACACTCCAAATACAGGAGAACCATAAGCACTGAGCTGATAATGAGTCTCGTTTTCAGCAAAAGCCACTTTGTTTGCGCCTGTAGCGAGATTTTCAACTTGTGTATGATCTGTACGTGTCAAGTTGAAACCATACTGAGCTGCCGAGATGTCATCGATGTTAATAGTGAATGACTTGTCGCGAACGATAGCACCAGATACAACTGAAATAACCATTCCCTCAGTTACTGGGTTGATTGTATATTCGCCCTGATTAGAAAGAGTTGTCTCACCGTATGTCACAGAAGTTATATAGCAACCGGAATTAGCCTTGATTGTGATAATAGCATTGTTCTCAGAAAGCTCAATTTCGTTATCGCCATCATTTACTGTTATGATATCGTTCTGATAAGAATATCCCTTATATACAGTGACATTTTCCTTGTTGTCAATCTTCAAAGTGGCTTTAACATTACCATATTTATGAGCATCAATGTTAATCTCGGTGTCAGCAGTTGGAGTGAAACTATATGAAGAATAAGTATAAGCAATACTGCCATTTACCTTCACTGCATCAATTTTGTAGCTTACATTATCAAAAGAAACTACGACAGATTGTCCGGCAGGAACATCGAATCCTTCGGCATTATCATAATCCTCAATAGCTGTACCATTAACTGTAACGCCAGTCACTACACCCTTAGCCTTAAGTGGGTCAACATAAGTAAACTTTACATTATATGTAAGACCTTCGGGGAAGTTTGCTAAAATATCTACCTTATCACCACCATCATTGCTCAGGTTCGCAGAATATCCGTAAGAATAAGCCAAGTCCTCGCCATTTAGTGTAGCCTTATACAAGGGAACGCCATATGTTGCCGATTCTATTATCAGCATTGTCTCATATCCGGGGATATAATATACCGTGTTCTCGCCATTATGCAGTTGAACTACTGAATATGAACCACTGCGCGTTACT
>JALERP010000177.1 GCA_022764085.1 Prevotella sp.
AATGGTAATCCCTTGCAGCCTCAATCCTGGCTGAAAGGCTAATGCTTGTATCACTTATACTCACGAGAAAAGACAGTATCCCCCCACAAAGGTACTTATAAAATCTGAGATAGGCAATACAAGGGTTACCGAATACTTACAGTCAAATGAAGCTCAAGCATGGGCTGGTATAGGTTATTATGCAGCAAAAAACGGTGCTAGTGCAGAAACTGGTTTTGCCATAAGTGCTATTGGTGCATGGGAAGGAACTATACAAGGAGCAGCGTGGGCTGCTGCATTTGGAGGCCCTGTGGGTTTGGGTGTAGGATTAGCGGTAGGTCTTTGATTGAAAAGTAATGTCCACTATTTTGAAAATAGGTTTCTTTGTAGCCCTATTTTTGTCTTACCCATTAGGTGTAATAATAGGTTTTTTCTGTGGTGCGAACGAATTTCGCACCACAGAATTGAATGAAAATGTACAATCGCATAATCCGTTATTTGACCTACAACCTCGTGAGCGTTTTTTATTTATTTTCAAGAATAACATGATGGTTTCATTTAAATGTATGTTATTAGGAACATTCAGTTTTGGGATATGTTCTCTTATATACATATTTTATAATGGCTTTGTTTTGGGATATATTATTGGGGAATATGCCAATGTCTTACCTGCTAATATAATTATTAGAACTACTTTGCCACATTCTTTTGAATTTTTGGGAATAATTATATATGGGTATGTAGGCTTTGTCCTTTCTGGATGTTTATTTACAAAAAGAATGATATACAATAAATTCAATTTACTTTTTTTTATTTTTTTCGCATCTATGATATTACTAATCGCAGCAATAATTGAAAGTTATGTCTCTATACCAGAATAAAAAAATTAGTTTTACTCTATTATCTATTGTCATTGTGGCACTTAGTTCCCTTTGTGTATATTTTATAACGGAATATTCACATAATTTACAAATGGGGGTATTAAATATTTCGGGACTTCCTCAATCATATTTCGTTTTATTTAAGATTTCAAGCACAATGGCTGCTATGATACCATTAATACTGTGTTTATTTATATATTCTTCAACGGAAATGATATTAAATAACCTTTTTTGTGAGAAAATAGAAAAGACCCTTTTGTTTAATATAATAGGAATATCATATATCCCGATGTTGATATATCAATATGTTCTTTGGTATAATATTGTAACATATTGTAGTACATCTAATATTAAAAGCATTGATACATTTGTCAATATGAAGTTTATGTATGGATTAACACTCAAGGATTTTGAATATGTTAATCTTATATGTTGGGGACTAATTTATTTGATACCAATTATCATTTTAATATATAAGGGATTTAGAATAATACCTATTTTCATAGCGTTTATTCTACCATCTGCATTGTCTGTTTTATTTTACAATATAATATCGGATTAATGAATTTGTTTGTTCCATTTATGTAACTACTTTATATTTATACACATGTTTTTCTATGTTTTTTCGATTCAAAATACTCTGATTCTGTAATATCGCAATAATATGAATTAGTGTACCAAACAATTCTGATTTGTATCATTATGTGATATAATTCTCTGTTAAATTGAGATAATGTAATGTTAAAAATGTAAAAAAAGTCAACTGTTTTGTATGTTTTTCAAGATATAATTTGTAAATTTGCAAATAAAACATATGTACGATATAAATAAGATACGTGAGGATTTCCCGATATTGTCGAGGACAGTGTACGATAAGCCGTTGGTTTATCTCGACAATGCCGCCACTACACAGAAACCGCTCTGTGTGCTTGATGCCATGCGCGACGAGTATCTCAACGTCAATGCCAATGTGCACCGTGGCGTGCATTATCTCTCACAGCAGGCTACCGACCTTCATGAGGCTGCACGCGAGACTGTGCGACGTTTTGTCAATGCCGGCAGTGTGAATGAGATAATATTCACACGAGGCACCACTGAAGGACTTAATCTTGTGGCTTCCTCCTTCTGCGAGGAATTTATGCAGGAAGGCGATGAGGTTATAGTTTCGGTGATGGAGCACCATTCCAATATCGTGCCCTGGCAGTTGCAGGCTGCAAAGCGTGGCATTGCCATACGTGTCATCCCCATGAACGAGTGTGGTGACATCGATATGGATGCTTATAAGGCTATGCTCAACGAGCGAACCAAGTTGGTGAGCATTGCCCATGTGAGCAATGTTCTTGGTACGATAAATCCCGTGAAGGAAATCACCCGCATTGCTCATGAACATGGTGTCCCCGTGCTTGTGGATGGAGCGCAGAGCACTCCCCATTTCCGTGTTGATGTGCAGGACATCGACTGTGAGTTCTTTGTATTCAGCGGACATAAGATGTATGGCCCCACTGGTATCGGTGTGCTTTATGGCAAGGAGTCGTGGCTCGATAGACTGCCGCCGTATCAGGGTGGAGGAGAGATGATAGAGAGTGTGACATTCGAGAAGACCGTCTTCGAGAAATTGCCGTTTAAGTTTGAGGCTGGCACTCCCGACTATGTTGCCACCCACGGACTCGCTAAAGCCATCGACTATATCGAGTCTATCGGTCTCGACAATATCTCGGCACACGAGAGGGAACTCACCGACTATTGTATGCAGCGACTCTCCGAAATCGACGGAATGAGAATCTTCGGCACATCCAGTCATAAGGATGCCGTGGTGTCGTTCCTCGTAAGGGATATTCATCATCTCGACATGGGCACATTGCTTGACCGTCTTGGCATTGCCGTGCGCACAGGTCATCATTGTGCCCAACCGCTTATGGATCGCCTTGGCATACAAGGCACAGTGCGTGCCTCCTTTGCCCTCTATAATACAAAAGAGGAAATAGACATCCTCGCCAATGGTATCGCCCGAGTCTCACAAATGTTCTGATAGCCATGTCCTCATTGCTCCCCTATTTCCATCCCTTCATGATCGAAGCCGGATGCGACGAGGCAGGCCGCGGTTGTCTTGCCGGCAGTGTATATGCTGCTGCCGTCATCCTCCCTCCGGATTATCACAACGACCTTCTCAACGACTCTAAGCAGTTAACTGAGAAGCGCCGCTATGCCCTGCGAGAGGTAATCCAACGCGATGCCATTGCCTGGGCTGTAGGTATTGTCACTGCAGAGGAGATTGACAATATCAACATCCTAAATGCCAGTTTTCTCGCCATGCATAGGGCTCTCGACTCCTTGTCGGTGCGTCCAGAGGCAATTATTGTGGATGGCAATCGCTTCAAGCCATATAACGACTTGCCATACGCTACGATAGTAAAGGGTGACGGTAAATATCTCTCGATAGCGGCAGCGAGCATCCTCGCCAAGACATATCGTGATGACTATATGCTCCAACTCGCCGAGGAATATCCGCAATACGACTGGCAGGGCAACAAGGGTTATCCTACAAAAAAGCATCGGGCGGCAATAAAGCAATATGGCGTCACTCCCTATCATCGCCAATCATTCAATCTGCTTGGCGACACACAACTTGAAATACCATTTGAGTTTTGACCACTTTCAATATTCAACTTTCAATCTTCAATTTTCTTCAATGAAATCACTAAAAGAATTATTCAGAATAGGTAAGGGACCCTCGAGCAGTCATACGATGGGACCGCAATATGCTGCAAAGATATTCTTGGAGCGCAACACCGGAGTAAAGAGTTTCGAGGTTACACTTTATGGTAGCCTTGCCGCTACTGGTAAGGGACACCAAACCGATACTGCTATCATTGAGGTGCTCTCGCCCGCAGCTCCCGTTGAGATAGTATGGCGTCCATCGGAATTTCTGCCGTTTCATCCCAATGGCATGAGATTTGTGGCAAAGGATGATGAGGGTAAGACCATTGACGATTGGACTGTGTATAGTGTTGGAGGTGGAGCTATTTCCGAAGGAGAGAGTAATGCAAAATACGACACTCCCGAAGTGTATGAGATGGAGTCGATGAACGACATTATGAAATGGTGTTACGACAATGGACGCAGTTATTGGGAGTATGTTGATATAGCCGAAGGCCCCGAAATATGGGATTATCTGATGAAGGTGTGGCAGACGATGCAGGCTGCCGTTGAGAGAGGAATCAATACCGAGGGACGGTTGCCTGGACCGCTTAACCTTGCCCGCAAGGCAGCAAAATATTACGTTAAGGCATCAGGCTATCAGAAGAATCTTCAGACTCGCGGACTTGTATATTCCTATGCCCTTGCTGTGAGCGAGGAGAATGCCTCAGGCGGTATTATTGTCACAGCACCCACCTGTGGAGCTTGTGGCGTGTTGCCCGCAGTGCTATATCATCTTTCCCGTGGACATAAATTCAGCGATGAGAAGATACTCCATGCCATTGCCACTGCGGGAATAGTGGGTAATGTAGTGAAGACCAATGCTTCTATCTCCGGTGCAGACGTAGGTTGCCAGGGAGAGGTGGGTGTGGCTTGTGCCATGGCCTCGGCGGCTGCATGCCAGTTGTTTGGAGGCAGTCCGTCGCAGATAGAGTATGCCGCTGAGATGGGACTGGAGCATCATTTGGGAATGACGTGTGACCCAGTGTGCGGTCTTGTTCAGATTCCTTGTATAGAGCGCAATGCCTTTGCCGCTGCCCGTGCTCTCGACAGTAATATCTTCGCCTCCTTCTCCGACGGTATCCACCGTGTCTCCTTCGACAAAGTCATTAATGTGATGAAACAGACAGGTCACGACCTCCCCTCGCTCTACAAGGAGACAAGCGAAGGAGGTCTTGCTGCAATGAATGTATAAAAAGAAGGACATATGACACAGAAAGATTCATCTTTTAAATTGGTCATTATTCAGACTTTTGCAAATTTATAAAATGCAAAGCAGAAGTTGTTTGGTATTTTATTTGCGATGAAGTCCAACGAAACGGGACTCGCCTGGTTTGAGATGGAGTTGTCAAACTATCTTGCGGGTTCACTTCATTGTTTACGCAGATAAAGAAAAAGCACTTACGAGCAATCGTAAGTGCTTTTTCTAAAGGTGGGCCATCTAGGGCTTGAACCTAGGACCTCCAGATTATGAGTCTGTTGCTCTAACCAACTGAGCTAAAAGCCCGATGAAAAACAGATGAACGTGAGACATTCGCCGTATTTCGTGTGCAAAGGTACGGCTTTTTTTGCAAAAAACCAAATATTTTTTGCAAAAAAGACTAAAAACATGCGATTTTTCTCACTATATGGCTTTTTATTAGTAATTTTGCAGTCTGAAATCATATATTATAATGTAATGAACGAAGAAAACAAAGTGAGAGGTCTCTCGGAACAACAGGTGAGGGAGAACAGGGAACGATGGGGCGAAAACACACTTACACCCCCTGAACGCACGTCGATGTGGAAACTGTATCTTGAAAAGTACAACGATCCGATTATCAGAATCCTTCTTGTAGCAGCTGCCATATCCTTGGGACTGGCAGTAATCGAGAACGACTACGTGGAGGCAATCGGCATTTTCCTCGCCATATTTTTCGCCACTACCGTGGGATTCTATTTCGAACGCGATGCAGCAAAGAGATTTGAAGAACTAACCGCCCTGGGCGAGGAACAACCCGTTAAGGTGGTGAGAGGAGGACATGTGGTGGAAATTGCGCGAAGGGAGATTGTTGTGGGCGACATTGTGGTGCTCGCTGTGGGCGACGAAGTGCCCGCAGACGGAAAACTATTTGAAGCAACTGACTTGCAACTTGACGAATCGACACTGACGGGAGAACCTATCATATCAAAGTTTGTGGAGGTGAAAAACGATGGAGCGACATATCCGTCGAATATAGCTCTGCGCTCAACGATGGTGATGAATGGACAAGGAAGAATGAAGGTGATTGCAGTGGGAGACAACACCGAAATAGGTAAGGTAGCCACCAAATCCACGGAGATTACCTCAGTGAAGACCCCACTGAACCTGCAACTCGACCGGCTTGCAAAGCTCATCAGCAAGATTGGCTCTGCTGTGGCGGCATTGGCATTCGTGGGTTTCCTCGGCCACGACATCATGACCAACCAACTGTGGCACACTGGGGAATACCTGAGAATGGCTGAGGTGGTGCTGAAATACTTCATGATGGCTGTCACGCTCATTGTCATGGCAGTGCCCGAGGGCTTGCCAATGGCTGTGACCTTAGCCTTGGCTCTGAACATGAGGAGGATGCTCAAGAGCAATAACCTCGTAAGAAAACTGCACGCATGTGAGACCATGGGAGCGGTGACGGTGATTTGCACCGACAAGACGGGCACTCTGACACAGAACAAGATGCAGGTGGCTGAGATGAGCATATACGATGACAAGACTCTGCTTGAGACAGCTATGGCGGTGAACTCGACGGCCGAACTCGACGGAGACAAGACCATAGGCAACCCCACTGAGGCTGCTCTGCTCCTATGGCTGAAAGGCGAGGGAGAGAACTACACTGAATTGAGAAAAAAGGGAAAGGTGGTGTGGCAACTGCCATTCTCGACCGAACATAAGCACATGGCTACCATAATCGACATTGAGGGGAAGAGATACGTGATGGTGAAGGGTGCTCCCGAGATAGTGACCGCCCACTGTTCAATAGACGACGGGAGTACGCAGAAGATACAACAGCAGTTGCTCAACTATCAGATGCAGGCCATGCGTACACTTGCCTTTGCATACAAGGAAATCAGCAACGACACATCCACATTCGACCTGAAGACCTGCGGCAAAGAACTGACGCTGCAGGCCATCGCAGCCATTAGCGACCCGCTGAGGGAGGAAGTGCCAGGGGCTGTGAGAGAATGCGCAAGGGCAGGAATAGACGTGAAGATAGTGACCGGCGACACATCTGCCACTGCCATAGAGATAGCAAGACAAATAGGAATATGGCACGATGACATACCCGACGGTGCCCAGATTACAGGTCCCGACTTTGCCGCCTTGAGCGACGAGGAGGCATACCAGAGGGTGGAGGCACTGAAGGTAATGAGCCGTGCAAGACCCACTGACAAACAGAGACTTGTGAACATGCTGCAGAAACACGGAGAGGTGGTGGCTGTGACGGGAGACGGCACAAACGACGCTCCCGCACTTAATCACGCCCACGTGGGACTTTCGCTGGGTTCGGGAACGAGTGTGGCAAAGAACGCGAGCGACATGACTCTCATCGATGACTCGTTCAGGAGCATAGTGAGTGCAGTACAATGGGGACGCTCGCTATACCGTAACATCCAGAGGTTCATATTCTTCCAGTTGGTAGTGAACGTCACCGCCCTGCTGCTTGTGCTTGGTGGCTCGTTCATCGGTACGGAACTTCCCCTTACCATAACTCAGATGCTATGGGTGAACCTCATAATGGACACATTCGCGGCTATGGCACTTGCCTCGCTGCCCCCCGAGAGCGACGTGATGGGTAAGAAGCCCCGAAAGCAAACCGACTTTATCATCAACCGTCCTATGGCATGGGGAATATGTATAGTGGGCATATTGTTTTTCGGCATGATGTTCGCATTGCTATGGTATTTTGAAATGGTAGCAGGAGTGTCAACTAAGGAGTTGACCATCTTCTTCACGATTTTCGTGATGCAGCAATGGTGGAATCTCTTCAACGCTAAGACCCTCGGCGGATGCCGCACCACATTCCACAGACTATTGGCCGACAAGGGACTGCTGTTTGTGCTGGCTATCATCCTCATAGGACAATGGCTGATAGTGGAGTTCGGAGGCAAGATGTTCCGCACTACCCCGCTCGACCTTGAGACATGGGGGTGGATTATCTTAGGCACATCACCGGTGATGATTGTTGGTGAACTGCTAAGGGCTGTGGGAAGGATAAGGAGATAGAATAAGTATGATAGCAACAATAGGATTTTTCGATGGAGTGCACCTTGGTCATTGCCATGTCATCAACATGATTAAGAAGGTGGCTGAGGGGAAGGGACTCAAGACGTGTGTCATCACCTTCGACCGCCATCCACGCCAGGTGGTGCAACCCGAATGGTGCCCCGAGATGCTGACCACACTCGAGGAGAAGACGCAACTGCTGAAGGCCACGGGGATAGACCGATGCGAGGTTTTGCACTTCGACCGCAAGCTGGCATCACTCTCGGCTAGGGACTTCATGCTCCAAATACTGAAAGAACGTCTGCGGGTAACACATCTTGTCACCGGTTATGATAACCGCTTCGGTCACAACCGCAGCGAGGGGTTTGAGGACTACGTGAGATACGGTAAGAAAATCGGTATAGAGGTGACAAGAGCAGAGGAGCTCACCATGGGCAGCACACATGTTAGCTCGTCATCCATCAGACGAATGCTGAAGGAAGGCAAAATTGAGGAGGCTACCATGTGCTTAGGTCATGAATACCGTATCACGGGTACTGTGGTGGCGGGTGAGCACATTGGCAGGACCATCGGTTTCCCCACGGCTAACATCCTTCCCAACGATAGCAGCAAACTTATTCCTGCCAATGGTGTGTATGCCGTGGATGTATGGAGCGAGCCGGAGGGCATAAGCCGCCGGAGAGCTATGCTGAACATAGGAACGCGTCCCACATTCGACGGCAAGGGAATCACCATCGAGGTGCATATCCCCGATTTCGCAAGCGACCTCTACGGCAAGCCTCTCACCATCTCATTCATCTCAAAAATCAGGGAAGAAAGACGTTTTCACTCGCCCGAAGAGCTTGTGGAGCAGTTGAACAAGGACTTGGAAAATATCATAAAACAAAAATTATGTAACAATGAAAAAGATAGTTTATGACGTGATTTTGTATCTGGTGGTTTTTGCTGCCATACAAATAATAGTGTCATTGGCAGGCGGATTTATATTCGGAATGGCAGTTGAAAGTCCGTTGGCGTTGGTGGTGGTATCAGCCACGTCAAGCATATTAACTCTGGCATTGTTCCTTTGGAGGAAATGGACACCAGTGGGCAGTGAGTTCATCAAGTCGAGACCATGGGCAATATTGACATGGAGCACCTTGGCTGCCTTGGGAGTTGTTATTCCTTCGGTATGGTTGCAGGAGCAGTTACCCGAACTGCCCGATACCGCAGGTGACATATTGGCGAAAATAATATCTACCCCAGGAGGATATTTCGTGATAGCACTGCTGGCTCCTATTGTGGAGGAAGCGGTGTTTAGGGGAGCAATACTCAGAAAACTGCTTTCGTCGATGAGCAACAAGTGGGGAGCGATAGCCATTTCATCGGCATTGTTCGCCCTTGTGCATGCCAATCCCGCACAGGCGCCACATGCCTTTCTGATGGGATGGCTAATGGGATGGCTATATATGCGAACGGGAAGCATAGTGCCCGGTGTGGTATTCCATTGGGCAAACAACACCGTGGCATACCTCATCGCAGTGGCATATCCCGGAAATGAGGTTAAACTGGTGGATATATTCAGCGGAAACGAGACCGCTGTGTTAATGAGTGTAGTGTTCTCGCTCTGCATATTCCTTCCGGCATTGTTCCAATTGAATATTTGTACCAAAACGAGGGGTCGCTAAAAAAGCGACCCCTTACAACGTTAGTATGTTATGAAAAATTTGAGAGAACAGAAACTTCACAGTTTCATTTTCGTTTTATTAAACATGATTTTATATTATAGAGAAAGCATAGAAATTATCGTCTGATATTATTTTCAATAGCAACCTTGGACTTTATCGAGTCGGTCATCGTCCTGATGCTCTTGGCAGCCACAGAGTCAACAACTGTCTGTCCGACCCCAGCCGTAACCATTCCATTGTCCACCTTCGCCGTGTCGGCAGCCATCATCACCTGAGGCTGCAACGGGTTTTCATTTGATATCGTTCCCATCGACCACTGTGCTGCATCACCCACGGTGAGCACCATTGCCACAATGGCAGCAGCCTTGAAGAGTGGTTTGAGATATGAGGCGAGAGACACCTTCCTAGCCTTAACCACATTGGGACACTCTACTTTGTCGCACTCAATGGCAGCCAATACCTTACTGTCGAACTCGTCTCCAAGAGGTTCGCTGGCGGCAGACTGCTTTTGATATTCAAACAGACTGCGGTATTTGAGTAGTCGCGCCGGAACATCCTTCTGGCTGAAGAAGGTGCGCAGGATGGATTCCTCCTCAATGGTGGTCTCGCAATCCCAATAGCGTTCTAGCAACTGTTCAATATACTTATAGTCCATAATAATCTTCTGATTCCAAATATTGCTTTTTAATCGTTTGTCGCGCCCTGAATAGAGTGACCTTCACCTGTTCGTCGGTCATCTTCATCACAGAGGCGATTTCCTTATAGCTCATGCCCTCGAAGTCCCTGAGCTGTATCACGCTCTTTTGCTTTTCAGGCAGGTGGTCCACCAGGCTTTTCACCAACATCATCCTGTCGTTCTGCTGGACCTGTTCCTCGGGATTGGATGCGCAGGATGTGTCAACTGCCTGGCTTCGGGCCTCATCGAGGGTTTCATTATGCAAGTCAGCCCTTCGGATGCGGTCGAGTGCGAGATTTCGGCAGATGGAGTAGCAGAAGGCCTCGATGGATTCTATCTCATCCCAGTGCTCACGTCTTTTCCACACCTTAATCAGCGTCTCCTGCACGATGTCTTCTGCATCTGCATTGTTGAGAGTGATGCGTTGAGCCAACCGGAAGAGCTTGTTCTTCAGCGGAAGGATGTCGTTGCGAAAGCTGATTTTATCCATTCTCTATTGTTAAGACGATTGATGTGTGGGAAATGTTACAGGGAACTGCGTTAAAAAGTGTTATTATTGAAAAATCCTTTATTTCCCGATTAAACAATAACAGTACCCTCACTATTTCCTAGTGCATCGGCCTTGGTGATGACCACTTTCTTCACTCCTGCCTTAATGGCGTCGAGTGCGTTTTCGATTTTGGGAATCATACCTCCCGCTATTGTACCGTCGGCCACATAACGTTTGAAATCGTCTCGGGTGATTACGGGGATTACACTGTTGTCATCGTCGGGATTGGACAACACGCCCTTCTTCTCAAAACAGAAGGTGAGGGTGACGTCATAATAGGGGGCGAGAGCTTTAGCTGTCTCTGCTGCTATGGTATCGGCATTGGTGTTGAGGATGTATCCCAGACCGTCGTGAGTGAGCGGAGCCATCACGGGTGTGATTCCAGCCTCGATAAGTGTGGCGAGCATCTTGCCGTCGGCCTTGTCAACATCACCGACGAAGCCATAGTCTATGCCGTTTTTCAACGGACGCTTGTGAGAACGTATTACATCGACATCGGCGCCGGTGAGACCAAGGGCATTGACGCCCGCAGCCTGCAGTCTAGCCACCAGATTCTTGTTCACGAGTCCTCCATATACCATTGTCACCACTTCGAGCATATCGGCATCGGTGACTCGCCTGCCGTTCACCATCTTTGTCTCGATGCCAAGTGAGGCAGCAACCTTGGTGGCACGACGTCCACCGCCATGCACCAGCACTTTCTTGCCCTCAACAGCAGAGAAGTCATTAAGAAGACGGGAGAGTTGTGTCTCATCCTCGACAACAGCTCCTCCCACCTTTATTATATTAAGGGGGCAGCCCCCTTCTGACCTCCCCGCAGGGAGTGATTTTTCGTCATTCAGATTCATGATAATCAAATTTTTATTTTGCAAAATATGGAGTTCACCTCATTGTCAACTACTCAAGATACGTATATCCATACAATCCAGAGCGATAGTTGGAGAGGAACTCCTTGCCCTCTTCAAGCGTAATCTTGCCTGACTTAACACTCTTTGTCACCCATATCTCAAGTTGGCGCACCAGCTTCTTCGGGTCATATTGGACATAGTCAAGCACCTCGGCAACGGTCTCACCGTCGATAACCTGGTCGATATGATAATGGTTGTCCTTCACGCTGATATGAACCGCAGTAGTGTCGCCAAAGAGATTATGCATATCGCCGAGAATCTCCTGATAGGCTCCCACAAGGAAGACTCCGAGGTAATACTGCTCGTTCTTTCTGAGCGAGTGAACGGGCAGAATGTGGGAATTGTTGCGGTTGGTGACAAAGTTTGTAATCTTTCCGTCACTGTCGCAAGTGATGTCCTGGAGAGTGGCACTGCGAGTGGGACGCTCTTTAAGTCTCTGGATAGGCATAATCGGGAATAGCTGGTCAATGGCCCATGAGTCGGGCAACGACTGGAAGAGCGAGAAGTTGCAGAAATACTTGTCGGCAAGGAGTTTGTCGAGATTCATCAGTTCTTCGGGGGTGTGCTTGAGGTGCTTGGCAAGGATATTTATCTCGTGGCAAACACTCCAGTACATACTCTCTATCTCCGCACGTGTCTTGAGGTCAACCAGTCCATGGGTGAAGAGGTCGAGACATTCCTCACGAATCTGTTCGGCATCATGCCAGTCCTCGAGCATGGAGCGGGGATTGAGATTGTCCCATATATCATATAGGTCCTTGACAAGCTGGTGACTGTTGGCATCAGGCTCGTACTCCTCAGGCATCTCGGGAAGCGAGGCCGTTTCGAGCACGTCGATCACGAGCACCGAGTGGTGGGCAGTGAGCGAGCGTCCGCTCTCTGTGATAAGGTTAGGATGCGGGAGGTCGTGCTTGTTGGCGGCATCGACGAAGGTATATATACAGTCGTTGACATACTCCTGTATGGAGTAGTTGACCGAGCTTTCGCTACTTGGCGAGCGTGTTCCGTCGTAATCGACCCCAAGACCGCCACCGCAGTCAACGAAATCCACGTTATATCCCATCTTATGAAGCTGGACATAGAACATCGAAGCCTCGCGCAGGGCTGCTTGAATACGACGTATCTTGGTAATCTGGCTTCCTATATGAAAATGTATCAGGCGCAGGCAGTCGCGCATACCTTTCTTGTCTAAGAGGTCGAGAGCCTCGAGCAGTTCGCTACTGGTGAGTCCGAACTTGCTTGCATCTCCACCGCTTTCTTCCCATTTTCCGCTGCCCGAAGAAGCGAGCTTGATACGGATACCGAGATTAGGCTTAACGTTGAGTTTCTTTGCCTCGCGTGCGATAAGTTCCAGCTCGTTGGGTTTCTCCACAACAATAAAAATTCTCTTGCCCATCTTCTGTGCAAGAAGTGCAAGTTCGATGTAGCTTTGGTCCTTATAGCCATTGCATATTATCAGCGAGTCGCTCTGGCATTGCACTGCTATGACAGCGTGAAGTTCAGGCTTTGAACCCGCTTCAAGACCGAGATTGAACTTGCGTCCGTGGCTGATAATCTCCTCAACCACTGGCTGCATCTGGTTAGTCTTTATCGGATAGATTATAAAGTTCTCTGCCTTGTATTCATATTCCTCAGCTGCCTTCTTAAAGCAGCTGCTGGTCTTCTCAATACGGTTGTCGAGAATATCCGGAAACCTGAGAAGCACCGGAGTGGTGACATCGCGCAGGGCGAGTTCGTCCATCACTTCACGGATGTCGATTTGGGTCTGGTTCTTGCAAGGTGTGACATAGACGTCACCTTCTTCATTAATACCGAAATAGGAGGTGCCCCAACCATTAATGTTGTAGAGCTCTTTCGAGTCTTCTATAGTCCACTTTTTCATTCTTGTCCGATAAGATCTATTATTCTTTGTACTGATATTTGAATTTTCTCATAATTGTCCAACAAACTCACGTCGAGCACATGTTTCGCCTTGGTGTAATACTCCTCGCGTTTCTTTAGCTGCTCCTTGATGAAGGAGACAAGTTCTTCGGGAGTCTTGTTCTTAAGCAGAGGCCTCTCGGTTTTGCCCATTAGCAGATGCTTGTAGAGCACTTCGGGTTCTGCCTTCAGATATACCACGTCTCCCTGACCGTTCATATAATCCATATTGTCGAAAAAGCAGGGTGTACCTCCACCGCAACTTAGGACCACATCCTCGAACTCGGCTGCTTCGTGCAGCATATTGTGCTCAATGACGCGGAATCCCTCTTCTCCCCGTTCAGCGAAGATTTGGGGAACGGTCTTGCGCATACGGCTTTCTATATACCAGTCGAGGTCATAGAACTGCAATCCCAATTGTTTGGCAAGAGCCTTGCCCACAGTTGTCTTTCCGGCTCCCATATAGCCGATGAGAATCACTCTCTTCATTTCTTCTTGACTGGCGTTGAATCAACAATCTGCTTGCACTCCTCGTAAGTCAGTTCGGCTGCCTTATCATGCAAGTTTTTCGGAAGACGGTAGTTGGTTCCGTCATACTGGATATAAGGGCCATAACGACCGTTGAGCACCTCCATCTTGGGGTCTTCACTAAAGCTCTTGATATGGCGTTGCTGCTCCTGTAGGCGTTTGCCGTCGATAAGGGCTATGGCATCCTGAAGGGTGATGGTCAAGGCATCCATATCCTTAGGCACTGACACGTATTTCTTGTCGTGAAGGATATACGGGCCGAAACGACCAGCCCCTACCGTAACGTTCTTTCCCTCATACTTACCAAGTTCGCGAGGTAACTTAAACAGTTCCATTGCTTCTTCGAGCGTGATGCTCTCCATACTGAACTTAGACGGCAACTGTGCGAACTTCGGTTTGTCTTTGTCCTCTGCGTCTCCAATCTGCACAACAGGACCGAAGCGACCAATCTTCACATAAACCGGCTTGCCTGACTTGGGTTCAACGCCCAACTGTCTCTCACCGGCCTTATGCTCTGCCCTGATGTTCATCGTCTTCTCAACCACAGGCTCGAAGTCGTTATAGAACTCACGCATCATATCGGTCCACTTCTCATTTCCTTCGGCAATCTCGTCAAATTTCTGCTCCACTTTGGCCGTGAAGTTGTAGTCCATGATTCCAGGGAAATACTGCAGCAGGAAGTCATTCACCACGATTCCTATATCAGTGGGCATCAGCTTGCCCTTGTCATTACCGGTTATCTCAGTGCGTGTCTTCTCGGTAACCTGTTTGCCCTTGAGGACAATGGAGATGAGCTGGCGTTCCTCACCCTTTTTGTCTCCCTTGTGAACATACTCACGCTGCTGGATGGTGCTGATGGTAGGGGCGTAAGTTGAAGGACGACCGATACCAAGTTCCTCAAGTTTGTGAACGAGACTGGCCTCAGTATATCTCATAGGGCACTGGGTGAATCTCTGTAATGCAGACACCTCACGACGCTGAAGCTCCTGACCCTCGCAGACAGGAGGCAACATTCTTGTGCCCTCGCCATCATTCAGTTCTTCTTCGTCTGTTGACTCATGATATACTTTAATGAATCCATCGAACTTTACAATCTCACCATTGGCAACAAACTGTTCGCCAAGACCTGAGCCGGAGATGTTCACCGTGGTCTTCTCAATCTCGGCATCAGCCATCTGACTTGCTATGGTGCGCTTCCAAATCAGCTCGTAGAGTCGCTTCTCCTGCATTTTCCCCTCGATGGTTGGAGCTGACATGTCAGTAGGACGGATGGCTTCGTGAGCCTCCTGTGCACCCTTCGATTGTGTGTGGAACTGACGAGGTTTGCTATACTTATCTCCCCACAGTTTGGCAATCTCGTCCTTACTGCCGTTGATGCACAGTTCGGAGAGGTTGACAGAGTCGGTACGCATATATGTTATCTTTCCGTTCTCGTAAAGATGCTGGGCTATTGTCATAGTCTGCGACACGGTGAATCCCAGTTTGCGGGCTGCCTCTTGTTGCAACGTGGATGTAGTGAAAGGTGGAGCCGGAGAACGCTTCAGAGGTTTCTTGCTCACGGCATCAATCTTGAACACAGCAGTCTGGCATTTCTCTAGGAAATCCATAACTTCGACCTGTGTCTTGAATCGTGATGGTAGTTCAGCCTTTACCTCGGACATAGAACCGTCTCTACCCTCAACTCCGAACACTGCGCTCACCCTGAAATAAGACTCACTCTTGAAGTTCTGTATTTCCCTCTCGCGCTCTACGATAAGACGTACGGCAACACTCTGTACACGACCTGCAGAAAGAGCTGGCTTAACCTTGCGCCACAATACGGGTGAAAGTTTGAAACCTACGATGCGGTCGAGCACACGGCGGGCTTGTTGCGCATTCACCAAGTTCATATCAAGATGACGCGGGTTTTTGATAGCCTCCAAGATGGCAGGCTTGGTTATTTCGTGGAACACGATTCGGCTTGTCTTTTCCTCGTCGAGACCAAGTACCTCACAAAGATGCCATGATATGGATTCTCCCTCGCGGTCCTCATCGGATGCGAGCCACACCTTTTCGGCTTGTTTGGCATTTGCCTTAAGTTCCCTAACCACCTTAACTTTCTCTTCGGGTATCTCATAGTCAGGCTGTAATGTGTCGATATCCACACTGAGTTCCTTTTTCTTCAGGTCTCTGATATGACCATAGCTTGACATCACCTTAAAGTCATCGCCAAGAAATTTTTCTATCGTCTTCGCCTTAGCTGGCGACTCGACTATAACCAGATTTTTCTGCATAATCCTTTTATTGTTTTTGAATTTGGGTGCAAAAGTAAATAAAAAACTTTCTAACACCTTATATATAATAAATAATTTTGTGTTTTTTAAGTTTTTGAAATATTCGTTTAGAATATATTGTGTATATTATAAATTAAGAATTAAGAATTAAGAATAAGACTGCAATATATAAAAATAATAAAAAATTGATGAAACTTTCTTGTATATCATTTTTTTTTGTTACTTTTGCAACGTGAAATTGTAAAGTCAAGATTACAAAACAAACATATTTAAGAAACAAACTATGGATTTAGTTCAGAAAATCATCGAGCGCGCAAAAAGCAACAAGCAGCGCATCGTACTCCCCGAAGCCACCGAGGAGCGCACGTTAAGAGCAGCAGACAGAGTACTGGCTGACGATGTGGCTGACCTTATACTTATCGGTAATCCCGATGAAGTACACAAATTGGCCAAAGAATGGGGTCTGACCAATATCGACAAGGCTACACTAATCGACCCTGAAAACAACCCAAAGGCAGAGGAATATGCCACTTTGCTCGCCGAACTGCGTAAGAAGAAGGGCATGACCATCGAGCAGGCTCGCGAATTGGTGAAGAACCCCCTATACCTTGGTTGTATGATTATAAAGACCGAAGGTGCTGACGGACAAATCAGCGGTGCTTTGAGCACTACTGGTGACACTTTGCGTCCTGCACTGCAGATTATCAAGTGTGCCCCAGGTATCTCTTGCGTGAGTGGTGCGATGCTTCTCATCACCGACAAGGAGCAGTATGGCGAGGATGGTATTCTCGTTATGGGCGACGTTGCCGTTACTCCTATGCCAGATGCTTCTCAGTTAGCTCAGATTGCGGTATGTACCGCTCAGACAGCAAAGAGCGTCGCTGGATTTGCAGAGCCTCGTGTGGCAATGTTGAGTTTCTCCACCAAGGGTAGCGCAAGTCACGAGGTGGTTGACAAGGTGGTTGAAGCCACACGTCTCGCCAGGGAACTCGACCCGACGCTTCAGATTGACGGCGAACTTCAGGCTGACGCCTCTCTCGTTCCTTCCGTAGGTGCGAAAAAGGCTCCGGGCAGCAAGATTGCCGGTCATGCCAATGTATTGGTGGTTCCCTGCCTTGAGGTGGGTAACATCTCATACAAATTGGTGGAGCGTCTCGGTGGCGCCACTGCCCTTGGACCAATCCTCCAGGGTATTGCCCGTCCTGTGAACGACCTGTCAAGAGGATGCTCTGTTGACGATATTTATAAGATGGTTGCTATCACCGCTTGTCAGGCTATGGATGCGAAGAAATAATATAAATATTATAAAAATCATTATTCATGAAGATTTTAGTGCTCAACTGTGGTAGCTCATCTATTAAGTATGCGCTCTACAACATGGAAACCAAAGAGGTCATGACCTCAGGAGGTGCTGAGAGAGTAGGATTGGACGGTGCATTCGTCAAGGTTAAACTGGCTAACGGAGAAAAGAAGCAGATAATGCACGACATCCCCGAACATACTGAGGGTGTGAAGTTTATCTTCTCATTGCTGACAGATCCCGAAATCGGCGTTATAAAAGACCTTAAGGAAATTGATGCAGTAGGTCACCGTATGGTACATGGAGGTGAGAAGTTTAACAAGAGTGTGATACTCACTGACGAGGTACTCAAGGTATTCGAGGAGTGCAGCGACCTTGCACCACTACACAATCCCGCAAACCTCAAGGGAGTGAAGGCAGTAAGCGAACTGATGCCCGGACTGCCTCAGGTGGGTGTCTTTGACACTGCATTCCATCAGACAATGCCCGACTATGCGTATATGTACGCAGTGCCTTACGAATTGTATGAGAAGTATGCAATACGTCGCTACGGTTTCCACGGAACAAGTCATCGCTACGTGGCAAAGCGAGTGTGCGACTTCCTGGGCGTAAACCCGGAGGACAAGAAGATTATCACATGCCACATCGGAAACGGTGCTTCTATCGCTGCTGTTGACGGAGGCAAGTGTGTTGACACTTCCATGGGTCTCACTCCTCTCGAGGGTGTGATGATGGGAACTCGTTCGGGTGACATCGACGGTGGCGCGGTTGCATTCCTGCAGAAGAAACTCGGACTTGATGCTGATGGAATCTCTGACCTGCTGAATAAGAAGAGCGGAGTGCTCGGTATCACTGAACTTTCCTCTGACATGCGCGAGGTTGAAGCCGCTTGCGAGAAGGGTGAGCCAAAGGCTGTGCTTGCTATGAATATGTATAACTACCGCATCAAGAAGTATATCGGTGCATACGCTGCTGCCATGGGCGGTGTTGATATCATCGTTTTCACAGCAGGTGTAGGCGAAAACCAGTGGAGCACCCGTCAGGAATCCTGCGAAGGTCTTGAATTCCTCGGTATAAAGATAGACAAGGAAGTTAACAAGGGGCTGCGTGGAGTTGAGAAGATTATCTCAACCGATGATTCAAAGGTGACAGTTTGCGTCATACCTACCGACGAGGAGCTTATGATTGCCACCGATACAATGGAACTGTTATAATAAATGGCGATATCCATTGTAAATATAATAAGAATGATGGTCACGGCGGGACTTTTGTCCTTTGCCGTGACTTCATCTGCACAAAGGGACTCCATTCTCTTTGAGGAAAATCACACAATAGACACAACTGCCATCGGAGAGTTGAGGGTTAACATCGACAACCTCAACTTCTTCAAAAACAATGAATACGAGAGTCAAATCACCAAAGGTTATACTCTTCCGGGATTTTGGGTGAAACCTTCTGTAAGCTATCAGCCTCTGAGAAACCTGAAGGTTGATGTGGGAGCTTATATGATACATTATTGGGGAGCCACAAAATACCCGAACTTCAACTATAGCGACATGCCAGAATGGCACGGAGAACAATACCAGAAGGGATTCCACATCCTGCCATTTTTCAGAGTGCAGATTGACCCGACAAAAAGACTTAGCCTAATACTCGGCACACTCTACGGACACAATAACCATAATCTCATCGCCCCCCTCTACAACTATGAAATGGGACTATCGGGCGACCCCGAAACCGGATTCCAGATTATATGGGATGCTCCCCGACTGAAGTTGGACTCATGGATTAACTGGGAGAGTTTCATATATCGCAACGACACTCACCAAGAGAGTTTCTCTTTTGGTACATCGCTCAAGCTACTGGCCAACAGCAGTAAGGCACCATTGCACTTATATTTCCCACTGCAGTCAATATTCCAACATAGGGGCGGCGAGATAAACACTGAGGCAGAGGAACGAAGCGTAAAGACATGGATGAATGCAGCTGCCGGTATGGGACTCATCATCAACACCCGCAACGACATTGTGCCATGGATAAACCTTGAAGCATGTGGAGTATATTACAAACAGGTGGCGGGTGACTTGCTCCCCTTTGACAAGGGACACGGATACCTTGCCACAGCATCAATGAGACTATGGAAATTTGATGTCAGCGGAGAATACTGGTGGTGCAAGGATTTTATCAGCATATTGGGTAATCCTCTGTATGGAGCAATGGGCATAGAAGACAACACATATCTTCTCGATAAGCCGAAGATGCTCAACTGTCATATTGGCTACTCACAAGATTTAGGCAAAGGATTTGCCTGGGGAATACATGCCGACGTTTTCGACCATATAAAAGAAAACGCCGTGAGCTGGGCCCTCGGCGTTTATATGAGAATCAACTTTAACTTCCTGTTGAAGAAATTTTAGGCGAGCAATCTCTTCACTACATCTGAGATAGCCTTTCCATCGGCCTTGCCTGCAAGCTGCTTGCTGGCAACCCCAATCACCTTACCCATCTCCTTGATGCTTGAAGCTCCCGTCTGGGCAATAATTTCCTTTACAGCTACCTCTATCTCTTCGTTCGACATTGCCTTTGGCAGATAGCTCTCTATAACCCTTACTTGTGCCATCTCAGCCTCTGCAAGGTCAGGACGGTTCTGCTGTGTATAAAGGTCGGCTGAATCATGTCCTTGCTTAGCAAGTTTCTGTAATATCTTCAGAGCGACCGCATCGTCAAGGGAGTCATTGGCACCAGGTGCAGTCTTCGCCTCGATAAACACTTTTTTTATGTTGCGCAGAGCCTCCAAGGTCACCTTGTCCTTGGCTTTCATCGCTGCGACGATGTCTTTACTTACCTTTTCAAATAGTTCCATGATATTTATGAGAATTTAATAGTTCCTTGAATTTCGTTGTTTTCCTTTTCTTCACGTTTTTCCTCTGTCCTGTCAACACTAACACTCTGGTTGTGAATGCTTTCAAGGATTTCCTTAGTGCGCTTGTATGTTGGAGATGTCTCCACCCGGGCAATGACATTGTCGTTGTCAAGGTCCTCGGCATGAAAGAGATAGATATGAGCTGGACGCTTGTATTTGAGGTTGTTACCCTCATTGCCATAGTAACGCTGACGACGTTCCTGACGTTCAGCTTCTTTCTCCTGTTCCTCGGCTATTCGCTTTGCCTCTTCCTGAGTATGGCGACGAGCATGCCCGTGCATCATGTCGATATTTTCAATACCAAAACCTGTTGCAAGAATAGTCACCTTAACCTTCTTTCCGAGTTCGGGGTCTGTTGCAAGTCCCCACTTGATTTCGAAATCACCGAACTTCGCCATAAAGTCATTGACGTCATTCATCTCCTCCATCATGAGGCTGTCCTTACCATCCTTCTGTCCACAGAACGATATGGAGAGCAGGATTTTCTTGGAATTGAACACGTCATTGTCGTTGAGCAACGGAGAATTAAGGGCATCGTCAATGGCTTTCTTCACACGACCTTCTCCCTCTCCATAACCTGTTGACATAATGGCTACTCCACCATCCTTAAGCACAGTCTTGACATCGTTGAAGTCGAGGTTGATAAGACCGTGGACTGTGATAATCTCAGCTATACTCTTGGCGGCAACGCTCAGTGTATCGTCAGCCTTACCAAAGGCATCGAGAACTGTCAAGTTAGGATATATCTCGCGCAAGCGCTCATTATTGATAACAAGGAGGGCGTCAACATGTTTCGACATCTCCTCTACTCCATCAAGAGCCTGGTCAATCTTGCGGTCTCCTTCGAAACGGAAAGGAATGGTGACGATACCTACTGTCAGAATACCCATTTCCTTGGAAACACGGGCTATGACAGGAGCGGCACCAGTTCCTGTACCACCACCCATTCCGGCTGTGATAAAGGTCATACGTGTTCCGTCATTAAGCATATTCTTAATGTCGTCAAGACTTTCCTCAGCTGCCTGGCGAGCTTTTTCCGGCTTGTTTCCGGCTCCGAGTCCTTCCTTGCCGAGTTGCAGATGCACAGGCACGGGTGAGTCATTCAGTGCTTGATTGTCGGTATTGCACAATACGAACGACACGTCGTGTATGCCTTCGCGGTACATGTGATTTACGGCATTACCGCCACCACCGCCGACACCGATGACCTTGATGATGCTATGCTCCTTTTCTGGAGCTCCAAAGTCAACTATTGGAATATTGTTGTCTGCCATATCTTTATTTTTTTATTCTTCTTCTGTTATTTTCTGGGTAATTTTCTTAATCCACTTCCACCCCTTGTTTAACGGGCTGTTTTCTTTCTTCTCCTGAGCTATACGTCTCTTTTCTTCCTCTTGACGCTCGCGCTCTAATCTTTCCTCTTCTTCACGCTTGCGGCGCTGCTCTTCCTCCTGCTGGCGCTTTTCTGCTTCAGTGGGGACTACGCCCTGTTTCTTTGGCATATCACGGTTGAGCTGTGAGGGCACTGCATCTGGTTTCTGGCTGAAGAGGTTATTGGGATCATACTCATCGCCTGCACAGTTTCTGTCGCCCTTGATTAGAAGGCCAAGGATAGTGTTCATCATGGCATTCTTGGCATTGATGTCAGCGTTGTTGGAAGTAACGGTGTGATTAACGAACTTCGCGATACGTATCTTGTCGATATGCGTATGATTAATGAATGCCTTGTCGATATTCTTAAGGTTTGAACCACCACCCGTAAGGATGATACCGCCAAGGAGTTTGTCACTGTACTCTGCCGGCACCTGATACCAAACGTTGGCTACTATTTCTTCAAGACGGCTTTCCACAATCTCTATGAACTTGCGGCTATCAACCTTGCGTTCATTATCAATAGGCAACATCAAGTCATTGTCAATGTCAGCATTCTCGGTGTATGCTGAAGCGTACTTCAACTTCATCTTTTCAGCATCCGATTCTTCCATCTGCAGCGAGGCAATATCCTTGGTGATATTATTGCTGCCAAGAGGGATGACAGCAAGATGGCGCAGGATATTCTTGCTATATACAGATACCGTTGTTGTGTCGGCACCCAAATCCACAAGAGCGCATCCCGAACGCTTTTCGGCTTCAGTCAATACACTGTCGGCAAGAGCTATTGGTGATATATACATTTCAGCCACGTTGACATTAATTGTCTCAAAGCACTTGTTCAGATTCTTGTAGAATGTATTTCGCTGAAGAATGTTAAGGAAATTTCCCTCGATATGAGAGCACTGAATGCCAACTGGGTCGGTCTGATACTGTGAGTCAACCCTATATTCCTGCTGTGCAACATCCAGAATCTCCTGGTCGGGATACTTCATCGCACTATTGGCATCCATAAGGTTGATAACCATCTCCTGTGTCACCTTAGTGGCTGAAGTCAAGTCCTTGGAAATGATATTTCTCACACTGCGTATAGACTGGCCTCCCACTCCTACATACACCTGTGTAATCTCAGTTTTGAGCTGGGTGGTCAATTTCTTTATTATACTGGATATGCACAGGGCAGTCTTGTCAATATTATATACTACGCCCTTGCGTATGAATGAGGATGACTCCTCCTTGACAACAGCCAACACGTTGATGCTGCCGTCAAGGTTCTTCCGTCCCGCTATACCTGTCACCTTGGAAGAGCCAAGTTCAATTGCTACGATAAAATCCTTTGCTGCCATTATATATTATTGTTATTTTGTTTCTTTTTACATATTATCTGATTCTCAAAAGCGAGATTTATATAGGAATACTTATTCCATCCAGCCTGTGAAAGACCATAGCGATAGAATTTTTCCAGTCGTTGCAGTTTCTCAGAAAGCTTGGTTGGATTACCTATATATATAATGTGCTCACCAACACGAGGCACTAATTCCACAGTGCCGTCTGCCAGAACATTAACCTGCACTATCTGATTGCGCCAAAACTTGTCATTTACAATGGTGTTCCCAATCTTTGTCAATATCTTGCAGGCATATTTCCGGTTCACTTGGCCAGTGGCTATCATGATGTCGGAACAGTACTTGGAGTTGGGCATCACACCACCATGATTATCGACATAATAGTCATCCCCATTGTCAGCCTTCACCCTCATCACGGGGGTACGCTGGGTCAACTTGATACACACATGGCCGCTCTGGGTCTTATAGCATTGGGCATCATTTACAAAAGGACTGCTCTCAAGCATATCCTCGATCTCTCGCGCGTCAACTTTATCCATTGGTTTCGCCAGGGGATACAGTCCAGACTTCTGCAAGATGGACTTTATCTCGTTGGCATTGAGAAAACCGTCAACCACAGCATCTTTTATGTCGATTTTCACTTGGTTGCACATCACTTCCATTCCCTCTTCAGGTTCATTGAAGGAGGTGATGGCAAACACGAGATATACAGCCAACAGAACATCGACCACCACGAGGAGAGTCTTCTTCCAATTGTAAATCCAATACTTCATATATTAATATTTCTTTTTCAGTATTTTTTCCATTTCGGGCACCATATTGTCCAAATCACCGGCACCAAGCACCACCAGCACGTCAAAGTCATGCGACTTGACATAATCGAGCACCTCTTCCTTGTGAATCATCTCTTTCTCAACACCAGGCTTGAGGTTGTCGTATATCAACTCTGACGTAACTCCTGGAATAGGTTCTTCACGAGCCGGATAAATGTCACAGAGTACTACATGGTCAAGCAGACTCAGACTGTCTGCAAAGTCCTTGTAGAAGTCACGTGTGCGAGTATAAAGGTGGGGTTGGAACAAGGCCGTAATCTTGCGGTCACTATACAACTCACGAATACTCTTCGCACTTTGATATATTTCCTGAGGATGATGGGCATAATCGCTCAGGAACACTAACTTGTCTGTCTTTATCTTAAAGTCAAAACGGCGATCCACTCCACCGTATGTCTTCATTCCATATCTCAGTTCATCAGCCGTGCAACCATTTAGTTGAGCCATTGCCATAGCCGCTATACCATTGACAATATTGATAGGCACGGGCTGTCCAAGCTCAATATCCTTCACGCTCTCTATAGGTGACACGAAGTCGAAAGTGATTCCTCCATTGACTATACGTACGTTTTCTGCATGGAAGTCGCCCTTATCCCGACTATAAGTATAGCGTTTCACACCGGGTTGTAAGTCATCCCTCATCTCAAGCCCCTCGTGTATTATGAGTGCTCCGCCAGGTTGTATCAATGCCGAGTATTTGCGGAAACTCTCAAGATACGCCTCCTTTGTGCCATATATGTCCAGGTGATCGGGGTCAGTTGCCGTAATCACTGACATCCATGGAGTCAGCCAATGAAAAGAGCGGTCAAACTCGTCGGCTTCTATCACCACATAGTCACTTTCGCTCAAAATATAGTTTGTGCCGTAGTTCTTGGAGATTCCTCCAAGGAAGGCATTGCAGTCAAGATGGCTCTGATGCATTATGTGTGCACACATCGTGGATGTTGTGGTCTTACCGTGGGTACCGGCAAAACACAGTCCCTTGTGTGCCTTTGTTAGTGTGCCAAGCACTTGTGCCCGCTTTTGGATTTCGAATCCACCTTTGCGGAAAAACACCAACTCCTTATGGTCATTAGGTATAGCCGGAGTATAAATCACGAGACACGAGGCCTTGTCGCGACAAGCCTGTGGAATCTCATCAATATTCTCCTCATAGTGGATTAGGGCACCTTCCAGTTCAAGTTGTCTGGTGAGCTGCGAGGGTGTCTTGTCATATCCACCTACTACAATACCTTTCTTGATGAAATAGCGCGCGATTGCGCTCATACCTATTCCACCTGCACCTACGAAATATACGGCTTTTATATCTTTTATTTCCATATTGCTCAAACGCTTTGGTCAATCTTCAACTTTCAATCCTCAATCTTCAACCTTCAACTTTTCAATCTCTCTGCCATCCTGATGACTTCTTTTGCGATGATATCCGCAGAATCAGGCAATGCCAATTTCAGGATATTCTCAGACAGAGATTTCAGTTTCAAATCATCAACGACAGTCTTCATTGCCAATGGCAACAATGATGATGGCGCATCGGCATCCTTTACAAGTATAGCGGCATCCTTATTGACAAGAGCCATGGCATTCTTTGTCTGATGGTCCTCGGCAACATTAGGTGAAGGAACCAATATCACAGGCTTGCCAATGAGACAGAATTCCGAAATGCTACTTGCGCCCGCACGGCTGATAACGAGGTCAGCTGCCTTGTATGCAGAAGCCATGTCAGATATAAAATCCATAACCCTCAGATTATCCATCTTAGGCTCTTTGGCAAGACGCTCCATTATGCTGTCACTATAGTATTTGCCAGTCTGCCAGATAAACTGCACCTCACTGTCCCTTATCATATCCAGATGACCCAAGACACTCTCATTAATGGTACGGGCGCCTAAACTGCCACCAACAAGTAGAATTGTTTTCTTGACGGGATTAAGTCCAAACTGCGACAGAGCCAACTCGCGTGTCACATCAGATTCGAGCAAAGCCTGACGTACGGGATTTCCGGTCTTGACAATTTTGTCAGCAGGGAAGAAACGTTCCATTCCGTCATATGCCACACAAATCTTTTCCACCTTGGCTGCAAGATGCTTGTTAGTCATACCTGCATACGAATTCTGTTCTTGTATGAGACAAGGAATGCCCATTGCCGCGGCGGCATCGAGAGTAGCTCCACTGGCATAACCGCCCACTCCCACAGCAGCCATCGGGCGGAACTCCCTAATAATAGCTCTTACCTGACGCTTGCTCTTGAGATAGTCAATAAGCACACCAATATTCTTTGGCGACCAAAGTGGGCGTATCAGTCCTCTAACCGGCAAGCCCTTTATGTCGTAGCCTGCAGCAGGCACCCTTGTCATCTCCATTCTTCCAAGAGCTCCAACAAACAGTATCTTAGCATCAGGACGCAATGTCCTGATGGCATTCGCAATTGACACGGCTGGGAAAATGTGTCCGCCAGTGCCACCGCCACTAATGACTATTCTCATTTCTTCACTCATATCATTGATATCTTTTGTGCAAAATTAATAAATATCTTTGTTATATTCGCATTTTCAACGAATAATTTTCATATTTCAAGTGATTTTATGACTTAGATGTCAGTATTTTCCACTTTTTCCGTTACAAACTCCTTTTTCTTCTTTGCCGTACGACTGACACTCAGTATTGCTCCGATGTATGCACAGTTGATAATCGTTGATGTTCCTCCCTTACTGATTAGCGGCAGCGGCTGTCCTGTAACTGGAACAATTCCAACTGCCACAAGCATATTCGCAGCAGCTTGAATGACAAGCATCATGGCAAGTCCCATACACAGGAATGCCGGGAAATTGTTATCACAACGGTTGGCAATCCTTGCCGTTCGAAAAAGCAAGATAATATAAAGAAATACAACAAGAGCTGCTCCCTCAATGCCCATCTCCTCTATTATTATTGCATATATAAAGTCGGAGTATGCCTGAGCAAGAAAATCTCGTTCGACGGAATTGCCGGGACCTTTACCTATGACGTTACTTGACACTATTGCAATATTAGCATGCGCCACCTGGGCATCTTTGTCAAGGTCATAATCCTCTGGAGCAATATCTTTCTTGTCGGCAAACTTATTTATACGTCCCTTCCATGTGTCAGCACGATGGAACAATTTCTCAATTGCATTTCGTTCCTTCTTGGGTTTTGCAACAGCCTCGACCTTAGTTAGTTTGTCATTGTCTATCTTAGAATCATCTCCAACGAGTTCTATGAGCAAAACACCCGCCAATACCAATAGAAAGCAATAACCAGTCAACTTGCCCAGTTGGATATTTGGGACTCGACCAATAAACATCAAAAGAAACATCGTAGAGAAAAGCAACAATGCCGTGGAGAGGTTCTCTATTCCAATTAGGAAAATCATCGGCAATGATATTATGAGTATATACTTAAATGCCTGTCTGTCCGCCCCTTTTTCAGTTTGCATAGCTGAAAGTATCTGTGCCTCAGCCAATATAATTGTACCTTTTGCTATCTCAGAGGGTTGAAAGGTCTGTCCTCCCAACTCTATCACTCGGTTAGCCCCATTTATGGATTCACCTGCAAATAGCACCCATAACAAGGTTACATAGGAAACCAATATCAAGAATGGAGTAGCCAGCTTGAAATACCGGCATGGCACATTAGTAATGACCACGGCGATAAATCCTCCGACAACAAGCATCAAAGCATGTTTCATTATCGGCATAATGAAGTTATTACTCTTATATGTAAGGTTGCTGGAAGCACTGAACACTTCAATCAAACTTATCATACAGAGAATAAAAAACACTATCCAAATGACCTTGTCGCCCTTAAATATATTGCCAATAGTCTTGTTCATCTAATTCTTTTTTATTTTATAAAAATACTTAATACCAGAATTGCAAAATTTCCTTGAATAACTATAATAAATAGTATCCCCAAATCACAATGCCCTCACTAAATTCATAAACTGCTCACCTCTATCTTCCATATTCTTGAAAAGATCGAAGCTGGCGCAACATGGGCTCAACAGGACCGTCTCGCCAGGCTTAGCCAATTCATGGCACGCAGCCACACACTCCGGCATCGAATGGGTATCGCGCACAGGAATTCCCAACCCGTCAAAGAAGGCGTGTAACTTTGTGTTGTCAGCACCGAGATATACCAAAGCAGAGCACTTCTCCTTGACAAGTTCCTTGATTGAATTATAGTCGTTGCCCTTATCCTTACCTCCGATAATTAGCACCACCTTGGTTTTCATGCTCTCGAGTGCATACCAACAAGCATCTACATTTGTAGCCTTAGAATCGTTTATATATTGTACGCCATCTACCTTAGCTACTTTCTCCAAACGATGCTCCACACCAGGGAAATCTCCAAGGCTCCTACATATTACCTCCTTCTTGATACCTGAAATGTTGGATGCAATTCCGGCTGCAAGACTGTTGTATATGTTATGCTTTCCAGTAAGACTCAGACTCTCCTGTTCCATATTAAACGGGGTGGGCTTCTCAATCTCATATTCGCCCTTCTCAATATAACCGATACTTCCCTTTTCCTTCAACTCGGAGAATGGGTATTGTACCGCCTTTATATCATACTTTGACAATTCACGTCTGATAATAGGATCATCCTGCCAATAGATGAAAGAATCCTGTGGAGTCTGATTCTGGATGATGCGCATCTTGGAATCCACATAATTCTGCATACAGTTGTCATATCTGTCAAGATGGTCAGGGGTTATATTCAGAAGAATGGCTATGTTTGCACGAAATTCATACATATTGTCCAACTGGAACGAACTTAACTCTATTATGTAATACTCATGCGGTTCTTCAGCTACCTGCAAAGCCAATGAATTGCCGATGTTGCCTGCCAGACCCGCATCATATCCTGCCTCCTTGAAAATATGGAAGATAAGAGACGTTGTGGTAGTCTTTCCATTACTACCTGTTATACATATCATCTTGGAGTTCGTATATCTGCCTGCGAATTCAATCTCGCTGATTATATGAATTCCTTTAGCGATGATTTTCTTTATCATCGGAGCCTCATTTGGAATGCCAGGACTCTTTATGACCTCATCGGCATTTAGGATCTTCTCCTCCGTATGCTGTCCTTCCTCCCACTCAATGTTACGGTCGTCAAGCATCTTCTTATACTTATCCTGAATCCTCGACATATCGGAAACGAAGACATCGAAGCCTTCCTTCTTGGCAAGTACAGCAGCACCCGCACCGCTCTCGCCTGCACCCAAAATAACAATTCTACTCATATCGTATTTTATTTTATTATCTAATCTTTAATGTGATTATTGTCAAAGCCGCCATGATAATCGTTACAATCCAAAATCGTATCGTTATCTTTGACTCATGGAAAGGACGATGTGGCCAACTTTTAAATATATATCTGCTGGTAGCGTCAAGTTGGGAGTCGAGCTTGCGGAAGTTATCGTGGATTGGTGTGGCACGGAAAACGCGCACTCGCTGTCCCTTACGTTTCTGATACTTAAACCACTGTGTCTGAATTATCACGCTAAGACTCTCAACAAAGAATATGCCACAGAGTATCGGCAGCATAAGTTCCTTATGAATGATAATGGCACATACTGCGATGATACCTCCAATAGTAAGTGAGCCTGTATCTCCCATAAATACCTGGGCGGGATAGGCATTATACCACAAGAATCCAATCATTGCACCCACAAAAGCGCAGATGAACACCACAAGTTCCTCACTTCCCGGTATATACATGATATTCAGATATGCAGCATATTCAATATGACTCGATACGTATGCCAATATTCCCAACGCCACGCCTATAACCGCGGAATTACCTGCGCACATACCGTCCATACCGTCATTTAGGTTAGCGCCGTTGCTTACCGCAGTCACAACAATTATTGTCATGACAACAAACAATATCCATCCCGCAGCCTCTTTGTATTTACCACAAAACGCCATAATCTCGGCATAATCGAGATTGTGGTTTTTAATGAATGGGATAGTGGTATTTAGCGATTTCTCCGCCTTGCTCTTATGCTTTACCACCATCTCCTGTCCTTGCCGCTCCATAGATACATTCTCGCGCATTACTGCATCCGGACTAAAATAAAGTACAAGCCCCACTATCAAGCCAATGGACACCTGACCCACTATCTTATATTTGCCTTTCAAACCTTCTTTATTGCGACGGAATATCTTGATGTAGTCATCAAGGAATCCAAGGAAACCGAGCCACACCGTAGTGACAATCATTAATATCAGGTAGATATTTCGCATGCGTCCAAGCAGCAGGACCGGAAGCAATATTGACACGATAATGATAATGCCTCCCATTGTGGGCACACCTTTCTTCTCGACACCAAACGGGTCGATGCTTGCATCGCGCTGAACCTCAGAGATGTTGCGGCGCTTCATATATTTTATAAACTTCTCTCCGAACCATGCAGATATTATCAGTGACAATATCAACGTCAACAGAGAGCGGAATGATATATAAGCCCAGATATGCGCTCCGGGAATATCATACTGGTCGAGAAACCTAAACAGATAATATAGCATTTTTCAGTTTTTTTACTTGGATAAATAGTATTACATGAAAATCTTTCTGACTTCCTCGCGGTCGTCAAAATGATGCTTGACTCCCTTTATCTCCTGATAATCCTCATGTCCCTTGCCTGCTATGAGAATCACATCGCCCTTCTCTGCCATCATGGCGGCAGTGCGGATAGCCTCACGGCGATCAGCAATACTGATTACCTTCTTCATCTGTTGGGCATTGAGACCGGCAAGCATATCATTGATAATATCCTGAGGTTCCTCAAAACGGGGATTGTCACTCGTGATAATCACACGGTCGCTCTGTTTCACAGCTTCCTGTGCCATAAGCGGACGCTTGCCCTTGTCGCGATTTCCGCCCGCACCACAAACGGTAATCACCTTCCCCTTGCCATCAAGCACTTCGTGAATGGCATTAAGTACATTTTCCAAGGCATCCGGGGTATGGGCATAGTCAACGATAGCTGTTATACCGTCCTTGGAACGAATAGGCTCCAATCTTCCACTAACACTTCTCAGTGTGCTCATTATCAAGAGTATATCCTCGGGAGCCTTGCCGAGCATAACAGCTGCACCATATACGGCAAGCAGATTGCTGACATTAAACTTTCCTATAAACTGCACACCAACCTCCCTGCCATCGATATCAAGATACATTCCCTCAAAATGACATTCGATAATCTTAGCCTTGAAATCAGCAAGAGAACGTGTTGAATATGTTTTCACCGTAGCCTTGGTGTTTTGTACCATAACCATTCCGTTCTTGTCGTCGGCATTGGTAATGGCAAATGCCGTCTTAGGAAGACTGTCGAAGAATGCCTTCTTGGCATCTCTATAGTTCTCAAAAGTCTTATGATAGTCTAAATGGTCGCGGGTGAGATTGGTAAACAACCCACCGGCAAACTTCAACCCTCCTATTCTCTGTTGGGCTATGGCATGACTTGAACATTCCATAAATGCATATTCACATCCTGCCTCAACCATACAAGCCAAGAGACGGTTAAGCTCAATCGGATCTGGCGTCGTATGGTCTGCGGGTATTGCCTCGTCCTCAATATAATTGCAAACAGTTGACAATAATCCACAACGATGCCCGAACTTTCGGAACATATTATATAATAAGGTGGCGATTGTAGTCTTGCCATTAGTACCTGTCACACCGACCAATTTCAACTTTGTAGAGGGGTCGCCATAAAACATAGTAGCCACAGGTCCTACGGCAGCTTCAGTCGAAGACACCTTGACGTATGTAACACCCTCACGACGCTCTTCAGGCATATCTTCACATAGCACTGCGACAGCACCCTGCTCGATGGCCTTAGGGATAAACGAATGTCCGTCCACCTGAGTTCCTCTTACCGCAACAAACAGATGCCCGGGCTTGACGCGACGGGAATCAATATCCACTCCCATAATGTCAACATCGGCATCACCCGTGATGTCAGCTGACTTCACTTTGCTTAGCAACTCGTTCAATTTCATATTCTAAATAATTATATGTTTTTTATTCCATTTCTATCTCACACAAATCACCTTTTTTTACAATGCTTCCAGCCTGGACGCTTTGACTCTTAACCTTTCCTCTTCCCTTTATACGGGTTTTCAGTCCGCGGCTCTCAAGCAAATACACAGCGTCGCTTGCTCCCATTCCTACAACATTTGGCACAACATTACTATATGTCTTCATCTTTGATAGACCGACACCCTTTGCATTTCTCAGGGCTGTCCCCCAAACAAGATTGTTGCCCGATGAATAGGGGCCATCCCACTTACAATCGGTATTCACGCCAATGTGCTTCAGGACATAGTCGGCAGCCAGAATATTTCCATTCTTCACATCAGGAATAAATATTGACGCAGAATCCCTTGCATCCTCAACGCTCAGCTTCAGGTGTCTCGCCATAATCCCTTCTGCTATATGATGGAAGACAACACCACTCATACCTCCACCCGAAGCCGGCAACCCCGACTTCTGGATACAAACGATGCACGAGTATCGGGGATTGTCTGCGGGGAAATATCCTGCAAAGCTCAACAAGTAATTAGTAACCCCCGTCTTATATCCTCCAGCACCCTGTGACACCTGTGCTGTACCAGTCTTGCCAGCCACCTTAAAGGACTTTGAGCCTGCCTTGCGTCCGAGTCCTTGACTTACCACATGCTCCAATATTGTCTGCATCTCCTTCAATGTCTTCTCCTTGCATATATGCGGTTTTATCACCTCGGGCGGAAACTCCTTAATAACCTCTCCGTTCTTCACCACCTTGGATATAAACCTTGGCTTCATCATCTTGCCGTTGTTGGCAATAGCATTATAGAAGGTCACAGTGGATATCGGAGGTATCTGGGTCTCATAACCTATACTCATCCATGCCAGTGCAGTCTTGCTCCAGTTGAGATACTGTCCGCGGGAATTCTTTTTCGGCATACGTATGCGGGGTGGGGTCGATCCCGCTATAGGCAGCTGTAGGTCAGAAGCCAATCCAGTACGATAAATACCCTCCACAAATTTCTCGGGATTATTATGATAATGGTCGTCAATTATTCTGCTAATGCCGATATTTGAACTGACCTCAAGGGTACGTGGCAGACTGATAACCTGATATCCGCCTCTGCGCCAGTTGTGGTCCTTCATGTCCCTGCCATACATTTTCCACACTCCACACCCTGTATCAACCTTGTATGTGGTATCAACAACCCCGTCGTCCAGGGCCACCATGATGGATGCCGTCTTGAATACAGAGCCTGGCTCAAGCAAATTGCTCACCGCAAGATTCTTAATCTCACGGTATTCCCCATCCCCGCATTTGGTCATGTTCACCATAGCCTTCACGTCACCCGTAGCCACCTCCATGACAATTGCCACACCGGCATCTCCATGCACTTGTGGATCTTTTAGTTCCTCGATAAGCGCACGCTCGGCAAGATCCTGAATTCCCACATCAATCGTGGTAATGATGTCACAACCATCCACAGGTGCCAATACGGGAATATTCATATATTTGTTGAGCACCTTGCGCCTGTGGGTAAAGCCGTCAGTGCCCCTTAATATGGAATCGTAGGCAAGCTCGAGTCCGCAACGTGCGGTGTCTTTTGCCCCGAACATGTCACCCACAGTACGACGCGCCAATGACCCAAACGGCCGACGGCGCGAATTAAACTCCTCGCAGTGGAATCCACCTTTATATTGCGACAAGTTAAATACCGGGAGCGCTTTCACCTCACAATAGGTATTATAGTCAATGCGCTTTGGCCATATCGCCCAGTTACGTGCATGTCTCTTGCGTCCCTCCTCCATGTGAGCCTTGAAATCCTCCACACTCTTTTCCGGAAAGATACGGTTGAGCCCCATACATATCGAGTCCATCTTGACTACAAGCAGGGAGTCTTTTTTCTCGCCACCAGCCAGAAAGTCCATATAGACCTTGTATTCGGGAATACTGCTCGCCATAAGTTGCCCGTCACAACTGAGTATATTACCCCTATTGGGTTTCACTGTAACACTGTCCCGTTTCTGGCGCGACGCCACTTTCTCCCAATAGTCTTTCTTGGCAGTCATTATATAGGCGGCCTTGCCCACCACCGTGAAACCGATGATGGTCAACACTACCGCTATGATGAAATATCGCGGCATCACCTTGTCATTCTCGAACTTGCTCATCTGTTCATTATTTTATTTTTTTGGCACATTAATAATATAAGGTGGCTGGTCGGAGGCCTTCAGCAGGCTGTCATTATTTTCCTTTAGCAATTTCAGCACGTGGCTTTCACGGCTACGTTCCGTCAACTTGCTTGAAATAGACAGGGCACGGTATTTTGCATCCTTGAGTTCCAACTCCATATTGGCAATCTTTATCATATCTTGTTGGCACTGGTATCTTGATGCAACATATATAATGACAAAAACGACAACGATGACTATTAGCCACAACTGACGACGTACAAATTGTGCATTCAGAATGTCGCCTCCCAAAATCATCTTCAGACTCAGTTGCGCCGTTGGCTTGGAGTCTTCCTCGCTCACCGAGTTTTTTAGCATTTCAAGGGCAGAGGCCTTGCTTTCCACCTCCTCCTTTTCTGCTCTAAACTTTGTATCTTCTGCCATAGCTTATATCTTGTTTTTTTCAGATATTCTTAACTTTGCACTTCGGCTTCTCGGATTTGCCAGCTGTTCATCTTTGTCTGGCACTATCACTTTGCCAATCGTATTCAGTGGCGTGTTAACCCTTCCGAAGAAATCCTTATCAATTTTTCCTTCAGAGTTGCCGGATTTCATCACGTTCTTGACGATACGGTCTTCAAGGGAATGGTATGTTATCACAGACAATCTTCCGCCTTCTCCAAGACATTCGACAGCAGAGCGCAGCATATCCCTGAGGGCATCCATCTCATGGTTCACTTCTATGCGCAATGCCTGAAAGAGCTTTGCCATGTCCTTTTTAGCTCGTTCCTTGGGCATAATTGTTTCCACCGCATCCGTCAGTTCGCCTGTTGTTGTAAATGGCTTTAAAGCACGTCGCTTTACAATGGTAGCCGCCAGTTTGCGCGAGGACTTCAGTTCGCCGTATAGATAGAATATATCGGAAAGCCTTTCCTCATCATATTCATTTAGTATGTCTGCGGCAGTCTGTCCCGCCCTTTTGTTCATCCTCATGTCTATCGGAGCGTCGAAACGGAATGAGAAACCGCGTGTCTCATCATCAAAATGATGGCTTGACACACCCAAGTCAGCCAACAATCCATCAATACGCTCCACGCCAAAATAGCGCATCCAGTTTTTTAGGTATCTGAAATTGCTCCTCACGAAAGTGAATCGCGGGTCATCACTCAGGCGTATATCACCTTGCGACGCATTCTGTTCCGCATCTGCATCCTGGTCGAAACTGAAAAGATGCCCGTCTGAAGAAAGACGCGACAATATCTCACGACTATGCCCCCCTCCTCCAAAGGTGACATCCACATAAATGCCGTCGGGCTTGACATTAAGCCCGTCAACACTCTGTTTCAGCAACACCGGTATATGATAATCCTCTACCTTCATCCCTAATCCTAAACTCTAAATTCTTAATATTCAACTCTTAATAAAGTCTTCCCCCATCAATTCCTGCAAAGCCGCCCCAAAGGTCTGGTCATCCATCAGCGATTCCTCAGCTTTCTTCACAGCCCATATCTCAATAGTGTCACCCATTCCGATAAACCTTACGTCAGATTCAATATCCACCGTTTTCATACAACGGCGTGAAATAAGGAAACGCCCGTTACCATCAAGTGTCACCACCTCAGCTTCTGCCACAAACTGGCGATACACCTGCTGTTGCTGACTGTTCCAGCGGCTAAGCCGTGACCTTAGTGCATCCAGCTGCTCATTCCATACACTCTCGGGATAAAGCACAAGGCAAGACTGAAACACGTCACGCCTAAGTACAAGCCTCTCCTCGCCTGATTCCTGAAGAATCTTGCGGAAGACAGCCGGCAAGAATACCCTGCCCTTGGCGTCACATTTTGCTTCAATATTACCTAAAAATCTCATACGCACTAAATATAATGTGGAAATTCGCCACAAAGTTACTAACAATTCCCCACATTCCGCCACTTTCCCCCACTTTTTTATAATAAATTATGTTAAGAGTCTGTTTTGGTTATCAAAACAATCGATGTTCTCACCTCTAAAAAGAATCTCATTTTGCGTTAAAATAAAACAAAATACGACTATTTTTATACTTTTTGACTATTTTTTTTAAGAAATAGCACGATAATCCAAATATTTAAACTACCTTTGCCCACGATTGTCGCAATATTGAGAGATAGTAGAAATGGAAAAGACCATAGACATCGACAAGATACTGAAAGGTAAGTTAGGAACGAAGGCCAAATTCGTTCCCCGATTTCTCGTATCTTGGCTTAAAAAGACCATTCATGAAGATGAGGTAAACAAATACCTTTGGGAGAGCCGTCATCTGACAGGCACAGAATGGCTTGAGGAGTGTGTGCGCTATTTGGATATGACACTGAAAATCAAAGGCGAGGAGAACTTGCCCGACAAAAACGACGGTCGGCTTTACACCTTTGTCAGCAACCATCCCCTTGGCGGAGCAGACGGTGTAGCCCTTGGCTCCATCATTGGCAGGCATTATGACAGCAGGTTCAAGTATCTCGTCAACGACCTACTGATGAATCTGCCCGGTCTCGCCCCGCTTTGCATACCCATAAACAAGACGGGAAAACAAAGCCGAAGCTTTCCCGCTATGGTGGAAACCGGATTCAAAAGCGATGACCACATCTTGATGTATCCAGCTGGAATCTGCTCGCGAAAGCAACCCGACGGACATATTCGTGATGTGAAATGGACAAAGACATTCATCGTCAAAAGTGTAGAATACCAAAGGGATATAGTGCCTATTCATTTCGGAGGCCAGAACTCGGACTTCTTCTACAAACTCGCTAATTTTTCCGACAAGCACATCAAGAAGGTGAACATTGCCATGCTTTTCCTCGTGGATGAGATGTATAAGAACGTACACAAGACATTTGAGGTGAAGATAGGGGAACCCATACCATGGCAGACCTTCGACAAGTCTAAGACAGCCACAGAATGGGCACAGTATGTCAAGGACATCGTTTACAAACTCTAATATTTTTCACAACCAAAATAATAAAGTACCCAACGAGATGGAACAAGAGATTATCAAGCCCGTTGACAAAGAGCTAATCAAGAGTGAACTTACTGCGGAAAGGCAGCTCAGAATGACAAATAGGAGTCATAACGAAATCTACGTTATCGATGCCCACAATGCCCCCAACACCCTAAGGGAAATTGGACGTCTAAGAGAAATTGTATTCCGTGAGGCAGGCGGAGGAACGGGCAAGGCTCTCGACCTCGACGAATTCGACACGATGGACAACTGCTATAAGCAGCTAATCGTATGGAATCCCGAAGCCGAAGAGATTATCGGAGGCTATAGGTATATTTTGGGCAAAGACATTGACTTCGACAAGAACGGGCAACCAATTCTTGCCACAAGCCACATGTTCCATTTCTCAGACAGGTTCATAAAGGATTTTATGCCATGGACAATCGAGCTGGGACGCAGCTTCGTCACACTTGAATACCAAAACACACAGAAGAATCCGTCTAAGTCACTTTTCGCGCTCGACAATCTTTGGGACGGACTTGGCGCCCTCACCGTAATACAGCCCGACGTGAAATACTTCTTCGGCAAGATGACCATGTATCCCTCTTACATCCGCAAAGGGCGCGACATGATACTGTATTTCCTCAAAAAACACTTTGAGGACAAGGACAACCTCATCATCCCAATGAACCCGCTGAAGATTGAGACTGACCCGGAAGAACTTAAGGTTCTCTTCAGCGAGGAGTCCTTCAAGGAAGATTACAAGATTCTCAACCGCGAGATACGCAATCTCGGCTACAACATCCCGCCACTTGTGAATGCCTACATGGGACTTAGTCCCACGATGAAACTCTTCGGCACTGCCATCAACGACGGTTTCGGCGACGTTGAGGAAACTGGCATTCTCATTGCCGTAGATGAAATCCTTGAAGAGAAACGCATGAGACATATAGACACGTTTATCAAAGAGCATCCCGAGGCAATGCAAATCACCAGCGGAGCCAACAACGTGATATACAAAGAGAAATAAACAACATAAATAGTCAAACCACAGATATATAGAAATAAAGGGCGACACCTTGAGGTATCGCCCTATATTATTCACTTAATGACTAATCAAGATTAATCTACAATCAGATTCTCACCTGTCATATCCGACGGCTGCTCAAGTCCCATGATGTGTAGGATAGAGGGAGCCACATCGGCAAGACGACCGTTCTTCACTGTAGCCGAGTTGTTGTCGGTGACATAGATGAACGGCACAGGATTCAGCGAGTGGGCAGTGTTGGGTGAACCGTCCTCGTTAACCGCATTGTCGGCATTGCCGTGGTCGGCAATGATGATAGCCTCATAGTCATTTGCCTTGGCTGCCTCGATGACATCCTTCACGCAATTATCCACCGCATGCACGGCCTTTGCTATTGCGTTATATACACCAGTGTGTCCCACCATGTCGCCATTGGCGAAGTTAACCACGATAAAGTCATACTGCTGGGTATTGATGGCACCCACAAGCTTGTCCTTTACCTCGTAAGCCGACATCTCGGGCTTGAGGTCGTATGTTGCAACTTTCGGAGAGGGCACAAGGATGCGGTCCTCATTATCATACGGAGCCTCGCGACCACCATTGAAGAAGAAGGTCACATGGGCATACTTCTCGGTCTCGGCAGTATGCAACTGCTTCTTGCCCTTACTGCTGAGATATTCGCCAAGGGTGTTGGTAACATTCTCCTTGGGGAAGATGATATTCACGCCCTGGAATGAGGCATCGTATGGAGTCATGCAGAAGTACTGCAGGCCGGGGATGGTCTTCATGCCTGCTTCGGGCATATCCTGCTGGGTGAGCACCACGGTGAGCTCCTTGGCACGGTCGTTGCGGAAGTTCATGAAGATAACAATATCGCCCTCCTGGATAGTGCCGTCAACGGTTGAGTTGTTGATAGGCTTGATAAACTCGTCGGTGACACCGTCGGCATAGCTTTCCTCGACAGCCTTCACCATGTCGGCAGCCTGCTTTCCCTTGCCCTCGACGAGCAGGTCATAGGCTTCCTTCACACGCTCCCAGCGCTTGTCGCGGTCCATTGCATAGAAACGTCCTATGATACTTGCCACGGTAGCATCGTTCTTGGCACAAATGTCGGTGAGCTGCTGGATGAATCCCACACCACTCTTCGGGTCGGTGTCGCGACCGTCCATAAAGCAGTGTACGAAGGTATTCTTCAGTCCATACTCCTTGCTTATCTCGATAAACTTGAAGAAATGCTCGAGTGAAGAGTGAACACCACCGTTGGAAGCCAGACCCATAAGGTGAACCTTCTTGCCGGTCTTCTGTGCGTATGAGTAAGCGTTCACCACCTGCTCGTTCTTCAAGATAGAACCGTCCTTGCAGGCACGGTTAATCTTCACGAGATCCTGATATACAATGCGTCCTGCACCGATATTGAGGTGACCCACCTCGGAGTTGCCCATCTGTCCGTCAGGCAGACCGACGTTTTCGCCGGAAGCCTCAAGCTGCGAGTGGGCACTAACAGCTGTAAGATAGTCGAGATAAGGAGTAGGCGTATTGTAGATAACGTCACCCTTTCCATGCTTTCCGATTCCCCATCCATCGAGAATCATGAGTAATGCTTTTTTTGCCATAGTCTTAAATATATTTATTTAATGATTCTTCTTATCGGGGTGCAAAGTTACTGCAAATCACCGATATTTCAAAATAAAAAGCACTTTTTTTGTATCTTTTCTTATTTTCTAAGCAGTCTTGAGGATTTTTTTTGTACCTTTGCACCCGCATTAACTGAAAAATATAAAGAATAATATATAAAAATGGAAAAAATCATTCTAACAGGAGACCGCCCCACGGGCAAGCTCCACTTAGGACACTACATCGGCTCGCTCAGACGACGCGTTGAACTACAGAACAAAGGCGACTTCAGCAAGATGTTCGTCTTTATGGCTGATGTGCAGGCTCTCACCGACAATGCCGACAACCCCGAGAAGATTCGCCAAAACATCATCGAGGTAGCTCTCGACTATCTTGCAGCGGGTCTCGACCCCGAAAGATGCACGCTCTTCATCCAGAGCCAAATTCCCGAATTGGCGGAACTCACCACTTATCTGATGAATCTTATCACAGTGAGCCGCGTGCAGCGTAACCCAACTGTCAAGACCGAGATAAAGATGCGCAACTTCGAGGCTAACATTCCTCTTGGTTTCTTCTGCTATCCCGTAAGCCAGGCTGCCGACATAACCCTCTTCAAGGCAACCACCGTTCCTGCAGGCGAAGACCAGGAACCTATGCTTGAGGTGACACGCGAATTGGTGCGCCGATTCAACCAAACTTATGCTCCCGTGCTTGTAGAACCGGAGATTATGCTGCCCGAGAACGCCACTGCCCGCCGACTCCCCGGAACCGACGGAAAGGAAAAGATGAGCAAGAGTCTTGGCAACTGTATCTATCTCAGCGACTCCGAGAAGGAGGTATGGAAGAAGGTTAAGAAGATGTCAAACGGTGCTCCACGCATGTCGATGGATGAGCCGGGCAACCTTGAGGGAAATGCCGTATTCACATATCTTGAGGCATTCAGCTGCGATGACGACTTCGCCAACTACTGGCCGGAGTTCAAGAACCTTGAGGAACTCAAGGAGCACTATGTCCACGGAGGTATTGGCGACGGCACATGCAAAAAGTTCCTCAACACCATCCTCAATAATATGCTCGAACCAATGCGCCAGCGTCGCCACGAACTGGAGCAGGATATTCCTGAGATATACAATATCCTGCGTAAGGGAACAGAGAAGGCTCGCGAGACAGCTGCCCAGACTATGGCTGAGGTACGTGAGGCAATGCGCATTAACTACTTCGACGATGCCGAACTCATCCGCAGTCAGGCAGAGCGATTCAAGAATATATAAAGCGATAGTCCTCACGGTGTCTGAATGACCGTCCTAATGGTGTATAGATGACCATCCTTGTTGTGTCAGGATGGTCATCTTTGTATTATGTTGCAAGTTGTCAAATGAACTGGAACAACTGTGGCAATGCTTATTGTCACACTTGTGCCATAGCTATTGTCACAGTCGTTTCACAGCCTTTGGAACAAGTGTGACAACAGCCTTTGGAACAAGTGTGACAACAAGTGTGGTACGACTGTGACAAAGGGCATCCTTGCATCAACTGATTGCGTGTTATTAGCTCATAATTATAGGCTGACAGATAAATTTGCTGTCAGCCTATCTGTCAGCATATTAATATACTGTATATTAGTTAGTTATATGTGAAAAATGACAGATGACAGATATATTTAAACTTTTCACGTGCATAGTAATGCAATAATACATATAAATGGGACATTGCCTTCTTCGTAGATTGCTATCTACGATTGCAATATATATGGGACATGAAGGCTGATGTGGACAGTTAATCAGGAGAGATAAACGGGAAATGGGCGAGGGTTAGGCGATTGATGTCAATGCGCATTTGTGTGGTCTCGTCTTGTGGTTGCGAGAGGAGCGGGCTGCCTTCTATCCTCAGATGAAGGCCGTCGGACTGGCTACGGATGATGATTCTCACGCTGCCGTCGAAATGAGAGAGGTAGGTTGTGCCGGTGAGTTGGCTCTCCACCACTTGCTGCAGGCGTGGCGCGTCGATGTCACACATGTATTCTTCCACGTCGGTGTCGAGGGTGTAATGGGCGTCGGGCCATTTCATCGACGCCTTGGCTATGGCATCGCGACATACAGCAATGAAGTCGTAGGTGTAAATTTGCCATTTGGTCATGCCCGACTCAAGGCGCGAGAGGTCGAGCACTCCCGTCACGAGATACATCAGGCGGTCGGAGTGGCTGCGTATGGTGTCGGCCATTGCCGAACGCTGCTCCAGTGTGAGCGTCGAGTCCTCTGCCATTCTCTTCGACATGTCCATCACCTCCTGCAGCGGAGTGCGTATGGCCTGGCTCATGGTATTGAAGAATTTTTCCTTCAGCCTGTTGTTTTCCTTTGCCTCGTCAAGGGCTTTTGCGGTTTCTCTCTCCGTATGTTTCAGGCGGCGGTGCGATATGGCGAGTCTCGCCATAATGCCAATCAGCACAATCATCACTATGCCAATCAGTACCATTCCCGCTATGGCGTTTTGTCCCTTTAGTTTTTCCTCCTCTGCCTTCAGGTTGCTGATATGGCTGATTTTCTGCAGTTCGTCGATTTGCTCCTTCGACATTGCCGAGCTGATTGAGTCAGTGGTGTGCTTCATCCTCTTGTATATGGTGAGTGCCTTGCCGTATTGCTTTTGTTTGTATAGTATGTCGGCCTGCATGTAGAGGCATAGCATCTTGTTAGAATTTCTTACGTTGAGCTTCTCGCTCAGTTTCATTGCCTCTAAGTTTATTCGCATGGCCTCGTCGAGCATTCCGCGCTGTATTCGGTTGAAGCACTGGGCGTAGAAGTATAGGGGCTTGTAGGGTGGATAGCTGAGGCGCTCGTAGAAAAGCCTTCCCCTTGCCTCGTGGTCGGCAGCCTTGTCGAAGTCGTGTTTGTACGACCAGTATATCATGTGGCAGTATTCTACGAAGAGCCGGTGGTCGTTGAGTGTTATGTCCATTCCTGGTGCCATACGCAACATTTTGTCCATCACTGTGTCAATCTCGGTAAGAGCCTTTCCCATACGCTCGAATTTTTGCACCGATATGCTGTAGTCGAGCAGGTGCATCAGCACGGTGAACTGTATCTGCAGGTCTTCCTCCTTGTACATTGTTTTCCGTGCCTTTCGTATAACGTCGTCAGCCTCTCGCCATCTGTATGTGCCGATATATATCTGAGTCTGTGCTACGTATGCCTTGGTTATGCCAGGGTAGTTTTTCTGTTTCGATGCTTTTTCAAGCATCTTCATCGACTCGTCGAGGGCATATTCGTATCTGCCGTTGAATATGTAAGTGTTGATGAGCGTGTATTGCATTTCGTAATACATCCTCCAACTGTTGCATTTGCTTGCCACCTGCATGCCGTAGTTAGCCCAATAGGCCACGCTGTCCACCGTTTCGTCGTACATATAGTGATGGTTGACGATGTATGTCAGGGCGTTGGCTTGCGATGTGTCGTTCTTCAGGTATTTGGCCTCTTCGAGCATCATATAAGCGTCGTTGATTCCGTCGGGCATGAGTTGCGACACTGATACGAGGTCGGCCAGTTTCTGTAGTCTTAGCTCGCCGTGGGGCATGCTTTTTGCCTCCTTGCGCATGCTGTCAACCTTGATTTCCTCGGTTGTTTTGGCGTATGATCCGAATGTGGCGAGCAGCAGAAGGGCGACAGTAGCGAGCCTGTGTGTGAAGCAGAAACGCGCCCCCTTGTCGTAATCTGGGTCAACCCATATTTTGCCTCCCAGTCGCTCGATGATGAATCGGCATATCGATAGTCCGATACCGGTGCCCTGGTCGCTTTCGTTAGCTTTCTCAAAACGATTGAATATCGTCTCGCGCTTGTCGGGTGCAATGCCGCATCCGGTGTCGGTAACGGCAAATTGTGCCATATTGTCCTTTACGCTGAGCGAGAGGGTGATGGAGCCTTCCTTGGTGAACTTGTTGGCGTTAACTAACAGGTTGATGAGTAGTTGCTGCAGTCGTCCCTCGTCGGTGGTGATAGGTAACTCTTCAAGGTCGGACTCGAACAATATGTCGGCTTTTGTCTGTTTTACCTTATCCACGGTTTTCACCACATTGCGGCATAACTCCACAGCGTCGCGCTTCTCCAGTTTGAACTTCATCTCGCCGTCCTGCTGGATGGAGAAATCCACCACATCGTTGATGAGCTTCATGAGCAGGTCGGAGTTCTGCTGTATGATACATTCAAACTGCTTTCTGCTCTCGTCGTCGAGGCTATTGTCGGTAAGAATGGCTGAGAATCCGGTGAGAGCGTTTAGTGGAGTGCGTATCTCGTGGCTCATGTTAGAGAGGAAGAGGTTTTTCAGTCTCACCGAGTTTTCCACCATCCTTCGTGCGTCGTTTAGTCTTTCCTCCGACTGTTTCAGTCTTGTGTTTAATCTTCGCAGCAACAGCAGTCCCGCCACGAGCAGTGCGATGACTATCAGGCCGCCTGCCACAATGCTTGTCAGCAGTATGGTGCGCTGGCGTTGGTTGCGCAATGTCTGTTGTGCCACCTGGTTGTCTGCACGTTGCTTGTTCACCTGGGCTATGTAGCTCTGTACGCTGGCTGAATCAATGGTGGCAATCTCGTTGCGATAGCGGTCGCATTCCGTCTTGTTGTCATTGTCGAAAGTGGTTTCGGAATTTGCAAAAGCGGTTTCGGAATTAACAAATACGGAGCTTAGCAGCAATACAAGGGCTGTGATGATATGTCTTTTTATTATTTCCATCGTTTTGTCTTATTATGTTTTTATCTATGTGTATTTCATATTATTTGCACTGCAAAAATACTTCTTTTTTTCAACATACAATCAAAAAACAAATAATCTTGCGAAAAATAAGGTGATATTGGCGAAAAAACGATGGATATGTGGCAAAAATTGGATGAGATTATGGTATTAAATTGCTCAGTTCAATTCTCTCGTCGCATATGTCGGCAACGGCTTGCCGATGTGTGATGAGAAGCATGGTGGTGGATGGGCGCGCGGATAGCAGTCGGCTGAACAGTTCGCGCTCTGTTGACTCGTCGAGAGCGGAACTGATTTCATCGAGCAGCAATATTGAGCCGGGTCGCAATAGTCCTCGTGCAATGGCTATGCGTTGAGCCTGCCCCTCACTGAGTCCTCCTCCGTGCTCTGCAAGTTCGGTGTCGAGTTGGTCGGGAAGGTCGAATACGAAGTCGGCACATGCTGTGTGTAGGGCAGCCCTTAGTTCGTCGTCCGATGCGTCGGGTTTTGCAAGCATCAGGTTACAGCGTATTGTGCCGCTGATGAGGGTATTGCCCTGTGGCACGAATACGAGATGCCTTCGAGTGGAATTGTCGGCAATGTGAGAGAAGCCGTCTCCATAGATGTTGACAGAGCCGTTGTCTGGCTGTATGAAATTCAGAATTAGCCTGAATATTGTTGTTTTGCCGATACCTGTGGTGCCCAACAATGCCGTCTTGCTTCCTGGAGTGAAATCGTGCGAGAAATGCTTGAGCACCTCACGGTCTCCTTTGGCATATCTGAATGAAACGTCCTCCATCCTTATTCCGAGTTTACCGATTCCACGTTGGCTCATTCCGTGCGCACCGATGGCTTTGCAATCTGGCTCACAGGTAGTTTCATCCTCCAGACCGTCTTCAATCTCTTTTAACCGGTCGATGCTTGCGGTGCTGTATATGATAGTGGGGAATGCGCTGAGGAGCGACATGATGGGGTGCTGGATTTGTGCCACGAGTTGCAGGAAAGATGTCATCACGCCAAATGTGATAGCCCCTGTTCGCAATCCGTATGCCCCCCATACGAAGGCAAGCATATACCCCAGTCCGAATGTGCATCCGAGTGCAAACCTGCTTACCACCATAAAGCGAGAGCGGTGGATATAGTTGCCCGTTTGCCTTTCCTGAAGTTGCTCCACCTTTTCCATCATCCACCTTTCTCCCTGCAGCGAGAGCAGAACGGCATTCTGTTCCATGCTCTCCTGTATTCTTGCCAATATCTGGCTTTCGTCCTTTCGTATTGACAAGGTGATGTGTCGCAACTTGTGCGACACGAACTTTCCTATGGCTATGGCGAGAGGCGTGATAAGTATGAGTGCCCACGCAAGACGTTGGTCAAACCATCTCATAAGCATGAAAGCCCCGGTGAGTTGCATAAGCATGACTGCAACTTGTGGCAATGTGACAGCCATGGTCTCGCTTACGGTGTCGATGTCCTTGGCCATACGTGATGACACGTCTCCTGAGTGCAAGTCGTTGCTGTCGAAGAGTTTCCTTCGGAAGAGCATGTCGAAAAGCCTGAGTCGCAGTTCTGCCACCTTATATATGAAAGCCTTGCTTGCGAGATATTGGTTGAGCTGGCGTATGCTCACTCCTGCCACTACGGCAAGAGCTATGAGCAAGGCTTGCGTGACCATTTCGCGCATTGTGCCCGTAATGGCCACTTCATCCACAAGCCTTTTGCTCATCCACACGACAAGCAGGGCAAGAACTGTTTGTGCCAGTCCTGCCGCGATGCGTATGACGATATTGAGCCTTATGCCTTTAGAGTTGGAATAAAACCAGTTTGTATATTTCATCCTTCGGCAATTCCAGCCTTTATCCATTCGTTGATGACAGCTTCGATGTCGCGTTTGGCAACTTCCGGTTCCACGTCATATTCGTTACACATGGCCTCGGCCAGTGAGTTGATGTCAGAATTCTCGTCGCTATGTTCCCATAGCCATGCAGCTGTTTCATTAAGGCTTATCATATTGCCGAAATCCACAGCACCCAATCCTTCCGCTACAATTACTTTCTCGCCGCACACATCGCGCAGCACTAGTCCATCTTTCTTTTTCATTTTCTTTTTTTTATATGTTATTCATTCGTTTATATATCGCCAATATATATCGTCTTATCGGCATAAGCAACCACCAAGCCTCAGATGCGGCACACCGCCATTTTGTATAAAGGTAATGACGCTTTTGCAAGGCATCCACTGAGTGGGTGGCAATAGCCTTTACGTCGGTAATGTGGCAATATTCCCTTCCCACAAGGTTCCCGTCGCCCATGAGCGTCACCTTGTCGCCTTCTATTCTCTCTATGCGGTGGAGTACATATCGTCGTTGTTCCACCCATGCCAGCGCAATGATTCCTCTACGGAGGTTTTCGGGCTTGGTGAGGATTACGCTCTCCCTGTCTCCGATGATGAACGGCAGCATGCTGCGTCCTGCCACTGGAAGTGTAACACTGTATCCATCGTAAAGCAGTGCTACTGCCTCGTCGATAATTTTGGTGTTGTTCATATCGTGCTGCTTGTCATTATTGCAGCCTCTTTGTCGGGCAGGCAGTCGGTATGCCATACCGCGGTTTGGGCTGCAAGTGTGTTGAGGGTGTTATGAAGCCCGTCTGCAATATTCCTGTCCCATCTCTTTCCCGACACACTTGAGGACATCGTTGCGTAGGCTTCTAACGGACGCATGCGCCTTATGGCATTGTAAGGGGCTTGCGCAAGTCTAACGATAGAGCCAAGGGCATATTGCTCGTTGATGTAGCAGGGTGTCTTGCCGCTCCATGGTGAGCCATATACCATAGCCACTCCGCTATCCGAGACTCTAACCACGGGATTGTCATCGTTCAGCAGCTTACTTCCCTCCACATACCTTAGCCATAGCCGGGTGTGGGTGCTCTTGCCTGTGCCGCTTGGCCCGAGAAACATATATGCCTTACCGTTGCGGCTCACCACCGACGAATGGAACAGAAGGGTGTCGAGGCAAGCTGTGGCAAGCGCGTAACACACCATCATCGCATTGTCGAGTGCGAGTTTGGGGAGTTTGTTTGTTGATACAGTGGCTTGGCGGTAATCAGGACTGCATGATGTCCAACCCGCCAATTCCCCTCGCGAATAGAACGCGAACGCTGGTTTTTCTTCGCAGTGCCCGCATGCTATTTCATCGCCTTCTTCCTCTTGTCGCCATTCTTCGGTGAAGTTGTCGGGTAACGGGACGTCGTGCTTAACGTCAAACGTGAGCAGAGGCTCGGATGCCTCCACCTCAAATGGGCGGCAGTTGTCAAGCAGTGCGAAGGTGTCTTCTCCCGCTGTTATAGACATTATGTGTCCCGCCACTTTATAATAACTGGTATTTTTCATTCAGCCATAAATTTCTTAACTTCCATAACTACCCAAAACAAGATGCTACCTTGTTGCCTGTTACATCATTTACTTTTGGGTTGTGTCACAGGTGTCCGTCCCACCGTTCTACTCCACGTAGAATATCGGCTCGTCGGTATTGGGGTCAACGGGATAGTAGTGGACGGCACTGTCGTTGGTCTTGATGCAATGGGAGGAGATTAGGGAATATATCTCTGCTCCTGCCCAAATGACAGGACCATAGCCGTGGGCGGCATAGTTGTTGACTGGACGATAGGCATAGAAAGCGGGGTCGAAGGCGAGACCGGTGCCTACGCACGTGCCCTCAACCTGACCGCCGTCGGTGATGTGTGCAGACACATAGTTCCAGGCAAGGAGAGCCTGACCGATGTATGGCTCCGGCTCTATCCAACCCTTGTTGATGGCATGGGCAAGGCAGTAGGCATAGATGGCAGTGCAGGAGGTCTCGAGGTAGGTGTCGTTGCGGTCGAGCAACTGGTGCCATGCGCCGTCGGCCGACTGCAGAGGCATGAGCCCGTTGAGGTGCTGCCTGAAACATTCGAGGATGTAGGCATCCTCGCGCACGTCGAGCATCTCGCATGCAGTTAGCAACGCCCATCCGTTAGCCCTCCCCCAGAAGAACGACGGATGATATCCCGACTCGGTGGGAGTCCATCCGTGGCGATAGAGCGACTTACCTTCCACCCACATCTTTTCGCGGAAAAGACGGAACTGTCGCAGGGCCTCGTCGTAGTCGTCATTGAAGGCAAGGGCTGGTATGCCCATGAACATATCGTCGAGCCACACAGTGTTCTTCACGGGGCGCAGGCGCGCGAACTGTCCGTCGGTATAGCGGTGTTCCTTGTTGACGATGAAGTCGTAATACCTCGCTATCTGCTCATTCCACAAGCGGTCATTTTTCTTGCCCTTGGCATCCTTTGCCTTGATCATTGCGCAACAGATGGCACCGCAATCGTCGAGGGCGTCGGGTGACACCACCTGTTCCATGAGGTTGTCAATCTTCTCGCCCTGCTCCTTCATCTTGATGAATCGCGGTGCTTGTTCGCAGAGGAAGTTCATGCGGTCGATGGCATACTTGGTGTAGCGTGAGTCGCCGGTGACCTCGCCAGCCCTGAGCATTGCGGAATAAGTCACTCCCCATTCGTAGGACGTGAGTCGGAAGTCGCCCTTGCGCAGGTGCTTTCCCGTCTCGTCGAGTTCGGCAAAGGTGGTTTTGTCGAGATAGTTGAGCACACGGTCGATACTTGCCTTTACGTCTTTTTTGTCAGGCACTCCGTAGTTGTATTTGTATGCCGGCTTCATCAGGTGGAGCGGTGTGGTGGCATCGTTAACTACTTGCTGAGCGTTGCTCGTGGCCAATGGGGTGATAGCCATAAAGGCTGCTAAATATGTGTTTTTTATTATCATAAGTTTAATATTTTATTCGATGTCTCAAGTAATCATTTTGTGATATCTTATAAACACAGAGCTACAGAGTTTTTCCTCTAAGTATCTTTAAAATACTTATTAATCCCCTCTGTGTCTCCGTGTCTCTGTGTTCAGAATTTAAAGTTCCTCAGCGTCTCCTGCATGAATATCGCGTCCATGGTCCATGTGGCGCAATCGTTGGTCCAGAGGTTGGGCTTGGGTGATTGGTCGCGTGAACCCAGAGGGAGATTGTTCAGGAGACTGTCCCATGCCGCCTTGGCGGTGGGGGCGTTACCCTGCCATGCGGCATAAGCTTGCAGACGGGGAATTCTGAACTTGTTGCGCTTTATCTCGAATGCCTTCTCCTTGTATTGGCTGTTGTGAATGCGCCACAGATAGAAGAACTGCGGATTGTCTATCGACAGCTGAAGCTCGTTGACAAGCTCGAATCCTCCCATGATGGGCATTAGGTGATTGGTGGTTTGCTCGTCAGGCATGTCGGTGGAGATGATGCCTGTGGCAGGGTCGTAACCTAATGCCATCGGACCCTGGAAGAAATGGTGGGGAAGGCTTACGATGGAGTTCATGCCTGTGAGCAGTTTGTCGCGGTATTTCTGATTGCCCGTGCGCTCCCATTCGGTGAGCCAGTTGGAGGCGTAGCCCATCCAGTCGGGACCTATCCTCAGACGTGCGGGTGCCGAACAAGGATATTTGTCGCGGGGTTGGGCGAGGCGCATGGGGTCGAGTGTATATAATAAGGTGTCGGCATCAGCTACCTCGTGCATGATGTCGCCAAGACGCTCGTCGGCAGTGAGATAATACATAAACCTGTTCCACCAGGCCTCGCTGATTCTCGACTCCTTGGCGCCGCATCCCCAGTGTATCACGTTGTGACGGCTGCCAAGGCCCGCATGAGGCCCCGCATGATATGTGTCAACCTCAGAGCAGTGGCGCGTCATGGCTTCAGCCATGCGCCATATCCTGCGGTCAGCGGTGCGCAGGAACTGATACCAGAACATCGTGGGCGAGGCCAGTTCGGTGTTGTCCCAGGCATATCCTCCCACGTCATACCTCCATTGGTCGCGACTGGCGTCGTAGCCGTGCATCACGTCACCATAGTTGAAGAACCCGTACCATCCGTTGCGCTCAATCTCCCTTTCATAGAAGTCCATTATACCACAGAGTGTACCCTCGACGAGCGAGTCGCGACGAGTCTCGATGACAGGTAGGCTCCAGATGCCGAAAGCCCTCTTGCGGTGCAGATATGCAGGAGTTGGCAGCAGGATGCTCTCCTCCTCAGAGTCGGGATTAATATATAATGTGCTTGTGCGCGCTATGCCCCATGCGGTGCTCATCCCCGGCTGTACATCCTCGTAGGAGGATTCGAGCGAGTGGGCGATGGTGTCGTAATGAGCGAAACTGTATGCCTCGACCTCGGGAGAATAGAGCGATACGGTGACTATGGCTGAGTCGCCCCTCGCGTTATCCACCTGCAGTGTGGAGGGATAGCTCTGCCAAAAATCCTTTAGTCGGAATACCGTTGACGATGTACTGTCGCCAATCTCCACACGTCCGTTGCTTCTGTTGCCCTCGATAGTGCCAATCCACGGAGTAATGCTCGTGGCGCGCTTCCTTATGGAATAGCCGTTAGGCGATAGTTGGCTAAGTCGGAATCCGTCCCACTTGGCTATGTGCTGAAGAGCGTGAAGGGTATTGGGGTCCTTTCTTTCCATGTCGATGGGACGGCGGGCTATGAGCGGTTGCACTGACATCGGGGTGCGGTTGTCAAACCTAACGTATCTCTCGTAAGCCTCACCGTGCATTGGCACTTTGAAATGGATGGACAGTTCGTTGAGACCCTCGTTGTTGAGGGTACTGTCAACGAGCAGGGTATGCATAAACTTCACCTGCCTGCTTCCGTGGTATGTATATGCGCGGATTATGAAATTGTCGCCGCTGTATTTATGCACAGTGCTTATATATCCCTGTCTTTCAATGATATGTTCGCGTATGGGACATTCCTTATGGTTGAGGGTAACGGAGAACGGGGGTATGGCACCCTCAACAGTTACAATCGTATTGCCGGCATTGTTCTTGCGTGCCGAAGCCTTGTTCTTGCGTGCCGAAGCCTTGTTCTTTTTTATATCAGACACGGAGAGGATACATGAATCCACCGCTTGCGGTATGACAGCAGTGAAAGCCTGCCACTTGCAGCTGCCATCGGGCCATGTCGCAAGGGGGCGGGTCTCGAAGTCGATATCCTCGCCTTTGTCAGTCTTCAGGGTGAAGGCTTTGTCACGGTTGTTGGTCTCCCCTTTGTCGAACGGCACTCCAAAGGTGACGGCTCCCTGTCCCTTGCCTCCAATCCACTTGAGCGTGATTCCGTCGTTGTCGGGATTGCGGCAGGAGTAGGAAAAGTTCTTCATCTCGGCATGGGCGAGGGTAGTGCGGAATCCGAAATATCCGCTTTTAAGGGGTAGCGGGTCAACGTAATCCACAAGACATTCGCCGTCTATGATATATCTTACCCTTCCGTCGATAGCTTCCAGTCGGATGTGATACCAGTGGTCGGCCTTGATGAGATGGTCTGCATCAGTGTATTCGCGCAGGATAATGGGTTTGAGCCATTCCTCCTCCACCGATGGTGCATAGCCGGTGTAACGACGGAAGCGGGTGGTAGTGTTCCAGTTGCCGCCATATCCCATGTAATACATCTTCAGCGCATAGTTGTTGGCGAATTTTCCTCCATATCCCCCACATTTGTCTGCCATCCAGAAGCAGTTGAGGTCGCTGACGCGTATATCCCCCTTGTCGTTGCGGAACTGCGGGTCGCTGACAATGCGCGCGTCATATTCGATGATGGTGTTGCCCGTCATCCTGTTGGTGTTCCAGAGCGTCAGTCCCTTTGGGGCGATGATGGTGGTGACCCCGTCCTTGGTGGTTACCGTGGATGACGCGTCCTCGGCCTCAGTCCACCATTCGCCCTTGGCGTTGGCGAGAATTGCGATTGTCAATAGCAGACAAGTGATAAGTAGTTTTTTCATGTATGTTTTTTATTTAAGTCCTTTACTTACGAAAGTTGAGCCTTTTTGATTGTCAATCCGTCGAGCAGCGAGACGTATGTCTCTATGGCTTTACGAATTTCGGATATACATATAAACTCATCGGCAGAGTGTGAGCGGGATGACTCTCCCGGACCGAGTTTCAACGAGGGGAATGGCATAAGGGCCTGGTCGGAGAGGGTGGGTGAGCCGAAGGGATTCATACCCATCGACACGCAACGTCTCACAACAGGATGTTCCGGGTCAATCCTCGATGAGCTGAGACGGACTGAACGGGCGCGGCATTCGCTCTTGAGGTGCTTCTGCAGATATGAGAGCACATACTCGTTGCGATAGAACTCGTTGGTGCGTATGTCGATGGTGAACTCGCAGTTGTCGGGGATGACATTGTGCTGAGTGCCTGATTTGATGATGGTTACGGTCATCTTTGTAGGTCCAAGCAGAGAACTGGTCTTGCGGAACCCATGCTTGCGAATCCATTCGATGTCGTCAATGGCGATATATAAGGCATTGACCCCCTCGTCGCGTGCGGCATGACCAGTCTTGCCATGGGCAACGCAATCCACCACCATCAGTCCCTTCTCGGCGATGGCGGGCTGCATGCCCGTTGGTTCGCCCACAATCGCCACGTCAATAGGAGGCAACTGGGGAAGGGCGCGCTCAAAACCGTCCTTGCCCGACACTTCCTCCTCCGCAGAGGCAAGATATACAAGGTTGTAACTGCGCTCGCGGGAGTTAAGGATGTCAAACACCTGCAGCAGTGATACAAGACCTCCACCGCAGTCGTTGCTGCCCAGTCCATACAATCTTCCGTCGAAGACTTCAGGCTTGAAAGGGTCGCGGGTCCATGTGGCAGCAGGTTTTACTGTGTCGATATGGGCATTGAGCAGGATGGTGGGCTTGGCTTCGTCGAAGTCATGGCATATAACCCACACGTTGTTAGCGTCGCGCCTTGGGTCTAATCCCATCTCCCCGATGTGTTTCTGCATAATGTCGGCAGCCGTTTTCTCGTCACGGCTCACCGATGGTGTCGAAATCAGCTGGCTCAGTAGGGCAACAGCCTTGTCGGTATAATTGTCGTAATTCATGTGCATAGTTGCAATTTTGGGACAAAGTTATACAAAAATGCCCGAAATACAAAAGAAAGTATGGAAAAATATGCCCTAAAACAAAATATTCTTGCAAATTGTTTTGTAGTTTGGCTAAGATTTCGTATTTTTGCATTAAATTTTTAAATATACAGCGATGAAAGTGAATTGTCATCTATCGGTTTTGGTTCACGAGCAAGCCAAGCAATATGGCGACCGTGAGGAGATTATCTACAAGGATTTTGGAGGCTCCGAGTGGAAGTCATTGTCATGGAACCAACTCTCGGCTACGGTAAAGCAAGTGTCTAACGCATTGCTCAACCTCGGGGTTAAGGTGCAGGAGAACATCGGCATCTTCTCCAACAACAGTGTGCAATATCTGTTTTGCGATTTCGGAGCGTGGGGAATTAGGGCGGTGACCATACCATTTTATGCGACAAGCAGCGAGCAGCAGATACAGTTTATGGTGAACGATGCGTCGGTGAGATTCCTGTTTGTTGGCGAGCAGGACCAGTATGACAAGGCGCATCGCATATTCGCGCTTTGCCCCACACTCGAGCGCATCATTATCTTCGACAAAACTGTGCGAATAAGCAGTCACGACCCCAATGCCCTGTATTTCGATGATTTCCTGAAATTGGGCGAGGGACTGCCCCGGCAGACTGAGGTGGAAAAACTACAGGCTGAGGCATCAATGGATGACCTTGCCAACATATTATATACAAGCGGTACAACAGGCGACAGCAAAGGGGTTATGCTTAGTCATGGTCAGTACTATGCCGCGCTTAAGGGAAACCAAAAAGCTGTGACCGTAGATGAGAATGACCGTGTGCTCAACTTCCTCCCGTTTGCGCATATCTTCGAGAAGGGCTGGGCGTTGCTCGGAATGTCGGTGGGAGCAAAGATGATTGTCAACACCTATCCACAGGAAGTGCAGCAGTCTATGCGCGAGACCCATCCCACGAGTATGTCGGCAGTGCCTCGATTCTGGGAGAAGGTATATACGGGTGTGATGGAGAAGATAGACAATGCTGGTGCTTTGCAGCGAAAGATATTCCATAACGCATTAGCAGTTGGGCGCAAACATAATATCGAATATGTCAGTCGAGGCAAACGCCCGCCATTGATGCTGCATTTGGAATACGAGGCCATTAACAAGACATTGTTCAGCATGGTGCGCAAGGAACTGGGACTCACAAATCCAAATATCTTCCCCACCGCAGGTGCAACGGTATCGGCTCACGTTGAGGAGTTTGTACATTCAATAGGCCTGAACATGGTGGTAGGTTATGGTTTGACTGAAAGTCTTGCGACAGTGTCGTGTGACAGACTTGATGAAGTGTTCACAATAGGTTCGGTAGGAAGACCGCTCGATGTGGTGGATGTGAAAATTAGCGAAGATGGTGAGGTGCTGCTCAAGGGCAAGAGCATCACCAAGGGTTATTACAACCGTCCCGACCTCAACGAGAGCACATTCACTCCCGACGGATATTTCCGTACAGGTGACTGCGGATATATTAAGGACGGGGAGTTGTATCTCACTGAGCGTATAAAGGACCTCTTCAAGACATCCAACGGAAAGTATATCGCTCCGCAGATGATTGAATCGCTTATGCTCGTTGACAAGTATATAGACCAAATTGCAATCATAGCCGATGAGCGTAAGTTTGTGTCGGCACTGATAATTCCCGAATACCGATACCTGGAGGAATATGCCCGTAAGCATGAAATCCCGTTTAAGAACCGTGAGGAACTCTGTGCCAATCCAAAGGTAAACGCCATGATTGGCGCACGAATAGAAACACTCCAGCAGCCACTCGCTCATTACGAGCAGATAAAGCGTTTCACACTCATCCCCCATCATTTCAGTATGGAAAACGGTGAGCTGACGAACACGCTAAAGCTCAAGCGTCGTGTAATCAACGAGAACTACAGGGCGGAGATAGATAAAATGTACGAGGAATAAAGAATGCTTCTCCCCACGGCTATTATGAATCAGAAATATAAATTTAGAGACGAAGATAATAATTAATGATAACCGCAGAACAACTGAAAGATATACTGGACCGCACTGATGCGCTCCATCGTTATCTTGACATAGACAGAAAGAAAATTGAGTTTGAGGAGGAAGACCTCCGCACACAGGCTCCTGACTTCTGGGATGACCCCAAGAGGGCTGAGGAGCAGATGAAGAAGGTGAAGTATATCAAGAAATGGATAGACGGATATAATGAGGTGAAGTCGTGTGCCGACGAACTTCAACTTGCTTTCGACTTCTATAAGGAGGAGATGGTCACCGAAGAAGAGGTGGACGAGAACTATACCAAGGCATTGAAAGCCATCGAAGACCTCGAATTGAAAAACATGCTTAGGCAGAAGGAAGACCCGATGGACTGCGTGATGAAAATAAATTCGGGCGCAGGTGGTACCGAAAGCCAGGATTGGGCATCTATGCTTATGCGTATGTATCAGCGTTGGGCTGAGGCTCACGGACACAAGGTGACTATAAGTAACTTGCAGGACGGCGATGAGGCTGGTATAAAGAGCGTCACAATGGAAATTGAGGGAGGGGAGTTCGCTTACGGTTACCTCAAGAGCGAGAATGGTGTTCACCGTCTTGTCAGAGTGTCGCCATTCAATGCCCAGGGCAAGCGTATGACGAGCTTTGCCAGTGTGTTTGTATCACCTCTTGTGGATGACACTATCGAGGTGTATGTAGATCCGTCGAAGGTGAGCTGGGACTTGTTCCGAAGCGGCGGTGCCGGTGGACAGAACGTCAACAAGGTGGAGACGGGTGTGCGATTGAGATATCAGTATGTGGATCCTGACACGGGTGAGGAAGAGGAAATCCTTATAGAGAACACTGAAAGCCGCAAGCAGCTGGAAAACCGCAACAACGCCATGCGACTGCTTAAATCCCAACTCTACGACCGTGCAATGAAGAAACGCCTTGAAGCACAAGCAAAGATTGAGGCAGGAAAGAAGAAAATCGAGTGGGGAAGCCAAATCCGCAGTTACGTCTTTGATGACCGCCGGGTGAAAGACCACCGCACAAACTTCCAGACTACCGATGTGGATGGAGTGATGGACGGCAAAATCGACGGTTTCATCAAGGCCTATCTCATGGAGTTCCCGGTTAATGATGAGCAATGAAAATGAAATAACTAAAAATTAAAAACTATGAGCAAGAAAAACAATGCACGTCGTCTGGCTTATCAGGCACGACAGGAGAAAGAAGGCAAGAAAGTTGTTAACTGGATTTTCGGAGTGTTAGTGTTCTTAGCTATATGCTTCGTTATCTACTCTGTCTATATCATGATGTAATGGCAATAGAGATAGAGAGAAAATTCTTAGTTAACTCCACTGACTATCGTCAGATGGCCAAGTCGAAAAGCCGTATCCGTCAGGGATATATCTGTCGCGAAAGTGGCAGGACCGTGAGGATAAGGATTCGCGATGGACGAGGGTTCCTTACTATTAAGGGACCCTCGCCCAACGGTATGGCAAGATATGAGTTTGAGAAGCAGATCTCGCTCAGCGATGCCGAAAATCTATTTGAACTTTGCCAACCGGGGGTTATCGACAAGACTCGATATCTTGTTGATATGCCCGATGGACATATCTTTGAGGTTGACGAGTTTTATGGAGAAAACGATGGTCTCGTGATTGCCGAGGTGGAACTGAAGTCAGAGGATGAACCCTTTGACATGCCACCGTTTATTGAACGGGAAGTTACAGGTGACCGTCGCTATTACAATTCCTATCTGACAGTAAATCCGTTTACTACCTGGAGCTGAGACCACAGATTATCCCCTGTTATTATTGACCACAGATTACACAGATTGTCACAGATTAAGAGCCATTGGCTCTGATTATAAATCTGTGCTAATAAAAATCTGTGTTAATCTGTGTAATCTGTGGTCATTAATAAACTTCTCTGTGGTCTAAAAACAAACCCTCTGTGGTCTATATAAAACATCAGTGGAATTTCCTTAGCGCAAGACCGAAAAGGGCGGCAAGGGTTACACCAGTGGCATTAGCCGCAAGGTCAATCCAGTCGCCGCTGCGTCTGCCGCCGGTGCAGTACTCCTGGAGCAGTTCGATACATCCGCTCATCAAGATGGGCATTGCCCATGCCCAGAGGGTGAGCTTAAACCTGTCGCACTGCCATTTATGGCACAGGAGATATTCAATCCAAAGTGTTCCACATGTGCCTCCATACATAGCCACATGTACCCATTTGTCGATGAACGCCACCTCATTGAGTTCGGTCTTTGGTGGTGTGAAAAACGACAGATACCATATAACTACGAAAAAGAAAACAGATATAGGGTATTTTCTTATAATATTTCCAAATTTAGCCGTATTTTTTTTCATTTTTTTGAGCATATATTTATTAAATGCATATTTTTGATGCGTTTTTTGCATCTTATTTTGCAATTTGCGTGCAAAATTAAGAAATAATTTATACTTTTGCAAGCAAATTAGAGAGAAAATTAAAATGTCACAGCAAGAAAGAGCAAATTTTGGTAGCAAACTGGGAGTTATTCTCGCCACGGCAGGCAGTGCAGTGGGGTTGGGGAACGTGTGGCGTTTCCCTTATATGACGGGAGAGAACGGTGGTGCTGCATTTATATTTTTTTATATTCTTTGTGTAATTATACTTGGACTTCCATGTATGATTAGTGAGTTTATTATCGGAAGACATGCACAGTCGAACACTGCAAGGGCATACCGCAAGATGTCGGGTAGCAAGGTTTGGGCGTCAATCGGGTATCTTAGTGTGATAACGGGATTCCTCATCACCAGTTATTATGCAGTGGTGTCGGGATGGTGCCTGCAATACGTTTATGCCTCGGTTATGGGACATCTTCAGGGTGACCCAGAGTTCTTCAAGCAGTATTTTGCAGACTTCTCGTCGAATCCTGTGAAACCTATACTGTGGACGGTGATTATTCTTGGTATCACTCATCTCGTGATTCAGAATGGAGTGCGCAACGGTATTGAGAAGGCATCTAAGATGCTTATGCCCACATTGTTTATATTGCTTTTAGTGTTGGTGGTGTCTTCGTGCATGCTGCCAAATGCTATTGCAGGTATAGAGTTCCTTTTTAAGCCCGATTTTTCTAAGGTTACTCCCGACGTGCTGCTTAGTGCCCTTGGTCAGGCATTCTATTCAATGAGTATTGGTATGGGATGTCTCTGTACATACGCATCATATTTCAGTCGTCAAACCAATCTCTTGAGGTGTGCTGTGCAGATAGGGGTTATCGACACATTTGTGGCAATACTTGCAGGCTTGATGATTTTCCCCGCGGCATTCTCTGTTGGCGTGAGTCCCGATAGTGGTCCGTCGCTTATCTTCATCACGCTTCCAAATGTTTTCCAGCAGGCATTTGGCGGAATGCCCGTAGTGGGATATGTGATTTCCTTGGGATTTTATGCCCTGTTGTCGCTTGCAGCACTGACATCGTTGATATCATTGCACGAGGTGAGCACGGCATTCTTCCACGAGGAACTTCATGTAGCTCGTGGAAAGGCAGCATTGTTGGTGACAGTGTCATGCAGTGTGGTGGGAGCTTTCTGTTCGCTGTCCCTATGTGGCTATGACTCATTGAGTATGCTTGGCAAGACAATGTTCGACATATTCGACTTCATCACGGGGCAGGTGTTCCTGCCTGTATGCGGATTCCTTACATGTCTGATGGTTGGATGGTATCTGCCTCACAAGATAGTAAGAGAGGAGTTCACTAACTGGGGCACGTTGCGTGGAAAGTTCTTCCATATCTATCTCTTCGGTATCAAATATGTGTGTCCGTTGTGTATATTGATAATATTCCTCCACCAGTTGGGGCTTATATAATATATAATAAGGTATGACGAAAGAAACGAGAGGCGGCTTCGGCAGCAAAATAGGAATTATACTTGCTACTGCGGGAAGTGCAGTGGGATTGGGAAATGTATGGCGTTTCCCATATATGACAGGTGAGAATGGCGGTGCTGCCTTTATATTGGTGTATATAGTATTCATCTTCCTTTTGGGACTTCCAGGAATGGTGAATGAGTTTATCATTGGTCGCCATTCGGCATCAAATGCTGCCCGCGCCTACGATAAGATGTCGCGGGGCAAACCGTGGAAAGCGGTGGGATTGCTCGGAATATTGTGTTCCACAATTATTCTTGGCTTCTATTCAGTGGTGGCTGGATGGTGCCTGCAATATCTATATGCCTCGATAGCGGGCGAAATAATTGGAGACGCTGATTTTGTGAGAAACTATTTTATGGAGTTTTCATCTGCCATTGTCAGACCAATATTATGGTCGGTGGGATTTGTTTTGATTACACATATGGTCATTATCCGTGGCGTGAAGAAGGGTATAGAGCGTATTTCAAAACTGCTTATGCCTACTCTTTTCATCCTGCTACTCATACTTGTCGTATCATCGTGCATGTTGCCCGGGGCTATGCTGGGTGTGAAGTTTCTGTTTATGCCCGATTTCTCAAAGCTGGACGGAAGTGTGATGCTTGCCGCACTCGGTCAGTCGTTTTTCTCGCTTAGTCTCGGTACGGCATGTCTTTGCACCTACGCTTCTTATTTCGGAAGGGATACTAATCTTCTGAAGTCGGCATTCCAGATATCTGTGATTGACACACTGATTGCTATATTGGCGGGACTCATGATATTTCCCGCTGCATTCTCAGTTGGAGTAAGTCCCGACAGTGGTCCTTCCCTTGTATTTATCACCTTGCCAAACGTGTTCCAACAGGCTTTCTCGGGGATGCCCGTGGTTGGTTATGTGATATCCATCCTGTTTTATGCCCTTCTTGCTGTGGCAGCTCTCACCTCCACTATATCAATGCACGAAATCGGAACGGCATATTTCCATGAGGAACTGAAGAAACCCCGAAAGACCGCAGCATGGATAGTGACCGCGGGAGCCTCGGTGATAGGCATTTTAAGTTCGTTGTCTTGTGGGGCATACGACCTACAGTTGTTTGGAATGTCGATGATGGATTTCTTTGACTGCATCACGGCTCAGTATATGATGCCCATAGGTGCCTTGATGACGAGCTTGTATATAGGATGGGGAGCGCGAAAAGCTGTGGTGAACAGGGAGTTTACAAACTGCGGAACGACCTACAACCAAATCTTTCCTATATATCTGTTTATGGTGCGCTTCGTATGTCCCATCCTCATTGTCATCGTGTTCCTGAATCAGTTGGGATTGATATAATATATAGATATAAACTAATATAAATAAAGAGACACAAAACCCGGGTAATATATCCGTGGCTATGTGTCTCTTTTTGTAAAATGTTAACTTGTTGTCTGGTTAATATTTACTCGTAAACAAATAACCTGTCAGCTCGTAAACACAAAAACTACTCCTCAACCACAGAGAAGTCTTCCTTGCCAACACCGCAAAGTGGGCATACCCAATCCTCGGGGATGTCCTCAAAAGCTGTTCCTGCAGCGATTCCGCCTTCGGGGTCGCCAACTTCAGGGTCATAAACCCAACCACATGTGTCACAAATGTACTTTTTCATTTTTTAATTCCTTTCTTTTTATTAGTTAATAATGTATTTACTTTATTTATTATGCTTTCAGGCTTAATCATATTCATACAGGCAAAATCCCCACGCATGCAGGGTTTGTTGCCAAATATGCTGCATGGGCGGCATGGTAAATCCACCTGTACCGCGTTGTCCATGCTTTGGTTCCATCCAATGAATCCTGCGTAAGGGTGGGTTGCTCCCCATACGCTCACCACGGGGGTGTTCACCAAGGATGCCAAGTGCATGTTAGCACTGTCCATCGATACCATTACGTCGAGATGGCTCATCAGCACCAGTTCCTGGTACATTGTCTCAAGATGCCTTCCCACGTATGTGCATTGCCGATAACTCTCGCACCAATCGGAGAATGACTGCTCCTCCTGTTTTCCGCGTCCAAAGAGGAATAACCTGCACTTGGGGTATTGGGCAATGAGCTTTTGGATTACCACCTGCATCATCTCGGCAGGATAGACCTTGCCCTTGTGGGCTGCGAACGGGGCTATGCCTATCCACTCTTCCCATTCAATTCGTGGACCGATGGCTGCGGGCAAGAGGTTGAGGTTGCCTCCCTCATCGGGGAAGATAGACTTAAACTGTATGTTAATCGGATAACCTAACTTTGCCAGCACCTCGGAATAGTTCGCAAAGGATGTGGGAATTTGTGCCAACACCTTTTTTGACTTGGATACCAGAGACTTTCTTTCACTCCTGTGCTTGTTGATATGCGCCACTTTGTAGCGGTCAAATTTAAATCTGAGGCGAAGGTAACCCGAACGCAGTACACCGTGGAAGTCTGCGATGGCTGTGAATTTCTTTGCCGTTAGCCTACGGTAAAGGGCGTTAAGTCCTTTGACGCCCTTATATTCGCCCTTGATGTCTGCTTCCATAAAGTTGACGTTAGGGGCAAGGTCTTCAAAGAAAGTGCGCGCAATCCCCCTGCTCAGCACCGTGATCCTAAGGTCAGGATAGGTCTTGGCAAGAGAATATACCACGGGGACAGTCATCGCCACGTCTCCCAAGGCAGAGAACCTTATTATTAATATATGTTCTTTCTTCATTGCTTTTTGTAAAGCACGGGGTTTGTTGACGGGTCGTTGTACATCTTCATCTGTCGATATACCTTCATGTACTTCCTTCCCGCCTCGATGTCCTCCAGGAGTTGGTCGATGGCGAGTCCGAGGTCTTTCTGCTGCTCGAGCAGAACCGAAAGTTTTTCCGCACATTTATCACGATGTGCAGTTTCGGCATCCTTCCTCTCCACCTGTTCCTTCATGTGGTATATCTTCAGGGCAAGAATAGACAGACGGTCAACAGCCCAAGCAGGACTCTCAGTGTTGAGCCTTGCATCCGGCAGAGGTTTCACTTCGCTGTATTGTTTTCTGAAATATGTGTCTATCTCCTCCACAAGGTCAGTCCTGTCCTGATTGCTGCGGTCGATACGGCGTTTCAGTTGCAAAGCTTCTGTAGGGTCAATGTGGGGGTCTCTAATAATATCCTCGAAATGCCACTGGACAGTGTCTATCCAGCACTTCATATAGAGGTTATAGTCGATAGTGCCTCTGTTGTATGGATTGTTCATCGGAGTATCGACGTTGTCGGTGAGGTGATAGTCTCTTATCGCCTGTCCGAAAATTACGTTGCAGTGTTCTGTAAATGACATTTTTTTATTGCTTGTTATGTTATTTTTAGTGCAAATCTATATAAACTTTTTGAAATATCCAACGATTTTGCATTTTTTTTCTCATATTGGTGCATTTTTTAAATACTTTTGTGTACTTTTGCGGCTGAAATGAAGATAATAGTAGATGATAAGATACCTTATATAAGGGAATCGCTTGCCAGGATAACTCCAGATGTGGTATATATCCGCGGCTCTGAAATCGTGGCCTCCGACGTGCGTGACGCTGATGCCCTGATAGTGCGTACGCGTACTTATTGTAATCGTGAGTTGCTGGAGGGAAGCCGCGTGCAGTTCGTTGCCACCGCGACTATCGGTATTGATCATCTCGACACTCAATGGCTTGACGAGGCTGGAATTCATTGGGTGAACTGCCCGGGATGCAATGCTTCCTCGGTTGGACAGTATATAGAGACTTCGCTTATGCGCCTTGGGTTCAACTCTGGTATTGTAGGCATTGTAGGATGCGGCCATGTAGGCAGCGAGGTAAAGGCGGTGTGTGAGAGTATGGGACTGAAGACCATCGTTAATGACCCGTTCATCGATGATCCGACATTTGTCCCCATTGAGGATGTGATGACTTATGCCGACATCATTACTTTTCACGTGCCCCTCACCAGGTGCGGAAGCCATCCCACGTGGCACCTTGCCGACAAGGCGTTTTTTTCGCATCTTTATGAGTTGCGCAGTTGCCCTATTGAATGTATTATCAACACGAGCCGTGGTGGAGTAATTGACGAACAGGCTCTACTTAATGCAATGGACGAAGGTATAGTAGGAAATGCCGTCATCGATACATGGGAGGGTGAACCGGAAATCAACAGCGAACTTCTCGGCCGTGCATTCATTGCCACCCCGCATATTGCCGGATACAGTGCCGACGGCAAGGTAACAGCCGACAATATGGTGATAGATGCCTTGTGCCGACATTTCGGTATCAACAATCCGGGGAAAGTAGTGCCTCCCGCTTTGCCATCTGATTTTATATATAAAGGTAGCCCTCTCGACCTCTATGACCCGCTTGTTGACACAGCACGCCTGCGGAGAAATCCATTGGGTTTTGAGGAGCAACGTGGTAACTATCCACTAAGAAGAGAGTTCTATTAGTGCAGTTATCGCACACAACGATAATTTCATTGCACAAATTATGAGAATTGTGCAGTTTTGGACAATCAATTCTGCACAATTACAGGGTATCTGTGCATTTTTCTTCATTTTTTGCACAAAAAATTTGCAGATGTGAAATAAAAGTAGTTACTTTGCACCCGATTTCGAGAAAAGAACACATTATTAACATTTTAAATATTAGAAATTATGTCAGAAATTGAATCAAAAGTAAAGGCTATTATCGTTGATAAGCTGGGTGTAGATGAGGCTGAAGTAAAGCCCGAAGCAAGTTTCACAAATGACCTCGGTGCTGACTCTCTCGACACTGTAGAGCTCATCATGGAGTTTGAGAAGGAGTTCGGAATCTCTATTCCAGACGACAAGGCAGAGAAAATCGGTACTGTAGGTGACGCTATCAGCTACATCGAGGAGAACGCCAAATAAATGATTTTATAGGCTGAACTTGGAATTGGGAGAAGGCTGTCTGATATGACACTATGAGCCTCTCCGAATTCCAATTTCTTTTGTATTATTAATCTTACTTTTTTTTAATGGAACTTAAAAGAGTTGTTGTAACAGGCCTTGGAGCGGTAACTCCAGTGGGCAACACTCCTGAGGAAACATGGGCTAACCTTGTAGCCGGCAAGAGCGGAGCAGCGCCTATTACATTGTTTGACGCATCAAAATTCAAGACCCAGTTCGCTTGTGAGGTGAAGGGTCTCAATATGAATGATTATATTGACCGCAAGGAAGCACGCAAGATGGACCGCTATACTCAGTTGGCTCTTGTGGCTGCCACACAGGCTGTAAATGACAGCAAGATTGACGCTGAGGAAGTTGACAAAAACCGTGTCGGTGTTATCTTCGGTGTGGGTATTGGAGGTATCAAGACATTCGAGGATGAGGTGAAGTACTATGGCATTCATGAGGCTGACGGTCCTAAGTTCAATCCGTTCTTCATTCCTAAGATGATTGCTGATATCGCTTCTGGTCAGATTTCAATCAAATACGGATTCCACGGACCTAACTATACCACTACATCAGCCTGCGCTTCTTCAACAAATGCTTTGGCAGACGCTTTCAATGTAATACGTCTTGGTAAGGCAGACGCTATCGTTGCCGGTGGTGCTGAGGCAGCCATCTGTGCCTGCGGTGTGGGTGGTTTCAATGCTATGCACGCACTGAGCACACGCAATGATGACCCTGAGCACGCTTCACGCCCGTTCAGCGCAAGCCGCGACGGATTTATCATGGGTGAGGGAGCAGGATGCCTCATTCTTGAGGAACTGGAGCACGCAAAGGCTCGTGGCGCCAAGATATATGCAGAGATGGTGGGCGAGGGTATGAGTGCCGACGCACATCACATCACAGCTTCTCATCCCGAGGGACTCGGAGCTTGTCTCGTTATGAAGAACGCGCTTGAGGATGCAGGATTGAAGCCCGAGGATATCGACTATATCAATGTACACGGAACATCTACCCATGTGGGTGACATCTCTGAGGCTAAGGCCATCAAGGAAGTGTTCGGTGAGGCAGCTTATAAGCTGAACATCAGCTCGACGAAGTCGATGACTGGTCACCTGCTCGGAGCTGCTGGTGCAGTTGAGGCTATGGCAACAGTGCTTGCAGTGAAGAACGACATCGTTCCCCCGACAATTAACCATGAGGAGGGTGACAACGACGAGGAACTCGACTACAATCTCAACTTCACATTCAACGAGGCTCAGAAGCGTGAGGTGCGTGCTGCTATCAGCAATACCTTCGGTTTCGGTGGCCACAATGCTTGTGTAGTATTCAAGAAGTATGCTGAATAACAGTATCATAGATAGACTAAAGCTCCCTTTCCGCAAGGAGAAGGAGCTTTTTTCTTCCCTTCGTGACATACTTGGATTCTATCCCCGTAACATCGAGCTATACAAGCTTGCATTGATGCATAAGAGTATAGCCCGACGCAATGCCAAGGGTAAGCCTGTAAACAACGAGCGACTTGAATTTCTCGGTGATGCAGTGCTCGACGCTGTGGTAGGTGATATCGTATATCGCCATTTTGAGGGTAAGCGAGAGGGCTTTCTCACTAACACGCGTAGCAAACTGGTACAGCGTGACACACTCAATAAACTTGCGCAGGAGATGGGTATCAACCGTCTTATCCTGTCATCAGGACATTCCAATTCCCACAACAACTATATGGGCGGCAATGCCTTTGAGGCTCTTGTGGGAGCCATTTATCTTGACAGAGGTTACGACATGTGTATGCGTTTTATGCAGAAACGCATTCTGTCGCAGCTCATAAACATAGATAAGGTGGCATATAAGGAAGTCAATTTCAAGAGCAAGCTTATTGAGTGGAGTCAGAAGAACAAGGTGAGGCTCGATTTTAAGCTCGTCAGTCAGTCAAAGGAGAACGGTGGAAGTCCCGTGTTTGTATATAAAGCTGTTATAGAGGGACTTGATGGTGGCCAGGGTAAAGGCTACTCCAAAAAAGAGAGTCAGCAGATGGCATCAAAAGAGACTCTTCAGCGCTTGAAGCGTGAACCGCAGTTCATTGATGCGGTATTTGCTGCTAAGACCGACCGCACGAAGATGGAAGAAATGCCAGTGCTCAACGTGCCTGACACCGAGGAGAAGGAAGATTTTATAATAACACGCGACATTCCAGTGGATGAGGCAGGGAATACAACAGAGTCAAGGCGTAAGCCTCAAGTGGATGTACCCGCAGTGGAGGATGACTCCGAAGAGTTTGACCTCTCGGATATCACCGCAACACCGAAGTCTCAGTCAAGAGAGGATATTATTGCAGCTGCAGAAGCTGCAGCATATGAGTGATTTTTTTTATTGTGATAAAACTTTATAGGCTGCAAGCGATTGTTATCCGCTTGCAGCTTGTGTGTTAAAATCATAAATAATGTAAAAGTTGAGTGTTTTACAAAAGAAATGATTACTTTTGCACTTTCAAAAGAATCTTAATATGAGTTTGACAAGTATTATAGGTAAGGTTTTTGTGCCTCGACAGAAGGAATTGGATAGGCATAACGACGAAGGCGAGGCGATGCAGAGACACGTGCTCACCACGTTGCTCGAGTCAGCCAAAGACACCGAGTACGGAAGAAAACACCTTTTCGACATAGCTAAGGGATATGAGGATTTTATTGCCAATACCCCTCTGAATACATACGAGGAACTGAAAGGTGACATTGACAGAATGAGGCATGGGGAGAGAAATGTGCTTTGGCCGGGAATAGTGAAATGGTATGCCAAGTCTTCTGGTACTACCAACGACAAGAGCAAGTTTATTCCCGTGAGCCGCCAAGGTCTTAAAGACACTCATTATCGAGGCGGTCAGGATGCCGTGGCAATGTATCTCGCAAATAATCCCAATAGCCGGCTTTTTGACGGAAAGGCACTTATTCTTGGTGGAAGCCATTCGCCAAACTATAACGTGGCAAACAGTATAGTGGGTGACCTCAGTGCCATCCTCATCGAAAACATCAACCCGCTTGCCAATCTTGTGCGTGTGCCGAAGAAACAGACCGCCCTAATTTCTGACTTCGAACTGAAGCGCGACCGCATAGCAAGGGAGACACTTGACAAGAATGTGACCAATATCAGCGGAGTGCCTTCATGGATGCTATCCGTATTGACAAGGGTGATGGAACTATCTGGCAAGACACATATTGAAGAGGTGTGGCCCAACCTCGAGATGTTCTTCCATGGTGGTGTGGCATTTACGCCATACCGCAAGCAATATGAGCAGCTGATAACAAGTCCTAAAATGCATTATATGGAAACGTATAACGCAAGCGAGGGCTTCTTTGGCCTTCAGAATGACCCCTCAGACAAGTCGATGTTGTTGATGCTCGATTATGGGGTGTTTTATGAATTCATACCGATGGACGAGTTTGGCAAGGAGAATCCAACGGTTGTTCCGATATGGGGAGTGGAAACGGGAAAGAACTACGCCATGGTGATTTCCACGTCAAGCGGATTGTGGAGATACATCATTGGCGACACTGTCACATTCACAAGCACAAATCCGTATAAATTCATAATCACAGGTAGAACAAAGCATTTCATAAATGCCTTTGGCGAGGAACTTATTGTGGACAATGCAGAAAAGGGACTTGCATACGCCTGCCAGCAGACAGGTGCCCAAGTGCTGGAATACACTGCCGCACCAGTATATATGGACGAAGGGGCTAAATGCCGTCACCAGTGGATAGTGGAATTCAGTAAGGAACCCGATGACCTTCAGCGTTTTGCTGAACTTCTCGACCGTTACCTACAGGAGGTAAACAGCGACTACGAGGCTAAGAGATACAAGAATATCACATTGCAGCATCTCGAACTGATAAAAGCTAAACCAGGTCTCTTTGAGCAGTGGATGAAGATGAGGGGCAAACTTGGAGGACAGAACAAGGTGCCGAGACTTAGTAACTCGCGTGAATACGTCGAGCAACTGCTGAAGATGAATTAAGAGTTAAGAATAAAGAATTAAGAGTTAAGAAACGACGCTGTCAATGAATAAGAAAATCAATCGACTTGTCAACTTGTCAACCCGTCAACTTGTCAACTTCATATTAGTTGTCATGATGATGACAGGCTGTGCCAGAATGGGACAGCCGGATGGAGGTTGGTATGACGACAGACCACCGCAGATAATTGCCACCACTCCGGCAGATAACGGTACGGGGGTGAAGGACAAGAAGGTGGTGATTACATTTGACGAGTATATAAAAGTAGAGGATGCCACAAACAAGGTCGTGGTGTCGCCACCACAACTCGAAGTGCCTGAGATAAAGGGGGCGGGCAAGAAAATTATAGTGGAACTCAAAGACTCGTTAAAGGAAAACACCACATACACAGTGGATTTCTCGGATGCTATAACAGACAATAACGAGGGTAATCCATTGGGCAACTATACATTCACGTTTTCCACTGGTGCTCAGGTGGATACAATGGAGGTGGCAGGCACAATACTCGACGCAAGCAACCTTGAACCTGTAAAGGGTATTCTTGTTGGACTGTATGCTGACCTTGAAGACTCTGTCTTTACCACAAAACCATTGCTGAGAGTGTCGCGAACTGACAGTCGAGGAAGGTTTGTCATAAGGGGAGTGGCACGCGGGAAGTATAGGGTGTATGCACTTCAGGATATGGATGGCGACTATCGTTATAGTCAAAAGGGGGAAATGATTGCATTCAGTGACAGAATCATTGATCCGACATGCGGACCTGATGTAAGGCAAGATACCGTGTGGCGTGACTCGTTGAGAATTGACACTATCATTAGGCGTGGATATATTCATTTCTATCCCGATGACGTGGTGTTAAGGGCTTTCACGCAAGAATTGACAGACAGATATATGATTAAGTCTCAACGTCAGGAACCCGAGCGTCTGCAGTTTTTCTTCAGTTATGGCAGTGACTCTCTGCCAACCTTGAGAGGCTTGAACTTCGATGCCGACAGTGCTTTCATTGTGGATGCCAGCATAAAGAAAGACACTATAACATATTGGCTTCGCGACACATCGCTTGTAAACACAGATTCTCTCGAGATAGAGTATTCATATTATGCCACTGATACTTTAGGGCAATTGGTGGCAAAGACTGACACCATGCTTATGGTGCCAAAGGTGTCGTATGAGAAACGAATGAAGATGCACGCAAAGGAACTTGAGAAATGGATGAAGAAGCAGGAGAAAATGAAGAAGAGGGGAGAGCCATATGACTCCATCTGGAAACCCCAACCACTTGACATTAAGGTGAACGGTCCATCTGCATTGACTCCCGAGAGTAATATCTACTTCACAATGCCTGCACCACTTGTAAGGTGCGACACCTCTATGATTCACTTGTATGCCAAGGTTGATACGTTGTGGGTGCCCCAACCTTTCGGTTGGAAACAAACCGAAGGGGCGATTTTGACATACCGCTTCGAGGCTGAATGGGAATTGGGTAAGGAATACAGTCTGGAAGTGGATTCTGCTGCTTTCGAGAGTATCTATGGCTTGGTGAATGACAAAAAGAAGAGCGGACTTAAATGCAAGAAAGAAGATGAATTCGGAAGTCTTGTGGTAAAACTTACTGGCATACCGGATTCATTGACGGCAATGGTGCAGATGATTAATAATTCCGATGCCGTGGTTAAGGAAGCAAGGACTTTGGCCGACGGCTCGGCGGAATTCTTCTGGCTCAACGAGGGAAAGTATTACCTGCGTGCATTTATTGACAGAAATGGCAATGGAAAGTGGGACACAGGCGATTTTCACCAAGGACTTCAGCCAGAGGAGATGTATTATCTGCCAAAGGAGGTTGAGATAAAGGCCAACTGGGATATAACCACTCAATGGGACTTGCTTCAGGCTCCTCTTGACAGGCAGAAACCGCTTGCCATCACTAAGCAGAAGCCTGAAAAAGAGAAACAACTGAAGAACCGCAACAAGACAAGGGCAGAGCAGTTGGGTATTCCGTTCGACAAGATTCCGTCGGAGGTAAATACAGTAGTTACAAAATAAAAAAGGGAATGGTTAAGGTATGAGCAGAAAGTTTTTTTTCATATTGCTGGTCGGGTTGCTTGGAATGGCAACCGTATGCAAGGCACAATGCGGGATAGAGAACAAGGCATTTGGTTCGGGTGAGTTCCTCACTTACGACCTGTATTTCAACTGGAAGTTTGTGTGGGTTAATGTAGGCTCTGCCTCCATGAGCACCACAAAGTCAAAATATAAAGGTAAGGATGCCTACCGCTCAAGTCTTGTCACGCGTAGTAGCTCAAAGTACGACAAGATATTCATGCTGCGCGACACTCTTCTGTCGTACACCGACATGTCACTCTCTCCCTTGTATTTCCGCAAGGGCGCACGCGAGGGCGATCGCTACTATGTTGACGAAATATGGTACAGCTATCCCAATGGCAACTGCCAGCTCAAACAGCACCGCATTGAGCATACCGGCGAGCACAAGTGGAAGGACTCGGCATACAAGGACTGCATCTACGACATGATGAGCATCTTTATGAGGGCGCGCAACTTTGATGCATCCGGCTTCACCGTGGGCCAGAACATTCCACTGCCCATTAGCGATGCAAAGCATTTGAGCAATTCCTGGATAAAATATCAGGGCAAGGACGAGTTTGAGATTGAGGGCACAAAGAAGAAGTTCCGTTGTCTCGTATTCTCTTTCATCGAGCGCGAGGACGGGCATAACAAGGAGATTATCCGTTTCTATGTCACCGATGATGCCAACCATATCCCCGTACGTCTCGACATGTTCCTGAAGTTCGGGTCGGCCAAGGCCTTCCTTAAAGGCTATAAGGGAGTAAGAAGCAAGATGACGTCATTAATTAAATAAAGCTATAATCCTCATTATGAAGAGAGTACTCTATATTGTCCTGTTCTTTATTTGGTATCTCATCTCGTTGCTCCCCTTGTGGATGTTATACGGCATGAGCGACTTCTTGTATCTCATTGCCTATAGATTATGGGGCTACCGCAAGAAATTGGTGCGCAGACATTTGGCTGAGTGTTTCCCCGAAAAGAGTGAGAATGAGCTAAGAAAAATAGAAAGAGAGTATTACCACTGGTTCTGTGACTATGTTGTGGAGACTATCAAGCTATTGTCTATCAGCAAGGACAATATCAAGAGAAGAATATGCTTCGAGAATACTGATAGGGTTAAGCAGAGCTTTGACGAGGGGCGCAACGTTGCCCTCTATCTCGGGCATTACTGCAATTGGGAGTGGGTGTCGTCAATACCCCTGCATTTTGAAGACTATCAAGACCAAGTGGTTTTCGGTCAGATATACCACAAGCTCGAGAACGAGGAGATGAACAGGTTGTTCCTGAGACTTCGAGGAAGAAACGGAGCAGAGTCAATACCAATGAGCGAGACCTTGCGACGTATTGTGGAAATACGCAGACAAGGCAAATTGTGGATTGTAGGGTTTATCGCCGACCAGGTGCCTTTGTGGAACAATATACATCTGTGGCTTGACTTCTTGCATCACGACACCCCAGTGTTTACAGGGTCAGAGCGTATAGCCCGAAAATTTGACTCAGACGTATATTATTTAGATATTCGACGTGAGCGTAGGGGGTATTATTTGGCACGCTTCGTGTTGATGGCCGAGCATGCCGCAAGTCTCCCCGAGGATGAACTGACCCGCAGCTACTTCAGCCATCTTGAAAAGAGCATCCGTCGCCAGCCTGCTTTTTATCTCTGGACTCACAACCGCTGGAAGCGCACTCACGAGGAATACAACATCCGCTATGACGAGGAAACAGGCCGCGTGAATATGGGCGACCTCGAAGAGATAAAGAGGCGCAAAGGGATAGCGAAGTAGCTTGCCATTATCCAGCAAGCTTCTTAGCCTTTCAATTCTTGGGAGCAGGACGTCATGAAATTCGCCACAAAGATACAAAAACTTATTGGGCGGAATATACGTATTAAATTCCGCCAGATTGTTGGTTTGAGAAGTCTCCATACTGTCCAGTGAGTCTGAAGTACTTGTCAAGAACCATTAGGGATATAAGGCGCTCGCGTTTTTTGTTTCTGAACTGTGCAACCCATTCGTGAGCATTATTGATAATCTTTTGGGCCTCCTCCGGATGGCTTTCGTAATACTCAATACGTTCTATAAGGTCATGATAGTCTGATGAGATTTCGATATAGTGGTAATTGGGAATCAGTTTTCCCTCCATGTACCATGTCTCGCACGTAGGACGTGGCATGACGGCAATACTATTGCTCGACATTACCCATTTGAGGTTTGACGCCACATCATTACCTTCCAATGCCATGATGTATTTATAATAAAGGTGGTCGTAGAGGGTCATTTTGCCTGTACTTTCCAAGTCGCAATAAGGGTGGTCTTTCCACATCTCTATAAATTTCAGTCTTCTAGGTTTACCATTGGTATCCCCCCTGAAAAGAATCTTGCACTCCTTTTCTTCCCATTTGAAAGGATCGCATACCCATGTGAAGTGTCTGACCTTGTCAAGATTTAATAGAATATTGTTGCGGTTGCCATCATTTTTTACCAATGGACGGCTTTTGGTTATTTCGGGCAAAGGAAACAGGTAATTCACGTCACCGGGGTTGTATGCCCATCTAAAGTGTAGAGGAAAGAACCTCGTATATTCATAAGCATCAAAGAAATATGTGCTATTCACATAGTCATTCACATAAGAAATACGTTTTTTGTAAGTGAAATCACGTAATGGCGGTGCGTCGTTGGGCAGAGTGATATTATCGGCAAACTTGCAGTAATAATCAACTCTATTGTGTATGTATTCTTGTTCTGAGGCTGACATTCTTTCCAATGAACCAAGAATACCCCGAAGTCTTTTCCTGAGAATAGTCTTGGGGAATATGTAACGTATGAAGCCCACAATAAAGAATGACAAGTGGGCGTTCTTGCGGGTATGGCGAAAATATGTGTACCAGAATTTCTGTATCCTATCTTTTCTCATCTTAAGTGGTATAGTAAGTGTTTATATGCTTTTTTATAAAACCATTTTAGACGTTTGAACGGGCGAGGCCTTGTGGGAATCATCGTGGGCATACTGCCGTCGCAACTGCATTGACATGCTGTGCAAGGATAACACCAGTAATAGGTTATAATGCCTTTTTCTATGAGATGGTTGTGAAAACGGTCGCTTGTGAATTCTGTCTTGTTTTCCATAAGGTCGCGTATCATAACTTCAGCAGCTTTTCTGCTGATATACAAACATCCGGCAAAACGGTCTCTTGTTGCTTTGTACAAAACCTGTCCTTTCCTGCGTTGGCTTCTGGGCACAAGCAGAAGACTGCTTTCCTCATAATTAATCATGAAAGGCTCGTCAGCGTGGTTTTGCCGACATTCTTTCATACTCTGTTCGAATATGTGATTAAAGTTCTTCTTTATTTTGAGGTCATCTTCAAATATCAATGCTCCTGGCATGTCATTGTCAATGATGTATTTCAAGGCAAGAATATGTTTATATGCACAACTTGCAGCAGGACACTTCCTTTTTATAGTGTCCTCTTTTCCATTGTCAATAAAGTATCTGTCAAGAATTCCGGGTGTTAAGTCACTGATGTTTCCGTCTTCAATGAAATGGTATGGCATACCAGTTCTCGCAAGTTGTTTTTCGATGAAAACCTTGCGTTCGTTTTGTCCTTTCACGTGGATAACAAGTATTGTCGCCGTGTGTCCCATAATAATTTTATTGTCTTTTAAATCGTTTGCTTATGCCAAGCCACTTTCTGATTTTTTCCATTGGCGACATGTGCCAACTGTGGGCGCATAAGTGAATGGCATAACTGTTGGGTGTCACCTCGTGCTTGTTACCTGCAAATGTTTCCGACGGGTATATGTGGATTCCACCAGGAAGATTTTGGTCGATGTCCTTGTATATAAATCCGATTTTCTCAGCAACTCTTGCATATATGTAGGGTGACAATACGTTTGTGCGAATAGTTCCGTCTTCATTAACGAAATGTTTGTCGCTATACCAATCCATTACTTCCTTTACGAATGGGTTGCCCTTTTCCGCTCCCATCACGGCGGCTTGGATTTGTATGCCTTCTATATATTTGTCGGCAATACGTTTTCCGTCGGAGTCGATGTAATTCATCGTTCCACACTTTTCTATCTGTATGGGATGATACTCCATGCATGAGAAGAACGAATTGTTGAGAAAGTCGTCAAATCGTTTTAGAAGTATGACATCTGAGTCAAGATAAATGCCACCTTGTGTGTATAGGGCATACATCCTTATGTAATCTGCTGCAAAGGCCCATTTCCTGGCTTCAAATGCTTCCTTCACGTATGGTATGGAATTTATGTCGAAATTCTTTGTGCTCCATCTCACTATTTCATAGTCGGGATGAGTCTTCTTCCATGTTTCCATACATTTCCTTATCTTTTTAGGGAAAGGTTCATCAGAAAGCCAACAATAATGTATTATTTTGGGTATCATATCTTACTTTTTTATGCAAAGGTAAGCTAATATATAATTAAAACCAAATAAATGTAGGCAAAAAAAGTTAAAGGGCGGTTTATTAATATGATATATGTATTATTTTTATTACTTTTGCATTAGAAAAGCTATGATGATAATAGGATTTGACGCCAAACGGGCAGCACAGAACAGGACGGGACTGGGAAACTACAGCCGTTTTGTGATTAGGGGATTGATGGAGTCTTTCCCCGATAATCAGTATGTGGCATACATTCCCAATGAGAGACGTATGCAATACTTTGACGAGATTCCTTCAAGGGATAAAATAAAGGTGTGCTTAC
>JALERP010000078.1 GCA_022764085.1 Prevotella sp.
GATAGGAGGCAGGTGTAAAGACGGTGACGTCAAAGCCGAGCCTTACTAATTGCCCGAATACTTTATGTTTAGCTCGCAATGATAAGGTTGCGTCAGCTGTGTTCCGTCAGTCTTGGCTTGTGTCAAAGCAATGTCACCCATACTGTGGATGTCCCATGTAGCGATGAAAGTGATCGCTGTGGGTTTCCATTCAGGAAAGACATATCAGGTGGTTATTGTGGTGGGGTTCCACCTCTTCCCATTCCGAACAGAGAAGTTAAGCCCACTTACGCCGATGGTACTGCAATGCAATGCGGGAGAGTAGGAAGCCGCCTTCTTTTATGAAAAGCGAAGCCCCGAGGATAGAAATATCCATGGGGCTTTTTTATATGTACATAGTCATAGATAGCAACATCCCTTGGACTTTTTTAGTGCTTCATTATTTTTTTAGTTCTATTCTGAATGTTGTTCCTTTTCCTACTTCAGATTCTTTCACGAATATCTTTCCTTTATGGTAGTTTTCGATTATTCTTTTAGCAAGCGACAAACCTAATCCCCAACCTCTCTTCTTGGTTGTAAAACCAGGGGTGAAAACATTTTTTATGTCATTTCTCTTTATACCTTTTCCATTGTCCTTAATTTCAATACAAAGGTTCGTTCTTTCATAGAATGTTGATATATTAATGTAGCCTTTTCCTTCCATTGCGTCAACAGCATTCTTGCATAGGTTTTCAATGACCCATTCAAATAACGCAGGATTAATGTGTGCAATTATATTGTTATCTGTTGCATGATATATTATCTTTACCTTTGATGACGTACGTTTGTTCATGTAATCAACAACATGTTCAATTACTTCATTAAGTGGTGTAGCCTTCAATTCAGGAATAGAACCAATTTTTGAGAATCTTTCTGCAATAATCTCTAATCGTTTTACGTCTTTCCCCATTTCTGCTACCATTTCGTCATCTGGATATGTTTCTTTAAGGATTTCTGTCCATGCCATCATACTTGAGATAGGAGTGCCAAGTTGATGTGCAGTCTCTTTCGAAAGTCCAACCCAAACTTTGTTTTGTTCTGCTTTTTTTGATGCTAACAATGCAAATATTGCAACAATAACGAATATTAGCACAACTCCTAATTGTACATATGGATATGTTGCAAGTCTCTTTCGCATGGTTGACTCTTTATAACAAACGAGTTGGTAGTCAGATGTTCCATCTAAATCAATTTTTACATAGTTTCCCGCTTTTAAACAACTGTTAGCGATTTTTTTTAAAGACTTGATAGAGTCTATAGCATTGTCGGCATTAATAGAGATGTTCCTATAGTCACAAATCTCGCCTTTTGACGACAATACAACAACTGGTATAGTGTTGTTAGACTTAATGACGTTCAGTACAAGCGATAGGTCTGTATTCTCTGAAGCATTGTTAAGTGTATGCAATGCTTCAGCCCATGTTGTCATCTTATTTTTTTCCTCATTCGATAAGTCTCGGATAAGGAAATGTGAAGTTGCTAGTGATGCCATTGCAATGATTATTGCAGTTATTACCAGACCTATCTTCACTTGTCTGATTCTATCAGTCCATATCATCTTTTCAGTTCTTCTTTAAGGAATAATGCTGTGAAACTATTTTTTGATTTTGCCACGTATTCAGGGGTTCCTGTAGCGCACACCTTACCTCCAGCTCTACCGCCTTCAGGACCGATGTCAATAATATGGTCTGCCATCTTAATGACATCTAGATTATGCTCGATAACAATAACGGTATTTCCTCTATCTACAAGTTTTTGCAGTACATCCATCAGTATTCTGATATCTTCGAAATGTAAACCAGTAGTGGGTTCATCGAGGATGTAAAGTGTCCTTCCTGTGTCCTTTTTACTCAATTCTGTTGCCAGTTTTACTCTCTGGCTCTCACCTCCAGACAATGTAGTTGAAGGTTGTCCAAGTTTGATATATCCCAAACCAACATCTTGAATAGTCTTGATTTTTCTAAGAATATCAGGTACATTCTCGAAGAATTCCACTGCTTGGTTAACAGTCATTTCAAGGACATCAGCTATACTCTTTCCCTTGTATCTCACCTCCAAAGTCTCGCGGTTATATCTCTTACCATGACAAACCTCACATGGCACCATCACATCAGGCAGGAAATTCATCTCTATTGTTTTATATCCATTACCATTACAAGCCTCACATCTTCCACCCTTCACGTTAAATGAAAATCTGCCAGGTTTGTAGCCTCTGATTTTTGCTTCTGGTAAATTAACGAACAATGAACGTATATCCGAGAAAACACCAGTATATGTCGCAGGATTAGAGCGTGGAGTCCTCCCCAAAGGACTTTGATCAACATCTACAATCTTATCAATATTTTCAATGCCTTCAATAGAATCATATTCAAGGGGCTCCTTTAAAGAGCGATAGAAATGCTTACTTAATATAGGTTGGAGTGTTTCGTTTATTAGTGTCGATTTTCCTGAACCGCTCACACCTGTTACTACAATCAGTTTACCCAAAGGAAATTCTACGTCGATATTCTTAAGATTATTTCCCTTTGCCCCATGTAGTATTAAGTTCTTCCCATTGCCCTTTCTACGTTGTTTGGGTATTTCAATATTCATTTCCCCGTTTAGATACATACTGGTGATAGTATGTTGTTTAAGCATATCCTGTGGTGTGCCTTGGAAAACCACCTCACCACCTTTGCGTCCAGCTTTCGGACCGATGTCCACAACATAGTCGGCAGCAAGCATCATGTCTTTATCATGTTCCACAACTATGACAGTGTTGCCTATGTCCCTAAGTTCCTTAAGCGATTTAATCAGTCTCTCGTTGTCCCTCTGATGCAGACCGATACTTGGTTCGTCAAGGATATATAATACGTTAACAAGTTGTGAACCTATCTGAGTAGCGAGTCGGATACGTTGACTTTCTCCTCCCGACAGACTTGCCGACTGACGGTTGAGAGATAGATAGTCAAGTCCCACCTCCAGCAAGAAATCAAGTCTTGTCTTAATCTCCTTAACGATTTCATTGGCGATGGCCTTTTGTTGTGTGTCAAGATGCTCCATCGCGTTGTCAATCCATGTTCTTAGTTCACTTATGTCCATATTTGCCAGTTCGGCAATATTTTTATTCCATATTCTGTATGACAAAGCCTCACGGTTAAGACGGTTACCATTACACTCGCTGCACGTTTTAACCGCAGTGAACTGTACCGACCATTTCTGCGCACTTGCAGAATCATCGTTCTCCATGACATTACGCAAGTACTTTACAACTCCATCGTAGGTAGAGAAGAAATCAGAAGATGTCCCAACAAGGTCTTTGCTGATTTTTACTGAACCAATTGAACCGTACATCACTTCATTAAGGGCTTCGTCCGATAGTTCTTCCACCGGAGTTTTTAAGTCAAAACCATATTGTTTTAATACAGCATCAATCTGCCAGAATATCATCTGGTTCTTATATTTACCTAATGGAGTGATGGCTCCATTGTATATGCTAATATCCTTTTTAGGTATAACCTTATCCATGTCGATCTCGTTAACGACTCCTAGTCCCTTGCATTTTGGGCAAGCCCCTTGTGGAGAGTTAAATGAGAAGTTATTAGGAGCTGGGTCACTATAAGCCATTCCCGTTGTTGGACACATTAATCGCTTGGAGAAGAACTTAGCCTCATTCGTGTCGTTGTCAAGAATCATTATGAGACCGTCTCCTGCCTTCATTGCAGTGGCAACACTTTTCTTCAGACGGTTATCATCTTGGTCATCCTTAACCTTCATCTTATCAATAACTACTTCAATGTCATGATTCTTGTATCGGTCAAGTTTCATGCCTTCCGTAATCTCTTTTAGTCCACCGTCAACACGAACATATAGATATCCCTTTCGCCTTAGACTGTCAAATAATTCACGATAATGCCCCTTTCTACTTCTCACAAGAGGTGCTAGGACCATTATTTTTTTTCCCGAATAGTCGCGATGAATCATCTCTATAACCCGTTCTTCCGTGTATTTCACCATTTCTTCGCCTGTCGCAAAGCTATATGCCTTGCCAGCCCGTGCGAAAAGTATGCGTAGGAAGTCATAAATCTCAGTTGTCGTTCCTACAGTAGAACGAGGATTTCTGTTTGTTGTTTTCTGTTCGATACTGATCACGGGACTCAGTCCAGTAATCTTGTCAACATCTGGTCGCTCCATTCCTCCGAGGAAATTTCTAGCATATGCCGAGAAAGTCTCTATATATCTTCTCTGTCCCTCGGCATAGATAGTGTCGAAGGCTAGTGATGATTTGCCAGAGCCTGATAGTCCCGTTATGACTGTCAGACTATCCCGTGGTATTTGCACATCAATATCTTTAAGGTTGTGCACTCTTGCCCCCCAGACATTGATGAAGTCCTCACCTTTATTTGCTTTATTGTTGCTCATTTTCAATGTATGTTCTTAATATGTTAACATCCTTTTTTATATTATAGTCGCGTCCGTCGGCACCTTTGGCCTTTACGAGAACGAAATATGTACCATCCTTTACCGGTTTCCCGTGAACTGTACCGTCCCAACCTTCGTTGATGTTCGTCCAGTCGAAAAGTTTCTGTCCCCATCTATTGAAGATATACGCATGAAACTCCACGATACTCCTATGATTGGATTTAGCTTTGTATATATCGTTTACACCGTCACCATTAGGTGAGAAAGCATTAGGCATTTCAAGCATACTTGTACTGATGGTGATTGAAATACTTCCCACGAGCTCAGGATCACTTATCCCGTTGTAAGTGGCATAAAGGGATACGACAAATGTGCCAGATTCGACGAAAGTATATGAAGTACTTTCCTCGTATCTTGTTACAAACGGAGTCTGTTCACCTTCTTTAGTAAACCTCCATTCCAATTCTGGCAGTTCATTGTCGGGTATGTCATTAATAGTTGCTTTGAACTCCACCTCCAATGGTGCCTGGGCATCGGATATAGCATCCGTTGTTTCAATACTCTCCCCGTTTGCATCAGTATAGATAGCAGTCGGGAATATGTCGGCAAAAGCGCAATTATGCGCAAAAATGCACAAAAAAAGTATAAATATCTGTCTAAAATCCATTATTATTGAAATATTTAGTGCAAAATTAGTGAATTTAGTTGATTTACCCACTTTTTTTTAGTAATTTTGTTGCCGAAATTTAAAAATATACGAATATGAAACGACTTTTAAGATATTTTTTGGCACTTTTGGTGCTTTTTTGTACTTGTAACAGTATTCTTGCCCAGACTAAGTCTAATATTCGCGAGATGCATAAAGTAAAGAAGAAGGAAACAATATTTGGTATTGCCCGTGACAACGGACTAACGATACAGGAACTCATCGATGCCAACCCTGAGATGAATACGCCTGGTTATGAACTCAAGAAGGGCAACTTTATTGTCATCCCTTATCCCAAGTCAAAGGTAGAACCTGCCGCAAAGGTTGTACCTGAAAAGACGGTAGAGAAAAAGTCCTCTATACGTCTAGGAGTAATGTTGCCTCTTCATAATGAGAATGGCGACGGGCGACGAATGGTGGAATACTATCGTGGTGTGTTGATGGCTGTGGATAGTCTTAAGCACGCTGGTCTGTCTGTGGATGTATTTGCATGGAATGTGTCAGAAGATGCCAATATCACGAAGTTTCTTAACGACAAGAATGCATCTACCTGTGATATTATTATCGGTCCTCTATATTCCAAGCAAGTTGCTCCATTGGCGACCTTTGCCTCCAAGCACGACATCAAGGTGTTGATACCCTTCTCGATCAACGCCCCAGAGTTGTTCACCAACTCCAATCTCTTCCAGGTATATCAGTCGCCCACAGACATCAATGAGGCAACAATCGACAAGTTTCTCCAGCGTTTTGCCGGATATAATACCGTTATCATCGATTGCAATGACACCACAAGCAAAAAGGGTGTTTTTACGATGGGGTTGCGTCGCAGGATGGAGACAATGGGTCGTGAGTATAATATCACCAATCTGAAGTCAAGTGAACCATATTTTGCCAAGGCATTCAGTAAGAACAAACCCAATGTGGTTATTCTTAATACCGGTCGTTCTCCTGAGTTAAACCTTGCTTTTGCAAAACTCAACAATTTTTCGGTCAACAATCCAGGTGTTGAAATCACCATGTTTGGATATACAGAATGGATGATGTACACAAAATACGACATTGATAACTATTATAAATATAATGTATATATCCCAGCTACATTCTATCTAAATCCTCTTTCGTCGTCAACCGACAGGATTATGACTAAGTACCGTTGGAATTTTCATACAGATATGATGCAGGCGTTACCACGCTTTGCTGTTACAGGTTTCGATCATGCAATGTTTTTCCTTAAAGGATTCTATAAACAAGGCAAGAAATTTACTGGTGCTCCAGGTTCTGTAGGTTATATTCCGGTGCAGACCCCGCTTAAGTTTGAGAAGATAGCTAATGGTGGATATCGTAACACGTCGTTGCTGTTTGTACATTATAAACCCACACATCAGATAGAAACGATTAATTATTAGACTCATGCGCAGGATATTTACAATATCATTACTACTTATGTTCATGTCGTTATCGTCATGGGCTCAGATAGGCGACCACCGCAATGAGTTGTCCATAGGTGTCAACGGTGGTTATGTTATGAGCAATGTCGGATTTACTCCGTCAGTGACTCAGAAGATGCATGGTGGTATTACTGGTGGTTTCACTGTCCGCTATACATGCGAAAAGTATTTCAAAAGTATTTGTGCCATTGTTGGTGAAGTCAATATATCCCAAATGGGATGGACGGAAGATATCCGTACAGCAGACGACTTGCCAGTGATTAACTCAGTAACCAAAGTGGCTGAGGAATATGAGCGTCAACTCACCTATGTTCAAGTGCCGTTAATGGCTCGTTTGGGATGGGGTAGGGAGCGTAAAGGATTTCAAGCCTTTTTCCAATTAGGTCCTCAGGTGGGCATGTATCTTGGTGACAAGAAAAAAAGTAACTTCGACTATGGCTCTCGCAATGTTAATGACCGTATAGGTGCTTTGCGTGAGGCAGTGATGGACACTCTCGATGTCCAGCGTAAGTTTGATTATGGTATTACCGCCGGTTTCGGTCTTGAATACAGCAATCCCAAGTTAGGACATTTTATTATAGAAGGTCGTTATTACTATGGTCTTGGTGACATATACAAGAACAGCAAGAGCGACTATTTTGGACGAAGTAACAATAGTGGAATATTTGTCAAGTTGACCTATTTGTGGGATGTTGTGAAGAGTAAGAATAAGAATATTAAATAGTATTAATCATCTAATAAAAATTAAGTTATGTTTGAAGGACAGCCGAAAGGTCTTTTTGCATTGGCACTTGCCAATACTGGTGAGCGCTTTGGTTATTACACCATGCTCGCCGTTTTCGCTCTCTTTCTGAGAGCCAATTTTGGTTTGGCTCCAGGTACAGCGGGTTTTATCTACAGTAGTTTTCTGATGTTGGTCTATTTCCTTCCGTTGTTTGGTGGTATGATGGCCGACAAGTTTGGTTTTGGTAAGATGGTAACCAGTGGTATCATCATTATGTTTGCAGGCTATTTGCTGTTATCTGTGCCCCTTGGTGGTGACATTGTAGCATTAGTTGTAATGATGGCGGCTTTAGTAATGATTGCCCTTGGCACAGGTTTGTTCAAAGGCAACTTGCAGGTGATGGTAGGCGACCTCTATAATTCGTCGCAGTACTCCGACAAGCGTGACTCTGGTTTTTCAATCTTTTATATGGCTATCAATATCGGTGCTTTATTTGCTCCTACAGCAGCTGTTAAGATTATGGAGTGGGCCCAGGCAAATATGGGAGTTTCTGAGAACGATTCCTATCACTTTGCATTTGCCGTTGCCTGTGCTTCTCTGATACTTTCTATTGCGATTTATTATCTTACGCGTCCTACATTCCGTCACGTTGAAGGTGGCAAGAAAGATAAAGATTCAAAGAAGAGCGCAGATGATACTATTGAGGAACTCTCTCCTGCCGACACCCGTGCTCGTGTTGTAGCACTCTGTCTGGTGTATGCAGTTGTGATATTTTTCTGGATGGCATTCCATCAGAATGGACTTACTCTTACATATTTTGCCAATGAGTTCACGGTGAAGAGTGTAGAAGGTGTACAGAGTATGGCTTTCGACGTTCTTAATTTGGTTGCCATAATCATTATTGTGTATGCATTGTTCTCCTTGTTTCAGAGTAAGTCATCTAATGGTAAAATCATCTCAGGTGGTGTTCTTGCAGCCTGTGTTGCATTCCTTTATTGGCAATACACCAATGTGTCAGGCTCAATTGATATTTCAGCCCCTATCTTCCAACAGTTCAATCCCTGTTATGTAGTGGCTCTTACTCCTGTTAGCCTTGCCATTTTCAGTGCGTTGGCTCGTAGGGGAAAGGAACCTTCTGCCCCTCGCAAGATAGCATACGGTATGCTTGTTGCCGCCGTTGGTTTTGGCGTAATGGCATTTGGCTCGTTTGGTCTTCTTACCCCCGACGCACAGGCAGCAGCTGGAGATAATGGTACATTTGTGTCAACAAACTGGCTCATCTCTACCTATCTTGTTTTGACATTTGCGGAGTTGCTGCTTTCTCCTATGGGAATATCCTTTGTTTCCAAGGTAGCACCTCCAAAATATAAGGGTATGATGATGGGTGGTTGGTTTGTTGCTACAGCCATTGGTAATTTCCTTGTCAGTGTAGGTGGATTCCTTTGGGGTTGTCTTCCGTTGTGGATGGTATGGACAGTATTCATTGTACTCTGCCTCCTCTCAGCACTCTTCATGTTTGCAATGATGAAGCGACTTGAGAAGGTAGCTTGATATTTACCCACAATATATTAGTATCTAACGAAGGTTCCTTCATTGTTTATCGAAGGTACCTTCGTTTTTTATTGATGGCGTCTTCAAATATTTTATCACAACAGGCAGATGGTCACTGTAACCATCGGGGGCGTATCTGAATCCATTGAAGGAGCGATAGGGCTTGTATCCTCCGTATTTCTTGTCCTTAGATAATAAAAAAGGATTATCGTATATATCGGCAGTAATCACCCTATGGCGCATATTCTCACCGATAAGGATGTGGTCTATGCTTTCCCACTTGCCCTTATACTTATAACTTCCTTGCGCTCCATGCTTGCCACAAGCATGTTTCGTGACGTTCATCAAACCATGCCCCTCTAAGTAAGTCATGGCCTTGCTGTCTGCAGTGTCGTTGAAATCACCTGCTATTATTATCTTGGCATCCCTGTTAGTGTGTCGAATAGAGTCAATAATCTCGACGGTCTTTTCCATTACAACCATACGTCGTTTTAATGACTTCTTCTCACCGCCGAACTTGCTCGGGGCGTGCACTGCTACTACGTGTAGTGTGTCGCCTGAGGCAACGCTGCCGCAGACGTATAGGATATCCCTAAGTGGATGCTCTGTGTGATTGTCAACAGGTCTAATTGATTTATGGCAGATAGGCCTGAATGACATAGTGTTATATATTATTGCCACGTCGATGCCTCTTTCATCGCGCGAATTGGTCATAATATACCTATAGCCAAGTTGTCCCATAGCCGTGCGTCGTGTCAGCCTTTCCATCACCGAGTCATTCTCCACCTCACAGAGAGTGATGAGGTCGGGTAGGGTGTCCTTGCCGCAACATCCTATCAGTTCCTTAGCTATGTTTTCTGTTTTCTGCCAGTATTTCTGTTGTGTCCAATGCCTTTTCCCCTCAGCCGTGAATTCAGTGTCTTTTTTCCCCTCGTCATGTGAGCAGTCAAAGAGGTTTTCACAGTTGAGTTGAACCAGAGTCAGTATTGATGCGAGAAAAATCTTCAGCATGGCGAAGCAAAATTGCACATCGTGTTGCGGTATTCATTCGGCACACCGATATCAAACATCTCTCCATCGAGTTTCACACCCATTAGGCCATATTTCTGTCTTACCAGTTCCAGGGCAGTTGTCAGTTCTATTTCTCCTTTGGCATTCACTACGTTATTGTTGATATTATCCTTCAACTGGGCGAATACCTCATTAGTTAGGATGTACGAACCAAATGCGCAATAGTAGCTTTTTTTACCCTTTTCCGTCAATGAAGGTACCCCGAGATTTTCCTCGGCATAAGCCGACGATGGTTTCTCTGTGATATTGTTCATGTTGAGTACCGTTTCCTTGGTGTCAATCCATTTACCAGAAGTAACACCATAGTAGCACACCTTCTCAAGTGGTATTTCATGAATAGACATCATCGGTTTGTTGAAATTCTCGAAAGCCTCGATGAATTGCAGTGCACAACATTTGTTGGTATTGCTGCGGTAGATAGTGTCACCCAACAATAGCAGAACCGGTTCGTTAGCGGCAAATTCAGCACATCGATATACAGCATCGCCGAATCCCTTCTTTTCTGTCTGATAGACGAAAGTCAGCCGTTTTCCGATATCAAGAATATGTCTTTCATATTTAATCTTGTCCTTCGGTAGTTTGTCAAGATGTTCCTTTGGCAGTGGCGTTTCAAAGAATAGTCTGTATTGTTCCCTTTCCGCTTCACTACCGAGTACGATGCATATTTCCTCAATTCCTGCAGCCTTACATTCTTCAAGCAGTATGAGAATTAGTGGTTTTACCAATCCGTCCTTGTCGATGACGGGGAAGAAATCTTTTTTCAGGAATCTGGTTTCAGGATACAGTCTGGTTCCGAATCCAGCCACGGGTATGATAGCCTTTCGTATTGTATGTTTCGGTTCTATGGTGAGTCCATATGCATGAAGTCCCTTTCCCTTGAGGTAATCCACTAGTTCCTGTTGACATTCCTTAGATTTGGCGAGGAACTGCACCGAACCATCGCCGTGCGAACCAACGCCCTTTCCTCCGTATGTGAGGTGCTTTACGTTTTCGTCTTCTAACATTGCATGCAGTTTGGGCGATGTCAACTGACTTGGACACATAGGTGTGATATATTTGTCAAAGTCAGCTTGGGCCTGTGTCATTAATGCTCCAAGCTCTTCCACCCGTCCTTCCTCCATCAATTTTATAGCCTCCCTCACAGTCTTCTGGTTAAGTTCTCCCAGTGCATATTGCACATTCCTCTCCCTCTCGCCATCTGCAAATGGGAATGCCTTATTGAGGTCTGTAAGAATCTTGATTGTGTCCTTCTGTCCGTTGAGGTCTGAGAACACCCAATACAGAGTTTCCCTAATATTGAAATTCTTTACCTCCACCTCTTCTGCGTCGAATGTCATTTGCACAGGATGTACACCGAAGGCGCAGGCCTGGTCAAGACGTCCGCAACGGCTACTTGTACGCAGTTCGCCCCAATAAGCAATGTTCATTTCTCCCATAGTGCTTAGGTTGAGGTTGTAAATCAGGTTGAATGCCCTTGCCACAAGTACGCATATTGCCGCTGAGGATGACAGACCGCTTTTTATAGGCAGTGTCATCTTGGTGATATTAATTTTCACTCCCCCTACTTTATACCATTCCAGCATATATGATGCCACTCCTGCGCAATAGCAGAAGAACGACCCGCTCTTTGCTACTTCCTTAAGTTCATGAGCATCCATATGGCATGAGAAGTCCTGCCATACATCCATAATTTCCGGTGCCGTTGATGTCACAGTGAAATACGAGTCTTTCTCCACAGTGGCATAGATACCTTGTTCAATACCCGATACAATGGCAGTACCGGCAATGATGTCGGCGTTCATAGTCCTATATTTACCTGCCCAGTCGGAGTGTTCTCCAAATAAGCAGAGTCTTCCAGGCACGAATAATTCTTTGGCGTCTTTTTTCATAAAAGTTTAGTTTAAGATTTGAAATAGTAGTATTTATTCAATGCCACAGTTGACTGTGGCATTGATATTGGGTTACTTCAAGTTCATTAGATACTGTCCATATCCGTTTTTAATCATTGGCTTTGCGAGTTCGTGCACCTGTTCGATACTTATCCATCCTCGCTTGTAAGCAATCTCCTCGAGGCAGGCCACCTTTAGACCTTGTCTTTTCTCAATCACCTCGATGAATGTGCTTGCTTCGCTCAAACTGTCGTGTGTGCCAGTGTCAAGCCATGCAAATCCACGCTGCAGTGGCAGTACCTTGAGTTTTTCCCTCTCAAGATATACCTGATTGACTGTTGTGATCTCCAATTCGCCTCGAGCACTCGGTTTAATGTTCTTTGCAATCTCAACAACACTATTAGGGTAGAAATACAAACCTACAACAGCATAGTTAGACTTCGGCCTCTCTGGCTTTTCTTCTATGCTCAGGCAGTTCCCTTGGCTGTCAAACTCTGCTACGCCGTATCTTTCAGGGTCATTTACGTAATATCCGAACACGGTTGCCAAATTGTGTTTTTCAGCGTTGTCAACACTTTGTCTGAGCAGCGATGAGAAACCACTGCCATAAAATATGTTATCACCAAGGACAAGGCACACCGAGTCGTTGCCGATGAATTTCTCACCGATTATGAATGCCTGTGCAAGTCCGTCGGGCGATGGTTGCTCGGCATATTCGAATTTCACTCCAATCTCGCTACCATCGCCTAGGAGTCGCTTGAATCCCGGCAGGTCGTGCGGAGTGCTGATTATCAGAATTTCCCTTATGCCGGCAAGCATAAGCACCGACACAGGATAATAAATCATAGGTTTGTCAAAGATAGGAATTAGTTGTTTGCTTATTCCTTTGGTGATAGGATACAGTCTAGTACCACTTCCACCTGCCAATACTATACCTTTCATATATCTAAAATTGCAATTTTTGGGCAAAGTTACAAAAAAAATCCATATTTACATTCAATTTTTGCTTTTTTTTATTGAGTTATGCAGAAAATTCAGTAACTTTGCAGCCAAAATCAGTAAAAACAGAAGAAATGAGTATAATTTCAAAGCTTTTCGGGCGCAAGTCCGATGACCAGCAGAAGGCAGGTGGCATGGAAGATTTCATGACTCTTGTCAGAGTGTATTTTCAGGCAGTAATGGCGAGCGACCTTGGTATAACCAATCTTGCTGCACTTCCCGATCTTCGTGTGTTCAAAACAACGCTCAAGGTTCCCACTGTAAATAATAAGTTGGGTGTCGGCGAGAAGACCCGCTGCCGCAAGATGTTAAAGGAAATATATGGTATGGACGACATCTTTTTTAAGGAGATAGACCAGAGCGTGAGGAAAAAGTGCAAACGTCTTCAGGATGTTCAGCCTTATTTCATACAGTTCCAAGGGTTTACTCAAGACCTTATGATGCTTATCGGCAACCTGATGAAGTTCAAGTTGCGCATCCCGTCGTTTATGAAGAAGGCTATATATACCATGACCGAGAAAACCGTGGATGATATTTTCAACAAGAACGACTTTACGGATGCTGGCGTGATGAAAACCGTTGTGTCCATTCGCGAGTATTCCCGTCGTCTTGGATATTCTCAGGCCTGGACCACTGCCTTTGTATATAAGGTGGTAATGCTCGCCAAAAAGGAGCCGCGTCCCAAGAATGATGACAAAAAATAAGGTATTAAGGGTAAAATAAATCTAATTACCTGCTAAAACAATTAAAAAACATTAAATTTTGTGGTATAATTGTTGGGTTGTAGGTTTTTATTCTTACCTTTGTAAAGTATTGTGAACCGTTTAGCTATGAGTGAAAAGACAATAGTCGATTTTCAGACGAAGGTGCGTGCATTGATTCTCCAGTTTCAGAGTCTGAAGAAGGAGAACGAAGAATTTTATGTCATGCTCGAGAAGAATGAAGACGACGTGCGTCAACTCAGGCAACAACTCCAAGACAAGCAAAGGGAGTTTGACGCGTTCAAGGCAGCCAAGATGCTGGAGGTTGCAGATGGTGACATCCAGTCGGCAAGAGAAAGACTGGCCAAGTTAATACGAGATGTTAACAAGTGCATCGCAGTGTTATCCGAACAGAAATAATAAACATTTATGGCAGACGACAATAAGACTAAGCTCAACATTCGTCTTCATGTGTATGACGAGGAAATGAGTGTTACGATCAACCGCGAGGAAGAGGTGTATTATCGTGCGGCGGCAAAGATGATTACCGACCGCTACAATGTCTATGCCAAGTTGTTCAAGGGGCGCAAGGGTGATCATACAATAGCCCTAATGACTTTGATTGACATAGCCCTTCAGTATCAGAAGGAACATTCCCGTAATGACACTGGACCCTATGATGATGTTCTCAGCCATCTTTCTGCCGAAATTGACGAAATTTTAGGCAAAAAGTAATTTAATATAAATAAATAATAGTATTATGTTATTGACAATAATAATTTCCGTAGCAGCCCTCATATTGGGCGGTATAGGCGGATACCTCGTTTTCAGGTATGTCCTGAAGGGGAAGTATAATGAGATGGTTGAGGCTGCCGAGAAGGAAGCCGATGTGATGAAAGAAAAGAAGTTGCTCGAGGTGAAGGAGAAATTCCTTAATAAGAAGAGCGAACTCGAGAAGGAAGTGCAGGTGCGCAACCAGCATATCCAGCAGAGTGAGAACCGCCTTAAGCAACGCGAGATGTCGCTCAACCAACGTCAAGAGGAGTTGGGGCGTCGTAAGAACGACCTCGACAATCAGCAGGTGCGTATCGAGAATGAGAAGAAGCTTATCACCATTAAGCAGGAGGAATTGGAGAAAATGCAGCTCAAGGAGCGTGAGAAGCTCGAGGAACTCTCTGGACTGAGTGCAGAGGAGGCCAAGCAGCGTCTTGTTGAGTCGATGAAGGACGAGGCTAAGACAGATGCCCAAAGTTATATTAACGAGATTATGGACGAAGCTAAGCTCAATGCTAATGCAAATGCCCGAAAGATTGTCATCCAGACCATCCAGCGTGTTGCCACCGAGACTGCCATTGAGAATAGTGTAAGTGTGTTCCATATAGAGAACGACGAGGTAAAGGGTCGTATCATCGGTCGTGAAGGTCGTAACATCAGGGCTCTTGAGGCAGCCACAGGTGTGGAGATTGTTGTTGACGACACTCCAGAGGCTATTGTCATTAGCGCCTTCGACCCCATCCGTCGTGAGATTTGCCGCCTTGCGCTCCATCAGCTTGTAGCCGATGGCCGTATCCATCCTGCAAGAATTGAAGAGGTGGTGCAAAAGGTGAAGAAACAGCTTGAGAACGAGGTTATCGAGACCGGTAAGCGCACAGCCATCGATCTTGGAATCCATGGTTTGCATCCCGAACTCATTCGTATCGTTGGTAAGATGAAGTATCGCAGTTCGTATGGACAGAACCTTCTCCAGCATGCGCGCGAAACAGCCAATCTTTGTGCTGTTATGGCATCCGAACTTGGTCTTAATCCCAAGAAGGCCAAGCGTGCTGGTTTGCTCCATGACATTGGTAAGGTGCCCGACGAGGAGAGCGAGCTACCCCATGCTCTCTATGGCGCAAAGATAGCAGAGAAATATAAGGAAAAGCCAGATATCTGCAATGCCATTGGAGCTCACCATGACGAGTGCGAGATGAATACTCTCCTCGCTCCAATTGTACAAGTTTGCGATGCTATCAGCGGTGCCCGTCCTGGAGCTCGTCGCGAGATTGTCGAGGCATATATCAAGCGTCTCAACGACCTTGAAGCCATTGCCATGAGTTATCCTGGAGTTACCAAGACATATGCCATTCAGGCTGGTCGTGAGTTGCGTGTCATTGTGGGTGCCGACAAGATGGATGACAAGGAGACTGAGGCACTCTCAGGCGAGATAGCCAACAAGATACAAACTGAGATGACTTATCCAGGACAAGTTAAGATTACGGTTATCCGCGAGACGAGAAGTGTGGCTTACGCCAAGTAATTAATCTAAATAGAATTAGTTATGGAATACGGAGAAACATTTGAGCAAAGTATCAACAGAAGTGACTATCGTATTTTGGTGGTCGATGATGTGATGAGCAACGTGCTGTTGCTTAAGATCTTGTTGACCAACGAGAAGTTTCAGGTTCTCACAGCCAACAATGGTACCGGTTGCATACAAGTATGCAAGGAGCAGCATCCCGACTTGGTATTGCTCGACGTGATGATGCCCGACATCAGTGGATTTGACACAGCTGTTGAGCTTAAAAAGAATCCCGAGACAGCGGATATTCCTATTATCTTTCTCACAGCCCTAAATTCTCCGTCCGACCTTGTTCATGGCTTTCAGGTAGGAGCTAATGATTTCCTTTCCAAACCGTTCAACAAGGAAGAGCTCATCATGCGCGTCATGCACCAGATATCTCTCGTTGCAGCCAAGCGTATCATTGTTCAGCAGAATATCGAGTTGAAACGCACTATAAGCAACCGCGACAAGATGTATTCTGTGATTGCCCACGACCTGCGCTCTCCAATGGCAAGTATCCGTATGGTGCTTAATCTTGTTGTTCAGACTGTTAGTCCCGAGGCAATCGGTCCTGAGATGTATTATCTTATCGACAAGGCTAATCGTGAGACAGAGGAAACGCATGACTTGCTCGACAACCTGCTTAAGTGGACAAAGAGTCAGACTGGTCGTCTTAAGGTGGCATTCCAGGAGTTTGAGATTAGTGATGTAATTACTGGAGTGGCAGACATCTTCTCTCTCATTGCTGAGACAAAGAAGATAAAGCTTACCACCGAGTATCACGAAGACGGGTTGAAGGTGCGTGCCGATAAGGATATGCTCAACACCGTATTGCGCAACTTCCTCAGCAATGCAGTCAAGTTCAGCAATGAGGATAGCAGTATAGAAATAGTGGTATCGCGCAAGGACAACTTTGCAAAGGTGGGCATACGCGACCATGGTGTGGGTATTGCCCCCGACCGCATCGACTCCATCTTCCATAAGGGTGAAACCACTTATGGTACAAATAATGAAGAGGGTAGTGGACTCGGTCTTCAGCTCTGCAAGGACTTCGCTGTGAAGAATGGTGGAGATGTAATGGTGGAGTCGGTAGTAGGCGAGGGAAGTACCTTCTCTGTGCTTGTTCCTCTCTTACAGGAAAATTGAAATATTTAATAATTGAAATATTTAAAGTTTTAAGATTTTAAGATGAAAGCATTTGTATTTCCCGGACAGGGAGCCCAATTCGTAGGTATGGGTAAAGACCTCTACGACAACAATCCAAAGGCAAAAGAGCTTTTTGAGAAAGCTAATGATATTCTCGGTTATCGTATTACCGACATTATGTTTGCTGGTACCGACGATGAACTTAAGCAGACTAAGGTAACACAGCCAGCTGTCTTCCTTCACAGTGTCATCAAGGCAATCAGTCTTGGCGACGAGTTCAAGCCCTCTATGGTAGCAGGGCACTCACTCGGTGAGTTCTCTGCTCTTGTAGCAGCTGGAGCACTTAATTTCGAGGATGGTTTGCGTCTTGTTTATGCTCGTGCCATGGCTATGCAGAAGGCATGCGAGGCTGCTCCTTCTACAATGGCAGCTATTGTAGGTCTTCCTGACGACAAGATTGAGGAAATCTGTGCAGAAGTGAGCAAGGAGGGATCGGTTGTCGTTCCCGCCAACTACAACTGCCCTGGTCAGCTTGTTATCTCTGGAAATGTTGAGGCCATCAACGAGGCATGTGAGAAACTCAAGGCTGCAGGAGCCAAGCGTGCATTGCCCCTCAAGGTAGGCGGAGCATTCCATTCTCCACTTATGCAGCCTGCCAAGGATGAACTTCAGGCAGCTATTGAGAAGACTGAGTTCTCAGCTCCTCAGTGCCCGGTTTATCAGAATGTTGACGGTAAGCCTCATACTGATCCTGCCGACATCAAGGCCAATCTCATCGCTCAGCTCACAAGCAGTGTTCGTTGGACATCATGCGTACAGAACATGATAGCCGATGGAGCTGACGATTTCACAGAATGTGGTCCTGGCAAGGCTCTTCAGGGTATGATTGGCCGTATCGACAAGAATGTAGCTGTCAACGGTATCTCTTAATCCAAGGATATGTCAAACGATAAGATTATAATCTATCAACTCCTTCCTCGCCTTTATGGCAACAGAAATACTACGAGGAAGGAGAATGGTAGCATTTCTGATAATGGATGCGGTAAGTTCAATGACCTTACCGCATCTGTACTTAAGTCGATATGGCAGAAAGGAGCCACCCATGTATGGTTTACGGGTGTTATACGTCATGCCACAAAGACCGACTACAGTGCTCATGGCATTCCTGTAAATCATCCTGCTATTGTCAAGGGAAATGCAGGTTCTCCTTATGCAATCACCGATTATTATGATGTCGATCCCGACCTTGCCGAGGATGTTAACCGTCGAATGGCTGAGTTCGAGGCATTGGTGGAAAGAGCCCACAAGTCACGTTTAGGTGTTATCATCGACTTTGTTCCAAATCATGTAGCACGCCAATATGTCTCGTTGTGTAAACCAAAAGGCGTTCGAGACCTTGGTGCCGATGATAACCAATCTCAGGGCTTCAATCCGCAGAATAATTTCTATTATTGTCCCGGATGTTCATTCGAACCTTATCTCGACCTTTATGCCGGTACAGCAGATCCCTATCATGAGGAACCGGCTAAAGCCACGGGTAACGACCATTTTGATCATAAACCCGGACAGAATGATTGGTATGAGACTGTAAAACTCAATTATGGTGTCGATTATTATGCCGGTGGTATAGGATACTTTAACCCCATTCCCGATACATGGTTTAAGATGCGCGACATACTTCTGTTCTGGGCTTCAAAGGGAGTACAGGGAGTGCGTTGCGACATGGCAGAGATGGTGCCTGTAGATTTTTGGCGCTGGGCGATAGCTGAGGTACGCCGTCAGTATCCCGACTATCTCTTTATAGGCGAGGTATATAATCCAGCTCTCTATAGACATTATGTTGAGGCCGGATTCACCTATTTATATGATAAGGTAGGAATGTACGACACTCTCCGCGATATTACTGCCGGTGGAAGTGCAACTCGTATAACGGGAGCATGGCAATCTACCGACGACATTTCCGACCACATGCTCTATTTCCTTGAGAATCACGACGAGCAGCGTATTGCTTCGGATTTCTTTGCCGCTGACGCCTTTAAGGCAATACCAGCTTTGGTGGTCTCTACATTATTCCGTTCATGTCCATATATGCACTACTTTGCACAGGAATATGGTGAGAAAGGAATGGACAAGGAAGGATTCAGTGGTAGGGACGGTCGCACCACAATCTTTGATTATTGGAGTGTTGACACCATGTGTCGTGCAGATGAAGGCAATCTTACTGAAGATGAAAAGAAATTGGCTGACATCTATTCAAAGCTGATGAATTTCGCCCGCACCGACAAGACTGTCACAGGCTTGAGCTACGACCTGATGTATGCCAATCCCCATTCCGCCTCGTTCAATCCCGACAGGCAGTATGCATTCCTTCGACGTTCTGGTTGCCAACTCCTTGTTGTAGTAGTCAATTTCGACAATCTCGACCGCGATATTCTTCTCAATATCCCCGAGCATGCCTTCGAATACCTCAAACTATCCGATGGTAAGGACGTTATGGGCGAGGAAATTCTTACGGGTGAATCTTTTGCCGCATGTCTGTCATCCAAGCAGCCTCTCAGCATCCATGTTCCTAAGTCTGGAGCAGCGATAATAAAAATTAATAAAGCCTAGAAATGGCAACGACTGAATAGGTTGTTTATATTTTGGTATAATAGTTATCCTAATGTTTAGTGGATAGCCGTTATGAATTTGTAACAATAGAGTAAATGGTTTATATTCCCCACTGCGGAACGTACATTCCGCAGTGGGGAACGTGTATTCCACAGTGGGGAACGTACGTTCCGCAGTGTGGAATATAAATAAGATACCCGTATTTAAAACATTGAGTTGCCCCGTTATGACAACATTATATTACTCAATAGTTATACATTCATCACAACTAAAGCTGATATAAATTCCCTTAATTTCCTTAACCTTCTAATTGCGAAAGTTGGATTTTATAATCCGATAGTCATGAACACCGGAATGTGGTCGGAGTAGGTGAGATCCTTGGTGTAGTAAGATGAGCCGACAAGCGACTTGTCATGCATAATATAGTCGATACGCACTGGTTTTTTGCCACGATAAGTTGACATAAAACCCTTGCCACATTCCTTGAAACCATCAACCATATTTTCTCCCATCATTGTATTATATACGTAGGAATAGGGGACATCGTTGAAGTCGCCTGTCACAATGCATGGAAGATTGGAGTCACGCATTTCCATAGCCACCATATTGGCTTGGCCCGCACGGACAATCATTCCAAGGGTGTAGTTGCCGTAAATGGCATTAATGAGTGCATTGTCCTCCACCTTGATGCCTTTGTTTTGTAATTTTGCTGCTTGGTGGAGTGTGCGACTGAATCCTGTGGTTTCGAGATGGACGTTGAATACACGTACCGACTTGCCATTGACATTGATATTGGCCCACATGGCGCTGTTGTTGGTTTGCTCAAAGAGGATGGTCTTGGAACCCGTGATAGGGTAGCGGCTATAGATTGCCATATCCTCCCTTCCAATAACCATGTAGGGGAAATATTCACTATATATGTCGCTCACCTTTTTGTCGCCACTGATATTTGTGTATTCTTGGATGCAGAAGACATCCACATTCTCGCGTTTCATCTCGGCGAGAACATCTTGGGCAATGAAGCCCGTGGCAGCACGTCCGAAACGGGCGACATTATATGATGCAACTTTGATGCCTGTACCTGTAGAGTTGTCAGACTGGAAGAGTCCTGTCTGGTAGATAGTGCCAATATAGGGTATGCAGCACAATACTATTATGAGTGGTAGGGGAGCGATAAACCAATTGCGCATTATCAGCCAATATACCAACATTATGATATTGGCGATAATAAACACGGGTAATACATAGACGCACATTGCCGAAGCCATGTTTCCTACCGGAGACGAATCTCCACCATATAATCCTACAATCGTGAAGATGCTGATTACTAATTGGAGTATCAGCATCATCAGCGAAACATATTTTTTCACTGCTAGTTTTCCCATATTATTGTGTCTTTATTCAAATATACTTCTCGATAGTCTCTATGAGGTGTTCTACCTTGAAAGGCTTTGAGATAAACTCATTGCAACCTGCATCGCGAGCTTCTTGAATGCTGTCCTGGAAGGCATAGGCACTCAGTGCCAAGATAGGAACAGTAGGATTAACCTCCTTGATGATGCGAGTTGCGTCGAGACCATTCATTTCGGGCATACGGATGTCCATAAGTATCATGTCAGGGTGCTCTTCCTCATTGAGAGTTACTGCCTCGATGCCATTGCGGGCACGAAGGATACGATAACGATTGTTGAGCACATTCTTGATAAGTTCGAAATTACATTCCTCGTCCTCTGCCACCAGAATAAGTTTCATCTTACTGATGTCCATTTCAGGCTTGGCTCTGAGTGTGCGAGAGATAGTGAAGCCTGGCTTTGAGGTGGTGGTGGTGGTGCCTACGTAGGAACCGTCGAAGGGGAATGTGAATGAGAAGGTGGAACCAACTCCCAACTCAGAGTTGACAGAGATATGTCCACCCAATTTCTCTACGATAATCTTGCTAAGAGGCAAACCAAGTCCATAACCGTTTTGCTGCTCAGCATCCTTGGAGACATAGGTCTGGAAGATGGAGTCGATGTCTTTCGGGTCTATTCCCGAACCAGTGTCTGCCACCTTCATTGTGATAGTCTTTTCATCGTCGCTCACGCAATAGCCGAATGTGATACTACCGGTGATGGTGTGCTTGAGGGCATTGCTGATGAGATTGCAAAACACCTGAGTAATGCGGTTGATGTCGGTGTTGAGCATTACTGTCTTTGCCGGTATATCAGCCACCAACTTGATTGACTCAGGGCAGCGGAACTTGAAAATCTGCTTAATGTTGGCACACATCTCTGTGAGATTGGCAGGTGCCTTTTTCATCTGAATCTCGCCAGACTCAACTCGTGACAAGTCGAGTATCTCGTTGATAAGACTAAGCAGACGATTGTTGTTGCTCTCCACAATCTCGAGCATCTTCATACGCTCCTCGGGAGAGTCAGTCTCGGCCATTACCCTCGAAAAACCTTCGATGGCATTGAGCGGGGTGCGAATCTCATGGCTCATGTTGGCAAGGAACAATGATTTCATGCGGCTGGCTTTCTCGGCCTTCCTTATCTTCTCCTCGTATTCCTTGAGCTGCTGCAGAGCTTTGTCGCGCTCTTCGGCTGTTTTGGCCAAGAGTGCTTGAGCTTCTGATAACTTGCTTCTGAGTATTATGATTTCATCTTGATACATGATACATACATCTACTATTTGTTTCAGTTTGCAAAGATACAAAAAAAATTAAGATTAAAGTATATATTATTAATTAAAATATCTTTATTGCTTTAATTTTAACGTTTTTTCAGGCTCTTTTCGCCTTTTCCCACGTTCCAGAGGTGTTATTTAGTAGATATGCCATACCACGGAAGACATTGAGATTCATAAAGACAAAGTACTTGCTTATCCTCATTCCTGCGAGGGCAGAGGCATAGAATAGTATCTGGAGGATCCAGATGATGGTGTAGATGATACCCTCGCCTGAGAGTACAAGGATAGTGTTGAGGGGAATGAGGGCAAAGAGACATACGGGGGTGATAGTCCATCTCAATACCCGATGCGATACAAATTGGAACGCCACAACCGGATGACGCAGTGGATTCATCAGTGAGCGCAACCGCCAACTGCTTTGCAGTCCGCCTGCAGCTATGCGTCTTTTGCGCTTACTCTCCTCATGCAGGTCGGCACTGCCGTATTCCATGGCAAATGCCTTGGATGTATATGCTATCTTATATCCCATGCGCACTATCTCCATAGATATCACGAAGTCATCGAGGAGGGTGTCGTCGGGGATATCGGTCATGAGTTGGCGACGTATGACACATAGTTCGCCAGCTGCTCCCATGGCAGAATAGAGTTCGCTGTCAAGACGCTTAAGAGTGCTCTCATATTTCCAGTAGAGTCCCTCGCCCTGTGCGGCCTCGTCGGAATCACTCTTTGCCATTACCTTCTTTTCGCCAGAAACACATCCCACCTTGGGGTCTTGCATCAGTCGGACAATCTCCCTGATTGCTTCAGGGTTAAGCATCGTATTGGCATCTGTCATCATGACAATCTCCGTAGATACCTCTTTAATTCCATGCTTTAGGGCGGCTGATTTGCCTCTACGTTCGGGGGAGAATACAATCTTGACATCAGGATAGGTAGAGAGAATGGAATTGGTGTTGTCGGTACTTCCGTCGGTCACCCACACCAAGTGTAGCCGGTCGGCGGGGTAGTCGAGAGAATGTGTATTCGACATTTTCTCGGAGATTATGTCCTCCTCATTGTATGCACATACCATAAGCGTAACCTCGGGCAGACAGTCGTCGGTAATGTCTGCCAGAGGTTTCGCCTTGATTGCCAGCCTTTTGATAAAAACAAGCAGATAAAGAATTAGGCCGTATCCAACATAAGTATAAACCACGATAGCTAGGCACAGCCAGAATAATGTTGTTGTCATTTCGTCTCTATCTCTTCTTGCATGTCTATGAAGTTGCCTTTTTTGTCGTAGAACTCATATTGCAAAAAGGCCAGTTTCTGACTTGGTATGACATTTATACCCATGCCATACTTCATCTGCCACTTTCTCTTCATAGAGAAAATGCCTTGGTTAATGTAGGCTGCCACGTAGGGGTGTACGTGGAGGTTAAATTTCTTAATACCAATCTTGGAGACCATACGGTCAATCTTGCTCTCCAATTGGTCTGTAAAGAGAATACTCGATTTGATTTTGCCCTTGCCGAAGCATGTGGGGCATGTTTCCTCTACGTTGACGTCCATGGCAGGCCGCACTCTCTGTCGGGTGATTTGCATCAGTCCGAATTTGCTCAGTGGCAGTATGTTGTGACGTGCACGGTCTTTCTGCATGTTTTTGCACATTCGTTCATACAGCATTTGCCTGTCCTCTGCAAGGTGCATATCGATGAAATCCACAATGATTATTCCACCCATATCCCTGAGCCTTAGTTGGCGTGCCAGTTCGTCGGCAGCACCGAGGTTTACCTCCAGCGCGTTTTGTTCTTGTCCGTTTTCCGCTTTGGTGCGGTTTCCGCTGTTTACATCCACTACGTGCATAGCTTCTGTATGCTCGATGATGAGATATGCTCCACGCTTGTAGTTGACAGTCTTTCCAAAGGCCGACTTAACCTGCTTCGTAACATTGAAATTGTCGAAGATGGGTACAGTGCCATTGTATAATTTCACGATGTCAACCTTATCGGGTGCGATAAGTCCAACATAGTCTTTCACTTGGTTGAATACCGTCTCGTCGTTGACGTGTATGCCGTCGTAGGTGGTGTTAAACAGGTCTCTGATCAAAGCAACAGCGCGCGATGTCTCCTCGAAGGCTATCTTAGGCCTTTCGGTGGTCTTCTGCACGGTTGTGATGGCATCCTCCCATCTTTTCAGCAGTATCTTCATCTCGCTGTCAAGTTCAGCTACTCTCTTTCCTTCTGCTGAAGTCCTCACAATCACGCCGAAGTTCTTTGGCTTGATGCTCTGTACCAGTTGTTTCAGTCTTGTGCGCTCCTCGCCCTTTTTGATTTTCGTTGATACCGAAACCTTTTCTTGGAAGGGCATGAGCACCATATACCTGCCGGCAAAGCTCAGGTCGCATGTAAGACGTGGTCCCTTGGTAGAGATAGGTTCCTTGACCACCTGTACCAATACCTCTTGGCCAACCTTTAATACGTTCTGTACACTGCCGTCCTTCTTTAGGTCGGGCAGACGGGTGGCCTTAGAGATAGGGAATAGTTTCTTTCTGTCGCTTTGAACTTGCTTGAGGTATTTCTCGTACGAGGAATACTGTGTACCCAAATCGAGATAGTGCAGGAATGCATCGCGTTCGTAGCCGACGTCCACGAAACACGCATTCAGTCCGGGCATAAGTTTTTTCACTTTTGCCACATAGATGTTGCCAACAGAAAAAGATGCCGCCTTCGACTCGCTCTGGTATTCTACCAAGCTTTTGTCCTCCAGCAGTGCTATAGATATCTCTTTCGGTTGTACGTCGATGATTAGTTCGCTTGTCATTCCTTTAACATTGATAAAAGGGGTACTTTAAAACAGAAAGGGTGTGCCAAAATCCATACAGGATCTTGAACACACTCCCTTCATTTCTTTCTTTGAACAGCGTGAGCCTTACTTGCTCTTGTGTCTGTTCTTTCTTAATCTTTTCTTACGCTTGTGAGTAGCCATCTTGTGGCCCTTCTTCTTTTTACCGTTTGGCATTGTTCAAGAATTTTAAAATTATTAATAATGTTGATTATTTCATTTTCTCAATAAATGACTTCGATGGCTTGAAGGCAGGAAAGTCGTGTGCCTCGATGATCATTGTGGTGTTCTTCGAGATATTACGGGCTGTCTTGGCAGCACGTCTCTTCACGATGAAACTGCCAAAACCGCGGAGGAAGATATCTTCCTTATCTACCGCTAAGCTATTGATCACCTCTTCCATAAATGCCTCAACAGTGGCGCTGACCTCTATCTTGCCTACACCTGTCTTGGCTGAAATCTTTTCAATAAGTTCTGCTTTTGTCATATCTATATTATTTATTGTATATATCTTAATTTTGTTGCGATTTGTTGAGAGTTTTTACACAGTCGTTCATAATCGGCTTGCAAATATACTGATTTTCAACGGGAAACGGAAATTTTATTAGACTTTTTTTAGAAAAAAGTGTTATTTTCACGTTTTTTATTGCATTTAATTGCCCCTACACCTTATTATATATATAATAATGCAGGAGCAACTTGTCAATCCGTCAATTTGTCAACTTGATGTCTTGTCAACTATTATTCTGGAAGGTGGAACCTGTAGGAGCGCTCAAACACCTCTCTTACTCTGTTAATCTCGATGAATGTGGTGCCGCCGCCAGTGCCGAATGAACCACTCAAGTAGGCTATCTGGTCGTCGAGGTCGATATATCCTTTTTGGCGCAACATTCTTACTGCTGCAACGAATAGCAGTTCAGACGACAGGTGCTCTTTCTGAAATACAGGATAAACGCCATAACTCAGATTCAGCCAGCGTTGCAGTTTCTCCTTATAGCATATTGCCAGGATGGGGGTTGGTCCGCGGAAAGCTGCAAGGTTGCGTGCTGTGAGACCTGTTGAACTGTCGGTGATGATACCTTTCACGCTCATCATCTGTGTGGATTCGATGGCACTATGGCACAAGAACTCACGCACTGAGCAGTTGGCTGACATAGGAATCACGATGTCGTTTTCCCTCACCTTGTCCTTCTCGGCTTGCTCGGCTCTCTGCGACATGGTGCGCACTGCCTCAATGGGGTAGTCGCCCGATGCGGTCTCTCCGCTGAGCATCAGTGCGTCAGTGCGATAATATATGGCATTGGCAATATCAGTCACCTCTGCACGGGTGGGGCGTGGGTTGTGTATCATTGTGTGGAGCATCTGTGTCGCCACTATAACAGGTTTCTTTGCCATCACACATTTGCGGATGATGCTACGCTGAATGCCTGGTATGCGCTCGATAGGTACTTCAATACCCAGGTCGCCGCGGGCTATCATTATTCCGTATGAAGCCTCGATAATCTCGTCGATGTTGTCCACACCCTCTTGGTTTTCTATTTTGGATATAATCTTGATATCACTTCCTCTCTCATCGAGAATCTTCTGCACAGCCTTCACGTCTGAGGCATTGCGCACGAAGGAGTGGGCTATGAAGTCGATGTCCTCGTCTATGGCAAGGTTGATATTTGTGATATCCTTGCCGGTGAGTGCCGGAAGGTCGATATGAACGCCTGGGACGTTAACGCTCTTGCGCGAACCAAGTTCGCCGTCGTTCTTCACCTGGGCTATCACGGCAGGCCCATTGATACCAATAACCTCCATGTCGAGGGCACCATCGTCAAACAAGATATGATTGCCCACCTGAATGTCCTGGGCAAAGTTGACATACGACACATTCACGATGTCGTGCTCACTGTCAACGTCGGGACGACCGAATATCTTTACCACGTCGCCTATTTTGTACTCAATCGGTTTGGCGCACGATGTAGTGCGGATCTCCGGTCCCTTTGTGTCGATAAGAATACCGATGTGGTGCGACACCTTCCTTGTGTTCCTGATAATCTCCCTTATACCGTCTGCTGAGGCATGGGCAGTATTCATACGCACGACATTAACGCCGGCGTAGAACAAGTCGCGGATAAATTCCACACTGCAACGGCGGTCACTTACGGAGGCTACAATCTTTGTCTGTCTCATTTTTACTTGTCTATGTTGTTGGGGTAAATAAATATCCTGTTATAATTTTCGGTTGCAAAGTTACAACTATTTTTGCACATATACAAAGTTTTGTGCTTATTTTTGCGATAAATATTAAAAAAATATGCCGATTTTGTTGGTCATTATCAGAAAATGCCGTAACTTTGCAGCCAAATTTGAATTTAAATAGTATTATAAGATATGAAACATCAGTTAAGAAGTGCCGTGTGCACTGAAGGTAGAAGGATGGCAGGAGCAAGGGCTCTTTGGGTAGCCACTGGTATGAAGCGTGAACAGTTCGGCAAGCCTATCATTGCCGTCGTCAATTCGTTCACGCAGTTTGTTCCCGGTCATACCCACCTCCACGAGATTGGCCAGATTGTAAAACAGGAGATTGAATCCATGGGCTGCTATGCGGCTGAGTTCAATACCATCGCCATTGACGACGGTATTGCCATGGGGCACGACGGTATGCTCTATTCGCTGCCCTCTCGTGACATCATTGCCGACTCGGTGGAGTATATGGTCAACGCCCACAAGGCTGATGCCATGATTTGCATATCCAACTGCGACAAAGTGACTCCCGGTATGCTGATGGCTTCCATGCGTCTCAATATCCCCACGGTTTTCTGTTCTGGAGGTCCTATGGAGGCTGGACGATGGCGTGGCGAGAATGCCGACCTTATAACGGCTATGATAAAGGGTGCCGACCCATCTGTCAGCGACGAGGATATGGCTGAGATTGAAGGTTGCGCCTGTCCGGGGTGCGGCAGCTGCTCGGGTATGTTCACCGCCAACTCGATGAACTCGCTCACTGAGGCTATCGGTCTTTCGCTGCCAGGTAACGGCACTATCCTTGCAACCCACGAGAACCGCATCCAGCTTTTCCGTGATGCTGCCCGCCAGGTTGTCAAGAACGCGATGGCTTATTACGAGGACGGCGACGAGAGCGTGCTGCCCAAGAGCATTGCCACACGCAAGGCTTTCCTCAACGCCATGACACTTGATATAGCCATGGGCGGCAGTACAAATACTGTACTCCATCTATTGGCTGTCGCACAGGAGGCTGGTGCCGACTTCAAGATGAGCGACATCGACGCGCTGAGCCGCAAGGTGCCTTGTCTATGCAAGCTCGCTCCCAACACCCAGAAGTACAGTGTGCAGGAGTGCGGTCGTGCCGGCGGTATCCTCGGCATACTCAGCGAGCTCAACAAGGGCGGTCTCATAGATGGTTCCGCTATCCGTGTGGATGGCAAGACTCTTGGCGAGCAAATGGAGAAATACGATATAACAAAAGCAAATATTGACCCTGAGGCAAACCGTATATACCAGACTGCACCCGGTCGCAAGTTCTCTACCAAGATGGGTAGCCAGAACGCGCAGTGGGGCGAGCTTGACACCGACCGTACCAATGGTTGCATCCGTGACCTCGAACACGCTTACACCAAGGACGGCGGTCTCGCCGTGCTCTTTGGAAATATTGCTCAGGACGGTTGTGTGGTCAAGACTGCCGGAGTGGACGAGAGTCTTTGGAAGTTCTCTGGCCCTGCCAAGGTTTTCGACTCTCAGGAAGATGCCTGTGAGGGTATCCTCGGCGGCAAGATTCAGGCTGGCGACTGTGTGGTAATCACCCACGAGGGTCCTAAGGGAGGTCCCGGTATGCAGGAGATGCTTTATCCCACCTCTTATATTAAGAGTATGCACCTCGGCAAGGAGTGCGCCCTTATCACCGACGGTCGATTCTCAGGCGGCACAAGTGGTCTGAGCATCGGACACATATCTCCCGAGGCGGCCTCTGGCGGTAATATCGGAAAAATCATTGATGGCGACATCATCGAGATAGATATCCCCAACCGTTCAATTAACGTACGTCTCTCCGACGAGGAACTTGCAGCCCGTGAGCAGCAGCCGCTGAAGCGCAACCGACAGGTGAGCAAGGCTCTCAAGGCCTACGCCCAGAGTGTGGCAAGTGCCGACAAGGGTGGAGTGAGGATGATTTAAAGCCTCACCCCCGGCCCCTCTCCAAGAGAGAGGGGAGATAATATGACTTAACGGCGAGGGGCTAAAAGATTCTATTATGATTCTTATGCATCTCCTTATTTTTATATAATATATACATGAATATTAGATAATGATGAAAACGACAATAAATGATAATCAGGGCAAAAGCATTTCAACTCCCCTCTCTCATGGAGATGGGCCTGAGGTGAGGCCAGAGAAGCAGGGGGGAGAGACTTTGATTACCGGAGCTGAAGCACTGATGCGAGCCCTCAAGGAAGAGGGTGTTAAGACTATATTCGGATACCCCGGAGGTTCGATAATGCCGGTATTCGATGCCCTATATGACTATACACGGGGCGAGAAGAAGGCATTCGACCATATACTCGTGCGCCACGAGCAGGCTGCCACCCACGCTGCCGAAGGATATGCAAGGGTTTGCGACGAAGTGGGAGTGTGTATCGTAACAAGCGGACCGGGTGCCACCAACACCCTAACCGGTGTTGCTGATGCCATGATGGACTCAACGCCCATCGTGGTCATAGCAGGACAGGTGGGAGTGGGAGTGCTAGGAACTGATGCCTTCCAGGAGGTTGACCTCGTGGGTGTGGCACAGCCTATCTCTAAATGGAGCTACCAAATTCGACGTCCAGAGGATATAGCATGGGCAGTCAGCCGTGCTTTTTATATCGCACGCACTGGTCGGCCTGGTCCTGTCGTTCTCGACTTCCCGAAGAATGCACAGGTGGACAAGACCGAATGGGTGCCCACAAAGGTGGATTTCGTGCGCAGCTATGTACCTTATCCCACGCCCGACCAGTCTGCAATCGAGCAGGCTGCCGAACTCATCAACAATGCCAAGCGTCCGTTGGTACTTGTAGGTCATGGTGTTGAACTGGGTGGCGCGCAGAACGAACTCGTGGAGTTTATCGAGAAGGCCGACATGCCTGCAGCCCGCACATTGCTCGGATTGTCAGCCCTGCCCACCGACCATCCCCTGAATATGGGTATGCTTGGTATGCACGGCAACTATGCTCCTAACATCAAGACTCAGGAGGCGGATGTCATCGTTGCAGTGGGCATGCGTTTCAGCGACCGCGACACTGGCACGCCTTCTACATACGCAAGGCAGGCAAAGATTATCCACTTGGACATCGACAACTCAGAAATCAACAAGTGCATAAAGTCCGACGTGGCTGTTGTTGGCGATTGCAAGGTTACCCTTCCAGCCATTACCCGTCTGCTCAACAAGAATAACCATCGCGAGTGGCGCGACTCCTTTGCCGAGTACCATCAGCAGGAGGTTGACAAGGTAATCACCCCGGCCATACATCCCACGGATGGTCCGTTGCTTATGGGCGAGATTGTAAATGCGGTGGCTGAGGCTACAAAGGGCGATGCAGTGTTGGTAAATGATGTGGGTCAGAACCAGATGTTCTCATGCCGCTATTTCAAGTATAACAAGAAGCGCTCGGTGGTCACCAGTGGCGGTCTTGGCACTATGGGCTTCGGACTTCCCGCGGCAGTGGGCGCCACCTTCGGAGCTCCCGACCGCACCGTATGTATGTTTACCGGTGACGGTGGTTTCCAGATGAACATCCAGGAACTTGGAACTATCATGGAAAACCAGTGTCCCGTGAAGGTCATACTCATGAACAACAACTATCTCGGCAACGTGCGCCAGTGGCAGGACATGTTCTTCGGTCAGCGCAAGTCGTTCACCCGAATGCTCAATCCGCAGTATAAGCTCATCGCCGACGCCTATCATATCCCATACGAGGTGGTTATAGACCGCAATGACCTCAAGGCAGCCGTAGAGAAGATGCTCGCTACCGACGGGCCGTTCATCCTCGAGTGTGCCGTCAAGGAAGAGGACAACGTTGCTCCTATGATTGCACCTGGGGCAAGTATCGACGAGATGATGCTGGAGATTAATATTGAAACAAAACTTGACTGTTAAGAGCATGGAGAATAAACCAATGGAAGACAAGAAATTATATACGTTACTGGTATATTCGGAGAATATTGCCGGTATATTGAATCAGATAACAGCCGTGTTCACTCGCCGGCAGGTTAACATAGAGAGTCTCAATGTATCGGCGTCGAGCATTCCTGGACTCCACAAATACACCATCACGGCATGGAGCAACGAGTCGCAGATAGAGAAGATCACACGTCAGATAGAGAAGAAAATCGACGTGGTCAAGGCAACTTACTACACTGATGACGAACTGTATATCCGCGAGACAGGTCTTTACAAGCTATCCACGCCTATGGTGATGGAGAATCCGGAGATTTCCCGCACCGTGCGCCGCAACGATGCCTTTATGACAGAGGTGAACCCTACCTACGTCATAGCGATGAAGTCGGGACGCACTGAGGAAATCATGGACCTCTACTACAAGCTCGACGAATTCGGCTGCATCCTCCAATATACACGCTCAGGACGCATCGCCGTCACCCGCAGTGCCACTGAGGAAGTGACAAAACTTCTCGAGGAAAGAGAAAAAGGAAATTGAAGATTTCTGAATTGAACACAAAGACACTAAGAAACAGAGTTGTTCTCTGGATGCTTAGTGTCATTGTGTTTGAATTTTATTAATAGTGTTATCCGGTTTTTATCTTCTCCAAAAAATAATGCTATGGACAAAATAGGATCATATCTTTTTACGGCGGAGCCTTTCCACTGCGACTTCTCCAAGCGTCTGTTCATGGGACATTTAGGCAACCATATGCTAAATGCCGCCGACTTCCACGCCACAGAGCGCGGATTCGGAATGGATTATCTAAATCCCATACATAAGACATGGGTGCTCTCGCGCCTTGCCATCGAGATGGATGAGATGCCACTGCAATACACAAAGTTTTATGTGGAGACGTGGATAGAGAGCGCCATGAAGTATTTCACCAACCGTAACTTCCGTGTAGTGGGAGAGGACGGAAAGATCTATGGCTACGGACGCAGCGTGTGGGCGATGATAGACACCGACACCCGTCAGCCACAGGATATCCTGGCCATTCACGACGGAGCCATCAAGGAATGGATAGCTGATGATGTGGCATGTCCCATTGCCAAGGGTTCAAGGGTGAAGATGGACAAAGACCTGCCTGTGGTGCGCACTATCGACACATATTATAATGATGTGGACGTCAACGGGCATATCAATTCCGTCAAGTACATCGAGCATGTGCTCGATCTCTTTCCGGTGGAGTGGTATAAGGAGTACGCCCTTAAGAGATTGGAGATTGCCTATGTGGCGGAAAGTCATGCCGGGGATAAGCTGATATTTAGAGCCCCCACAGCCCCCTCCCAACCTCCCCGAGGGGAGGAGTTAATAATACCTATAAGCATTTCAAAACTCTCCCCCTCGGGGGAGTTGGTGGGGGGCAGTCCCTCACCATCTGTTGAGTCGGAGGGGGGCTTGTCTTGCCGTATTTCCCTAAAATTTGCAAAAAAGTGAAAGTAAATTTGGTTATTTCATATTAATTTTATACTTTTGCACCCCGAAATGAAAAGTTAACCCCTTGCCGTGCGCTCGTGCAGCGGATGGATGGACCGACAAGACGACTGCTTTTGGACAAGGCGGGCATGGTTCATAGGGATAGTAATAACAATTTAAACAATTAAGAACAATTATGGCAGAAATGAATTTTGGTGGCGTTATCGAAACTGTAGTCACCAGCAAAGAGTTCTCATTGGAGAAAGCACGTGAAGTATTGAAGAATGAAACAATCGCCGTTATCGGCTATGGTATCCAGGGACCTGGTCAGGCTTGCAACCTGCGCGACAACGGATTCAACGTTATCGTTGGACAGCGCGAGGGAAAAACCTACGAGAAAGCTAAGGCTGACGGATGGGTGCCGGGAAAGACTCTCTTCTCTATCGAAGAGGCTGCTGAGAAGGGTACTATCGTGTGTATGCTTCTCTCTGATGCAGGACAGATTCAGGCTTGGCCAAAGATAAAGAAATATCTGACTCCGGGCAAGGCTCTCTATTATTCACATGGCTTTGCCATCAACTGGAGCGACCGTACTGGTGTTGTGCCTCCAGCTGATATTGATGTAATCATGGTTGCACCTAAGGGTTCGGGTACTTCCCTCCGCACTATGTTCTGCGAGGGACGCGGACTCAACTGCTCTTATGCCGTTTATCAGGATGCTACGGGCAAGGCTGAGGAGAAGACCATCGCTTTCGGTATCGGTATCGGTGCCGGTTATATGTTCAAGACCACATTCCAGCGCGAGGCCACTTCCGACCTCACTGGTGAGCGCGGTTCGCTGATGGGTGCCATAGAGGGTCTGCTTGAGGCTCAGTATGATGTTCTCCGCGAGAACGGCCACTCTCCCTCAGAGGCTTTCAACGAGACTGTTGAGGAGCTGACACAGAGTCTTATGCCTCTCTTCGCACAGAAGGGTATGGACTGGATGTACGCCAACTGTTCTACCACAGCTCAGCGTGGTGCATTGGATTGGGCTCCCCGTTTCCGCGACGCCATCAAGCCTGTTATGGAGTGGCTCTACTACTCAGTGAAGACTGGTAATGAGGCTCAGATTTCTATCGACAGCAACTCTAAGCCAGACTACCGCGATGGTCTCAACAAGGAGCTTGAGGCTATGCGCAACAAGGAGATGTGGCGTGCTGCCGAGACAGTGCGCAAGTTGCGTCCTGAGAATAGCAACGACTAATTTCTCACGCATAAATAACTGCAACGCCGGTTTCCGCAAGGAGACCGGCGTATTTTTATCTGTTATCCAATATGTAATTCTCCTGTAAAGTGAATAGGGCAATCACTTGTCAGGTGAATAGGGCAATCACTTGTCGGGTGAACATAGTGTTGTAAATATGTGTGATTTAATATTTTTTTTGGTGCATATATACAATAAATAAATGATTTTGCACTTATATAATAAAAGAGTGTCACTCCTTAGGGAGTTGCAAAATAAGACATTATACATAATGCTTGCAGAAATTTCACAAGATAGATACCTGAATGATTAATTGTAAGGAAAGAATAGAAGGACTGTTGTCCGACGTGACACGCGGCATATACGAGAAGGAGACCGACGTGGCACTGGCTCTGCTGGCAGCGCTCGCCGGCGAGAGTATCATAATGTTGGGACTGCCGGGAACGGCGAAGTCAATGGTGGCTCGGCGTCTGAAGTCATGCTTCATGGATGCACGTGGATTCGAGTATCTTATGTCAAGGTTTTCTACACCCGACGAAATATTCGGACCAGTCAGCATCACTATGCTTAAAACATCAGATAAATACGAGAGGGTCACTGATGGTTATCTGCCCACTGCTGATGTGGTTTTCCTCGACGAGATATGGAAGGCTGGGCCTGCAATACAGAACACCCTGTTGACGGTAATAAACGAGAAGGTTTTCCGCAACGGCGACCGCGAGATACGGCTTCCGCTCAAACTGCTTGTGGCGGCAAGCAATGAACTCCCCACTAAGGGCGAGGGGCTTGAGGCACTGTGGGACCGCTTTGTCATACGTCTCGAAAGTTGCAGCATACGTCTTGAGCAGAACTTCAAGAAGATGCTCCTTGATGACGACAAGTATTCATCAGACGTTACAGCGCGTAATCCAATATCGCAAGAAGAATACGCTGAGTGGAAGAATGAAATCAGTAAGGTGCACATACCAGATACCGTTTTCCATGTAATATTCTCCATACGTCGCGCCTTGCAGGCAGTGAGAATTGATAACGATGAGCATCGCAGTGTGTATGTAAGCGACCGCAGATGGAAGAACATTGCCCGTTTGCTCAAGACCAGTGCCTTCGTGCACGACAGGTGTGGGGTGGAGAAGACTGACATGCTCTTCCTCCATCATTGCCTGTGGCAAGAGCCAGAGGAGCGCAATCCCATTCGTGATATCGTCGTGCGTTGTGTGTTCGACGAGGAGTCGTCGAAGATAGCTGACATCAAGGGAAGGATGGCTGATGACATACGCCGCCACCGCACCAATCCTCTATTTCGTGGGGCGTGTGATTATTCCTCAGAGATTGACCATCTTGCCGACAGGATTTCCAATATGGAGAGGACTGTAAACGGCAATATCTTCGTGTCGCCCGAGGAAAGGAAGATAATCACGGGATATTTGAAAGAAATGTATAAGGCTCTTGCCTTCCTGAGGCAGGACATGATGAAACTGGAAGATTGAACAAACAGGGGATGGATTTCAGCGGAAGGCTCTTCTTGTTGGGAGCCGACATGATGGACAGTTCTAAGTATATTAAGTTCATTGAACTGTTTGTCACCACAGGTCGCGTGCCTTCGCTCGACCGCCAACTTATGCTCTCACGTCCATGGGAGAGTGTGGAGCAAGACCCTCTCTTCGACTTTCTCGTATCATTGATGCAGGACAAGAGTCTCGCACCAAAGGTGTTGTCAAGTAAAGTGAGGGCTGAGATTTTCTTTACAAAGACGGGACAGTTCATCAACGAGTGTGTACACGACATCAAGTTTATGCACCAGCGTGCTTACACCGAAATAAAGCGCAGCGAGGATGTGCAGATATGGGGTAAGGATGAGAGGAGAGTGATGTGGCGGAAGCTGCTGGCAGACATAGATGGCGGATATGCTGATTATGGTTTCGACTCAAGGTTCTTCATGCGCCTTTTCTCGGCAGAAGATGGAGTTGATGATGAACTCAACTGGGAGAAACTGTCTATGGACTGGCGCGAGGCGATGAAGACCAAGTTTCGACTACAGCTTGCTGCCAAGCTCGAGCGCCAGCGCCCAGTGCTGGTGCTGAGGATTGAGAATGCGCTGAAGGCATTGGATGAAAAAATCGAACTTTATGGCATGACCGAGAAGGAGTCGCTGAGGCTATGGGAGATGACAAGCGGAACATGGAGTGAGACGGAGTTTGAGAAGAAGCTGAACATCGTGCGTGCCGCCGACAAGTATCCTGAGATTGAGGAGATTGTTGAGCGAATGGGGCGCACTGCCGACAGCAACGGCTCCGATCGACTTGCCGTGGCAGAGGGCAGTAGGATGTTGCTCGAACATTCATCTGGCAGCGACATAGAGGGAATCACCATAGGCAACGACCTCAACGCGTTGTTGCCATCGGAGCTGGCACAATATGCCGACGACTCCATGGTGTCGCTCTTTGCATACAAATATCTGACCAAGAACCTGCAGACCTTCCGCTATAAGTCGGAGATTACCCAACCGTCACGCAAGTTGAGCTTTGTGCGTGCCGCACGTAAGGGACCGATGATAGTGTGCATTGACACATCGGCCAGTATGTATGGATTGCCGCAACAGATAGAGCAGTCGTTGCTCGGGCGTATTGAAGTCAAGGCGGAGGAACTTGACCGAGATTGTTTTCTTATTGACTTTTCGGTAAGTGTAAGGGCCATTGACCTGCGTGAGCGAAGGAAAAAGAATCGCGAGGCACGCCTCGGCAAGTCGCGAGACGACTATAACTTTGCCTCAAACCATATCCCATTCATTGGTGGCGGCACCAGTTCGAGAAAACTCCTCTGCACTCTCTTCGACACTCTTGACAACGAAGGCGACAGATATGTCAATGCCGATGTCTTGATAATCAGTGACTTCCTCATGCCGATAGATGACTGCAGTATCTCCGGCCGCATCCGTTCGTATCAGCAGACAGGCACTCGTTTCTATGCCCTCCACATCACTACTGACGGACAAGAAGACTCCCAATGGACCAACCTTTTCGACAAGGTGTTCACCATACGTTATAGGCAGGCAAGAAGATACTGATAAAATTAAGAATTAAGAGTTAAGAATTAAGAGTTAAGGTTCAGAAGTGTTTTTTTAACACAAAGACACAAAGAAACAATGTTTTTTTCGGGAGCGGAAGATACAAAGAGCAGCTAAAGCTGCTTTTACAAAGTCCACAAAGATGTTATCCCGACAGTCCTGAAGATATTACACCGGAAGGCTTTGTGGCGACTTTTAAGTCGCTTGTTATCTTTGTATCCAGAATAAATCTTTATTCCTTTGTGTCTTTGTGTTAATACAAAAAAACTCTCTTTTGTGTCTTTGTGTTAAAATAAAAAAAACTCTGTCCCTCCGTGCCTCTGTGTTCAAAATATAAAAAAGACGCTGAGCTTCAAAGAAACTCAGCGTCCTTTCCTTTTTCTTCCGATACCGAAGATATGTCCGTATCGTGATATGAGCTTGCGCATGGTCAGAAATGCATCCACGGCAGTTATGCTGTTGGCAATGATGTGCGTAACCATCTCCCCCTTGGTGTTAGCCTTGGTGGGCTGCCATAGCGAATTCCATGTAATGGCAATTTCCTCCTCCTTTTTCTGTATCTCGGCATGCAGTTCCTGCTTGTGTGCCTGAATCTCTTCTAAAGTTCTCATAGCGGTGGCGATTACAATTAATACATCATTTATTTTCCAGCAGAATGCTTGCCAATGTTCTGACGAGCGGCCTTTCAATCCATTCCTTTCGCTTGTAATACACAATGAATAGCATCAATAGGTATGCACCTCCCACGATGGCGAACCCAACCGCAACACCGGTTGTCTCCGCAATCCAATAGACCAAGGCGAAGGAAAGATAGAAAACCACCGCAAAGACCAACGCAAAGATGAAGAAAGAGAGCAACAGAGCCGCGCTCAGTTTCACCAGTTTTTCCACTACATCGTACTTCAGATATTCCTTCTGAAGCACGATGTAGTCCTTGAGAGTTTCCACTAACTTCGCTATAGACTCAATGTTCTTGTCGTTTGACAGCATATTACGAGCGTTTGTAAGTGATAGTGGAGACTATGCTTCGGGAGCAACCTCCTGGATGTCGTCAACCAAATCTTCAACCTCCTTGCGCGAGAGGCGGATGTTATGCTTCTTGAGGAAGTCGTTCACTGTGTCAGTAACCTTGCTGCGTGTGTCTTTTCCACTCTCTGGAGCCACCAAAAGACCAATCACTGCGCCGGCGAGTGCTCCGCCGAGGAATGCGCCAATATAACCTAAATTTTTCATAAGCCAAATTATTATTAAATGGTTCTACATGTTGTTATTCGAACGCAAAGTTACTTCCTTTTTTCCGAAAAGCAATGAATTTCATAGTGATTTTTTGTTAAAATGCCCATATTTCCCCGATTTAACAAACTTTATGTGGCAAATGTTTCTGTTTTTCACTAATAATTAGTAATTTCGCAGCAATTTTTGGATTATATCAGAAATAAGGACTATTAATATAATACATATAGATTATGAAAAAGTATATGATTCTTTGCGCCGGATTGTGCGCAGCAATGGCTTTTACAAGCTGTAAGTCAAGTGAGAGTGCTTACAAGAAAGCTTATGAGAAGGCGAAAGCTCAGGAGGCTGCTGCCGTTGAGACTAATACGGAAGCCAATGTTGTGGCACCTGTGGAGGAAAAGCCTATTGACGAGGTGAAGGTTGTGGATAACGCTGACAATGTTTCTGTAAGACAGGAGCAGGTGTCTCTGATTGATGGTAGCGGACTGAAGAACTTCAGTGTCGTTGTCGGTTCATTCTCGCTCAAGGCTAATGCTGAGGGACTGCAGCAGCGTCTGAAGGAGTCAGGATATGATGCACAGATTGTGAAGAACAACGACCGTAATATGTACCGCGTTGTTGCTACTACATTCGCCGACAAGTCATCTGCAGTGCAAAGCCGCAACGAGCTTCGCGGAAAGTATCCCGACGCATGGCTCTTGTTCAACGGCAACTGATATTGTGTACACAGAATACCGTGGGAAGAATCCTTTCTATAGATTACGGCAAGAAACGCTGTGGTATCGCTGTGACCGACCCTCTGAAGATTATTCCAGGAGGGTTGGCCACAGTTGACACGTCTGCACTAATGGCCTTCCTCGATGATTATCTCCGCCGTGAGACGGTGGAGAGGATTGTGGTGGGTGAGCCGCGGCAGCCCAACGGAGAGCCAAGTGAAAACTATGCCCGTGTGAAGTCGTGGGCGGGGCAGTTTGGCAAGTTGCATCCCGAGGTCCCGCTTGAGTTCTATGACGAGCGGTTCACGTCGGTGCTTGCCCACAGGGCTATGCTCGATGGCGGATTGAAGAAGAAAGCACGTCTGAACAAGGCTCTTGTGGATGAAATCAGTGCTACGATAATCTTGCAGGATTACTTGAGAATGAGAGAAATTAGGAATTAGAAATTAAGGATTAGGAATGATTTTACCTATTTATACATACGGTCAGCCAGTGTTGAGGAAGGTGGCAGAGGATATCCCCGCTGACTACCCTGAGCTTCAACAACTTATAGCTGACATGTTCGAGACTCTTACAGAGTCGGAGGGCATAGGCCTTGCCGCACCACAGATTGGCAAGGCCATACGCGTAGTGGTCATTGATTTAGACGTGCTTGCCGAAGATATGCCCGAATACAAGGATTTCCGCCATGCGTTTATCAATCCGCATATTGTGGAGTATGACGACACCGAGACCGAGTCGTCGGAAGAGGGATGCCTCTCCTTGCCGGCAATACACGAGAAGGTGACCCGTCCTACGCGCATTCGTGTGCAGTGGCTTGATGATGACCTTAAGCCTCATGACGAATGGATAGAGGGTTATCTCGCCCGGGTTATGCAGCATGAGTTTGATCATCTCGACGGCAAGATGTTCATCGACCGTATCAGTCCGCTGCGCAAGCAGTTGATTAAGAACAAGCTCAAGGCACTGCTTCAAGGGCGCTTCCGCTGCGGCTACAAGACGAAGCTGCTGCCGAAGAGAAATTAAGAATTGATGTGCAAACCGAATGCAGAGCCGAGCTTGCTCGAGCTATGCTGAGGTGCAGCCAGCAATCGGCGAAGTCAATTAAGATTAAGAATTAAGAATTGCGGAGCACTATAGTATTCAAGATAATGACATTAGTGCTGGTGCTCTTTGCCACGGCGGCGAGAGCGCAGTACAATATCGACCGACTGGTGACTATCGGCCGAAGTGCTTTATATTATGAAGACTATGTGCTGTCGATGCAATATTTCTCACAAGCCATCACAGCCAAGCCATATCTCTATGAACCATGGTTTCTTAGAGGTGTGGCAAAATACTATTTGGAGGATTATGTCGGTTCGGAGAGCGACTGCTCAGAGGCTATACGCATCAATCCGTATGTCACTGGCCTGTATGAACTGCGAGGGTTGGCGCGCATCCAACAGAAGAAATATGATGAGGCTATAGACGACTACACTCGTGCCCTGAAGTTCAATCCCGACAATCAGGGATTTTGGCAAATCCGAGCCATCTGCCGTATGGAGATGAAGGAGTATGACCAGGCCCTCAATGAGATTGATACCATACTAACCAAATGGAGCAAGTTTGCACGGGCATACAATATGCGCGCGGAAATTTATCTTAACAAGAAAGATACCACCGAAGCCATAAAAGCCCTTAACAAGAGCGTTGACCTCGACCCATATGACGGAGGCACGTGGCAGGCTCTCTCGATGGTGAGTCTTTCACGCAAGGAGTGGAAGGACGCTGAGAAATACCTCGACAAGGCAATACACCTCCAGCCAAAGCGTGCCGACCATTATATCAACCGCGCCCTGGCGAGATTCAACCAGAACAACCTCCGCGGAACAATGGCGGACTATGACACTGCACTCGACCTTGACCCGAACAACTTCCTTGGACATTACAACCGCGGATTGCTCAGGGTACAGGTGGGTGACGACAACCGTGCCATACTCGATTTTGACTTCGTGCTGCGACTGGAGCCGGATAATATCATGGCACTGTTCAACCGTGCACTGCTGCTCGACAAGACTGGCGACCTCAGGGGGGCTATACGTGATTATACAAAAGTAATCAACGACTTCCCTAACTTCTGGTTTGGACTGCAGAACCGTGCCAAGTGCTATCGTCGGCTTGGTATGACCAAGGAAGCCGAGAAAGACGAGTTCCGTGTGTTCAAGGCACAGTTGTACAAGTCGCTATATGGAAAACAGCCGAGGATAGACAAGGACAAGTTGCGCAAGCGTAGCGACATCGACCTCGACAAGTACAATCAACTCGTCACTGCCGACGAGAACGAGATGCAGCAGGAGTATAAGAACGAATACCGTGGCAGGGTGCAAAACCGACAGCCAGACATGGCGTTTATGCCAATGTACGACTTGTCATTCGAGAACGTGCGTTCAGACGTGGAGTCGTATATGCCATACGACAAGGACGTTGATGAGTTTAATCATAAGACGGCGGGCAAGCAGCAACTGCATATAGTATGCCGCCCAGTGGTGATAGACGAGCCTGAAGTGCTGTCCATCCTCGAGGAGGTGGATTCGGCATCGGTGCTCACCTATTGGCAACGTGCAGCCTACAGGATGAAGGAGAACGACCAAAAGCGTGACGACATCGTGACCCGCAGCGTTATTTCCGAGTTAGACAAGGCCATAGGCATTGCTCCCGGCAATGCATACCTTTACTATAACAGAGGCAATGCGTATGCAGCGGGTAACGACTTGGAGAAAGCTGTTGAAGACTATACCCGTGCCCTCGAGCTCGACCCTCAGTTGGCTGAGGCATACTACAACCGCGGTATGTCAAAACTAAAGTTGAAAAAGAACAACGAGGCTATCCTGGATTTGGGAAAAGCTGGTGAAAGAGGCCTATATAAAGCCTACAGTGTAATCAAAAAACATAGCAAGTGATACAAAAATAAGGCAAAACATAGCAAATTAGTATTTTTTTAATATAATTATTCTCTAATTACGAATAATTTAGCTAATTTTGCGCCCAAAATAGAAAACAAAGGAATTTTAGATATGATAAAAATCACTTTCCCAGACAACTCCGTTCGTGAATACGAACAGGGTGTCAATGGACTTCAAATTGCCGAAAGCATATCACCGGCTTTGGCACGCGACGTTATCGCCTGCGCCGTAAACGGTGAAACAGTAGAATTGAACCGACCGATCAACGAGGACTCCAAGGTGCAGCTTTTCAAGTGGGATGACGATGAGGGCAAGCACGCCTTCTGGCATACATCTGCACACCTCCTCGCCGAAGCCCTTCAGGAACTGTATCCGGGTATTCAGTTCGGTTTCGGTCCTGCCGTTGAGAACGGATTCTTCTATGACGTGCTCCTCAAGGACGGACAGATGATAAAAGAGGCTGACTTCCCCGCTATCGAGGCAAAGATGAAAGAGCTAGCAGGTAAGAAAGAGCCTGTGGTGCGCAAGGAGGTGTCAAAGGTCGACGCCCTCAAGGAATTTGGAGAGGCTGGACAGACCTACAAGTGCGAGCACATCGACCAGGACCTTGAAGACGGTACTATCACTACCTATACCCAGGGTGCATTCACCGACCTTTGCAAGGGTCCGCACCTTCTCAACACTGGAGCTATCAAGGCAGTAAAACTGACAAATGTTGCCGGAGCGTTCTGGCGCGGCGATGCCAACCGCGAGCAAATGCAGCGTCTTTATGGTATTTCATTCCCCAAGAAGAAGATGCTTGACGAGTATCTCGTGATGCTTGAGGAGGCCAAGAAGCGCGACCACCGCAAGATAGGAAAGGAGATGGAACTGTTCATGTTCTCGGAGCGAGTAGGCAAGGGCCTGCCAATATGGTTGCCAAAGGGCACAGAGCTTCGCCTGCGTATGCAGGACATGCTCCGCAAGATACAGAAACTTTACGGATACCAGGAGGTAATCACTCCGCATATCGGTAGCAAGAACCTGTATGTTACTTCAGGTCACTATGCCCACTACGGCAAGGACTCGTTCCAGCCGATACATACTCCGGAGGAAAACGAGGAGTATATGCTTAAGCCAATGAACTGCCCTCACCACTGTGAGGTATTCGCATGGAAACCACGTTCATACCGCGACCTGCCATTGCGCATCGCCGAGTTTGGAACTGTATATCGCTATGAGCAGAGCGGCGAGCTTCACGGACTAACCCGTGTGCGTTCGTTCACACAGGATGACGCACATATCTTCTGTCGTCCTGACCAGGTGAAGAACGAGTTCTGCCGAGTGATGGACATCATCAGCGCAGTGTTCTCCATATTCCACTTCGACAATTTCGAGGCGCAGATTTCGCTTCGTGACCCCAACGACACCGAGAAGTACATAGGTTCAGACGAGGTGTGGGAGAAGGGCGAAAACGCCATCATCGAGGCTTGTCGCGAGAAGGGACTGAATGCCAAGATAGAATATGGCGAGGCTGCCTTCTACGGACCTAAGCTCGACTTTATGGTGAAGGACGCCATCGGTCGTCGCTGGCAGTTGGGTACCATCCAGGTTGACTATAACCTGCCCGAGCGTTTCAAGCTCGAATACACTGACGAGGACAACACCAAGAAGGTGCCCGTGATGATTCACCGTGCCCCGTTCGGCTCAATGGAGCGTTTCTGCGCTGTGCTAATCGAGCATACGGCCGGACATTTCCCCTTGTGGCTGACCCCCGACCAGGTAGCTATCCTGCCTATCTCAGAGAAGTTCAACGACTATGCAAAGCAGGTTGCAAAAGAACTCGACAAGCAAGGCGTGCGTGCCACTATCGACAACCGCAACGAGAAGATTGGGCGCAAGGTGCGTGACAACGAGATGAAGCGCATTCCTTATATGGTCATCGTGGGCGAGAAGGAGCAGGCTGACGGTACGGTGAGCGTGCGCAAGCAGGGTTCAGAGGAGCGTGGTGTGCTCACCATCGCCGACTTCGCCAAGAAAATCAACGATGAGGTGGCTGAGATGCTCAAGGCTACGGATGTTCATCCGGAATAATCAGTGAAGAGAGAAACAAACACTAATATATATGGTACGTAACATATTCAAAGGTTTGGGTATCGCTCTCGTCACCCCATTCTGCGAGGATGGTTCGGTTGACTATAAGGCACTGTTGCGCCTTGTGGAATACCAACTTGACAACGGAGCCGACTTCTTCTGTATTCTCGCCACAACTGGTGAGACACCTTGTCTTACCAAGGAGGAGAAGCAGAAGATAAAGGACTTGGTGGTGTCAACTGTAAAGGGACGTGTGCCTATCCTCATGGGATGCGGTGGTAATAATACGGCTGCCATCATCGAGGAACTGAAGACAGGTGACTTCCACGGCATCGACGGTGTGCTGAGCGTTTGCCCATACTACAACAAGCCTTCGCAGGAAGGACTCTACCAACATTTCAAGGCTATAGCTGCAGCCACTTCGTTGCCCGTAGTCCTTTATAATGTCCCAGGTCGCACAGGTGTTAACCTAAAGGCTGAGACAACCGTTCGTCTTGCATCTGACTGTAAGAACATAGTAGCTATCAAGGAAGCCAGTGGCAGTTTGGAGCAGGTTGATGAGATTATCAAGAACAAACCTTCAGGTTTTGATGTTATCAGCGGTGATGATGCCTTGACTTTCCCTATGATTTCTTGTGGCGCAGTTGGTGTTATCAGTGTTATTGGAAACGCTCTGCCCAAGGAGTTCTCGCGCATGATTCGCCTGGAGTTCAAGGGCGAGTACGAAGGTGCACGCAAGATTCACCATCGCTTCACTGAGCTTTTCAGCCTGTTATTTGTGGATGGCAATCCCGCAGGTGTCAAGGCTATGCTGCATGAAATGGGATTCATTGAGAATGTTCTTCGTCTGCCGCTCGTGCCGACACGTATCAGCACGTTGCAGAAGATGAGTGAGATTCTTAAGGAATTGAAGATTTAAGTTGATGAGTTGACAAGTTGACGAGTTCACAAGTTGATGAGTTGACAATGACGAGTTGATGAGTTGACAATGACGAGTTGATGAGTTGATTGTATAGAGATAGAGTCTGTTTTTCGCTTGTTTATGGCGTGAAACAGACTTTTTTCAATAAATAACGAAAAAAGTTGGGAAAATATTTGGTAGTTTGAAAAAAAGTTAGTACCTTTGCACCCGCAAATAAGAAAGAGGCTCCGTAGCTCAACTGAATAGAGCATCTGACTACGGATCAGAAGGTTGTGGGTTTGAATCCCGCCGGAGTCACTTACTGAGAATTTGCAGGTAAAACAATACGGATTGGCTCCGTAGCTCAACTGAATAGAGCATCTGACTACGGATCAGAAGGTTGTGGGTTTGAATCCCGCCGGAGTCACATCAAGAAAAGCTGGCGATTTCATCGCCAGCTTTTTTATATTCCACAGATATCTTATTTGTCCACAGATAACTTATTCTTTTGTCCACAGAGTTTTTTTTGTCCACAGATTTTCACAGATTAACACAGATTTTAAAATATCAAAGATATTGTGATTATCACAGATAATTATCGTCAATCAATTATCATTATTCAATAATCAATAATCATCCTAATCAGAGCCTTTGGCTCATAATCTGTGCCAATCTGTGTTAATCTGTGGTCTATTAAAACCTGCCTGTGGTCAAAAAAGCTATAAGGATGGCAATCTTCATTAAATTCGTCGATTGCTGACTTCATACCCGCCTACTGTAGGGTCTTTACTTTATGTAAGACCGCCCGCCGCAATGCCGAATCGCATAGCGTGGTATCGGACTTACATAAAGTAAAGTCCCTACAGCGGATGTAATCGCGCTGCATTACTTAATTCTTAATTCTTAATTCTTCATTTAAAAGATTCCTCATTCCTCATTTAAAAGATTCTTCAGCCTTATGATTTCATCACGATATTGCGCGGCTTGCAGGAAGTCGAGGTTCTTCGCAGCCTCCTTCATCAGACGGGTGGTCTCGGCGATACTCTTCTCAAGCTGCTTCGGGGTCATCTTCCTGATGATTGGGTCAGCGGCAAAGGCCCCCTCAGCAGGACCCGTATATGCCACACCGGCAATGTCGTAAGTCTTTGTCTTACCGCTTGTCTTTATAGGAATGTTAATGTCTGTGGTCTGTTCTGGAGTTCCTGTTTCCGACATAAGTGCAGACTTTCTCGCCTTCATAATCTGTGTTGGCGTAATGCCGTGCTCTTCGTTGTAGCGCATCTGTTTCATGCGGCGGCGGTTGGTCTCGTCTATGGTCATCTGCATGCTCTGTGTGATGTTGTCAGCATACATGATAACTTTTCCGTTGACGTTACGTGCCGCACGTCCTGCGGTCTGAGTAAGACTGCGATGACTCCTTAGGAATCCCTCCTTGTCTGCATCCAGTATAGCCACTAACGACACTTCTGGCAAGTCGAGACCCTCTCGCAGCAGGTTAACTCCCACAAGCACGTCATATTCTCCCGCCCTAAGGTCCTCAAGAATCTTCACTCGGTCGAGAGTCGCCACGTCACTGTGTATGTATGCCGTCCTGATGTTGTGGTTCATCAGGTATTCTGTCAGTTCCTCCGCCATGCGTTTCGTCAGTGTGGTGATGAGCACGCGCTCGTTGCGTTTTGTCCTTGTCAGTATCTCTTCCATCAGGTTGTCAATCTGGTTCTCGCTCGGTCTGACCTCAATCTCAGGATCGAGCAATCCCGTGGGACGGATAATCTGTTCCACCACCACACCCTCCGACTCTCCAAGCTCGAAGTCAGCAGGAGTTGCAGACACATAAATCACCTGGTTGGTCATTTCCTGGAACTCGTCAAACGTCAGCGGTCGGTTGTCGAATGCAGCTGGCAGACGGAAAGCATACTCCACGAGGTTTCGTTTCCTCGCTCGGTCGCCACCGTACATTGCACTTATTTGTGGTACGCTCACGTGGCTCTCGTCAATCACCATCAGATAGTCCTTAGGGAAGAAGTCGAGCAGACAGTAAGGTCTCTCGCCAGCCTTTCTGCCGTCGAAGTATCGTGAATAGTTTTCGATACCCGAACAATGTCCGAGTTCCTTTATCATCTCCATGTCATATTCCACTCGTTCCTTGATGCGGTCCGCCTTGATATTGTCGCCCAGTTCCTTAAAGAATTCAATCTGTTTCACCAGGTCGTCCTGTATGTTGCGTATGGCGATATTTGTCTGTTCCTGAGTGGTGGTGAAGAGGTTGGCAGGGTAAATCTTGTACTCTTCAAACTTTGCTAGCCGCTGCATTGTGATGGCATCCATTTCCTCAATGGCGTCAATTTCGTCATCCCAGAACGTCACCCTCACGATGTATTCGCTGTATGCTGGGAATATATCCACCGTGTCCCCCTTGACGCGGAAGTTACCTCGCTCGAGTTCCATGTCATTGCGCACATAAAGAGCACCCACCAGTCTGCGTAGCAGCATATTTCGGTCGAGCACTTGCCCACGCCTTATCTCGATTACATTCTCCGACAGGGCAATAGGGCTGCCCATACCGTATATGCAGCTCACCGACGATACCACGATGACATCCTTCCTTCCCGAAAGCAGTGATGACACGGCTCTCAGTCTCAGACGGTCTATTTCCATGTTTATCGCTAAGTCCTTTTCTATATAAGTGTCAGTGGAAGGCAGGTATGCCTCCGGCTGGTAGTAGTCGTAGTAGCTCACGTAATACTCCACTGCATTTTCGGGGAAGAACCCTCGCATCTCCTCGTACAGCTGTGCTGCCAACGTCTTGTTGTGGCTGAGCACGAGGGTGGGGCGGTTAACGTTAGCGATGACGTTAGCTACGGTGAACGTCTTGCCCGAGCCGGTAACACCGAGCAGCACCTGTGCCCTGTCTCCGCGCTCCAATCCGTCGGTCAGTTGCCTTATTGCCTCGGGCTGGTCGCCCGTAGGTTTATACTTGGATGTCAATATAAATCTGTTCATGGGATGCAAAATTACTCAATTTCAACGTAATAAACGTTATATTTGCCGTTTTTTTTGCAAAAAAGGGTATAAATGCTTTGTCTTTTACCAAAAAATAAGTAACTTTGCACTCCAAAATGCGAGAAATGAAGAAACACGTTATATCATTAGCCGCTCTGGCCTTGCTCTTCAGCAGTTGTGCGTCGGAGTTCAACCGTGTCTATAAGACCACGGACAATGATTATAGATATGAATTTGCCAAGGAGTGTTTTGCCCGTGGCAAGTTCAATCAAGCCATCACCTTGCTCCAGGAACTGGTGACCATCCAGAAGGGTACCGACAATGCTCAGGAGTGTCTGTATATGTTGGCAATGGCAGAGTATTGCGACCGCGACTATGAGAGTGCGTCAGCAACATTCAAAAAATACTATCAGACCTATCCCAAGGGAATCTTTGCCGAGCAGGCAGCCTTTTACATAGGACAGTCTCTCTATCAGAGCACACCAGAGCCTCGTCTCGACCAGTCGGCAACTGTAAATGCCATTAGTGCATATCAGGATTTCCTCGACTTCTTCCCTGAGTCGCAGCTTAAGGAGAAGGCACAGTCGAGGATGTTCGACCTGACCGACAAACTCGTTCTTAAGGAGTATCTTTCAGCCAAACTGTATTATAATCTTGGCGATTACTTCGGCAACTGCACCAACGGCGGCTCAAATTTTGAGGCATGTATAGTGACCAGTGAGAATGCCCTCAAGACATATCCTTTCACCAAGATGCGCGAGGATTTTGCCATTCTCATAATGAAGAGCAAGTACGAACTGGCAAGGCAGAGTGTTGAGGAGAAGAAGGTTGAACGCTATCGTGATGCCGAGGACGAGTGCTACGGATTCATCAATGAATACCCAGAGAGTCCTGAGCGCAAGACAGCGGAGAAGTACATCAAGCGATGCAAGGAGATTACTAAGGATTAGGAATTAGGAATTAGGGATTAGAAATTAGGAATTATAATAATATATTATGGATTACAAGAAATCAAAAGCACCGGTAAATACCGTTACTCGTAACATTATGGACCTCAGCAAGGATACAGGCAACATCTATGAGAGTGTTGCTATCATTGCAAAGAGGGCAAACCAGATTTCAGTGCAAATCAAGGAAGACCTGAGCAAGAAGCTGGCAGAGTTCGCATCTTACAACGACAACCTCGAAGAGGTGTTTGAGAACCGTGAGCAGATTGAAATCTCACGCTATTATGAAAAGTTGCCAAAGCCAACACTCCTTGCAACACAGGAATTTGTAGAGGACAAGGTCTATTGGCGTGACCCATCAAAGGAGAGCAACTGATGATACAGCGTAAACAGACTGTGTTCCTGTTATTGGCAGTCATTCTCTCTGTGTGTTGTTTGTGTACTCCCATAGGCACGTTTGATGTTGGTGGATTGAACACAGTGACCGAATACAATTTGTGGCTTGTTGACGGCCAGGGACAGCGCCAGTTCTCATGTTGGCCTCTATTTGCAATTTTGCTTCCGTCGTCAGCATTGGGTTTATACACGATATTCCTGTATCACAACCGCCGAATCCAGGCGCGCATGTGCACCTTTAACATTTTTCTTGTGATAGGTTGGTATATCGTCTATGCTGTCTTCAGCAATGTGCTTGGCAGTCCTGCTGCCGGAACCACTTTTCAGATTGAGTTAGGTGGAGGACTTCCCGCCATTTCCCTTGCTTTCTATTTCTTGGCATATAAGGGTATAATGGCTGACGAGAAGCTTGTTAGGGCAGCCGACAGAATTAGGTAAGATTTTTGTGGTCAAAGGCAACTTCAGTTGTTTTTTGACCACATTTTTTTATATAGTCTTTTGGTGTGTTTTGTGCTTTTTTATATAAAAGAAAATAGATAAAATGCACATATTCTGCTCAAAATGCATTGTATTTAAATAATATTAAGTAAAAACATCGATTTAATGTTATTAAACATCAATAAATACTTGTGTATTTGTGTAAAAATGTGTACCTTTGCAGCGTTATCCTGAATACAATCTTTTTACCTTAGAAGGCTAATACCTATTGATTGAAATGCCTCGCGCTGAGAAGCGTGGGGCATTCACTTTTTTGTCCACATTCACTTATTTTATGCTCATTCACATATTCTTCATCAATCATTTCAATGGCTTAGTCACTTGCAATAATCATCGCACGTGAAAGGCAAAAAAAATACCGTCGGTCTGAGACCAACGGTAAATTTTCACCTTAGTTCGGCTATTGCAAGCAATTACTGAACTGAGTCAGTTGCAGCGCTATCAGAAGCAACAGAGTCAACATCAGCAGTGTCAACAGTTGCTACAGAATCAGAATCTACAGGAGCAGCCTGATTTGTGTTGTTACCGCAAGAAGCGAAAGAGATAGCTACAACAGCTACGAACGCAAAAACTAATTTCTTCATTTTTTCTAAGCTTTTTAAATCTGTAAAACAATCATTTGTTTATTAAAACGCTGCAAAGGTAGGCATTTTTTCAATAGGTTGTATCTTTTTTTAGAGTTTTTTTTAGTCAGTTTTTGTAACATTTTCACAAGTAATTAAATAACAGACACTTAGCTAATGTTAAACTTTGTAATAAAATGCTTCGCTTTTTTAAATAGGCACTTTTTGGGTGTTTTTTGGATATTTATTACTATCTTTGCACCGTCTTAGGCAATAGAAGCCATATAGAGTACATACATTATTATATTTATATTATGATTGATTCATCAGCTTTTCAGGGCAAGAAGGCTGCTTATTATACCTTAGGTTGTAAGCTGAACTTCTCTGAAACCTCCACTTTCGGAAAGATGCTTCACGATATGGGAGTGGTGACGGCAAGTAAGGGCGAGAAGGCCGACCTCTGCCTGATAAACACATGTTCTGTAACGGATGTGGCCGACCGTAAATGTAGGCAAGCCATCAACCGTATGGTGCGTGCCAATGAAGGTGCGTTTGTCGTGGTTACTGGATGCTATGCCCAGCTACAGCCTGAGCGTATCAGTTCCATTGAAGGTGTCGATCTTGTTTTGGGTTCCAACGAGAAGGCAAACCTCCTGCAGTTTCTCTCCGAGAAATGGAGTGGTGAACCCTCTGGATTACATCTTCATGAGCACTATTCAGTGAAGACAAAAGATATCCGTTCATTTGCTCCAAGCTGTTCTCGTGGCAACCGCACGCGCTATTTCCTGAAAGTGCAGGATGGCTGCGATTATTTCTGCACTTATTGCACAATCCCGTACGCACGCGGTTTCAGTCGTAATCCTACGATTGACTCATTGGTGGCTCAAGCCAGCGAGGCAGCCGCCGAGGGTGGAAAGGAAATAGTGTTGACAGGAGTAAACATTGGCGACTTTGGCAAGACAACCGGCGAGAGTTTCATAGACCTGGTGCGTCGCTTGGATGAGGTTGAGGATATTAAGCGTTATCGCATCAGCAGTCTTGAGCCCGACCTTATCAGTGACGAGTTGATTGATTTCTGTGCTGCAAGCCGTGCCTTTATGCCACATTTCCACATACCGCTGCAGAGCGGCAGTGACGAGGTGCTACGCCTTATGCACAGGCATTACGACCGCAGTCTTTTTGCCGACAAGATCAGGCGCATTAAGTGTGTGATGCCCGATGCGTTCATTGGAGTGGATGTGATGGTGGGATGCCGTGGTGAGACACCCGGGTGTTTTGAGGAAACATTCGAGTTTCTCAGTTCCCTTGATGTCACCCAACTTCACGTGTTTCCCTATTCCGAGCGTCCAGGCACAGCCGCTCTCAAGATACCGTATGTGGTATCGGATGCAGACAAGAAGGAGCGCAGCCATCGGTTGCTTCAATTGTCTGACGAGAAGACAATGGCATTCTATTCAAGGCATATAGGCAAGACCGCGGAAGTGCTATTGGAGAAAGCTCCGCGCGGCAAGGCTATGCACGGCTTTACAGAGAACTATATCCGTGTGGAGCTGCCTGCGGCATTGGCAAAACCCGAATATGACAACGAGATAATGAATGTGAGGCTCGGGGAATTCAATGCCGACAAATCGGCGTTAGTGATAGGTTTGTCCGATGATTCCAACAGGTTTAGTCTGTGATAACCTTCTATAATATTGTTATCTGTGATAATCTGTTGGTTAAGAGAAAGAAAAATGAAGACGGCGATAGTTATATTAAACTGGAACGGTGAGAGAATGCTGAGAACTTATCTCGCCGGTGTTGAGAAATATAAGGGAGACGCAGAGGTATTTGTGGCCGACAATGCGTCAACCGATGGGTCTGTGTCCTATCTTAGGGAAAGCCATCCGGAGGTGAAACTGATAATCCTTGACAAGAACTATGGTTTTGCCGAGGGTTATAACAAGGCCCTTCGACAGATTGACGCGGAGTATTACGTGCTGTTGAACTCCGATATCCGAGTCACCGGCTATTGGTTAAAACCGATGGTGGATTTTATGGATAATCATCCCGAGGTGGCAGCATGTCAACCCAAGCTCCTTTCCGAGTCTGACCACGGTAGTTTTGAGTATGCGGGAGCCAGTGGCGGTATGATTGACCGCTATGGCTATCCATTCTGCCGTGGTAGGATATTCGATACCGTAGAGAAAGACAAAGGACAGTATGATGAGCCAATGGAGATACTGTGGGCCACGGGAGCGGCGTTGCTGATACGGTCCTCAGACTATTGGCGAGAGGAAGGGCTCGACGGCAGGTTTTTCGCCCATAATGAGGAGATAGACCTCTGTTGGCGCCTTTCCATATCTGGTCGCAAGATATATTGTCTTCCCATGAGCCATGTGTATCATGTTGGTGGCGGCACACTGCCCAAGGGCAATCCGATGAAGACCTTCCTCAACTTCCGCAACAATCTCACCATGCTATATAAATGTCTGCCCGACAGCGAATTGAAGAAAGTTATGCGTATGCGTTGTTTGCTCGACTATGTAGCAGCCTTTCAGATGCTGTTGCTTGGGCGCAACTATGGGGATTTCAAGGCCGTGATACGCGGTCGCAGGGCATTCCTAAAATGGAAGTCAGATTTTGCAGATGACCGTCGGCGCATACAGCAAGGCAGGCGAGTTGGGTCGGAGCCGGGCAGGTTGTCCGTCTCAATACTTTGGCAGTATTATGTAAGAGGAAAAAAGACCTGGCTCAGTTTGACAGGTCATTCTCTATAGGCATAGTGATGAGGTCGTGGAAAGAAGTCTTTGCGTGGCGTTTCATATATCTCGCCACGGTAGCCACATACTTGTTGCCGAATACTCTTCGCCCTACAATTCTGTTCACCACCCACTGGATCTTGCCCATGTGAAGGTCGCACTGCTGCTGTGTCAGCCGTGAGTCGTGGGGAAGTGGATATATGCTTAGTATGTAAAAGAGCAAACAGTCGGGCACGATCATCTGTCTCACCATCATCTTTCGCTGCTGCTCAGGATAATATTTCGCATATAGTGGGTAGTCCTTTCCCAGATACTTGTCGAGACTGAATCCGATGGAGTTATCGCCTACAATAATGCTTTGGTCGAGAGAACCTATCTGTGCATACACCTCAGGCACCTCGACACCCGGCATCATCGACTTTAGTCTGGCGAATGCCTGTGTGAAGTCCTTGTTGATGTCATCCATATTGGCATACTGCTGTTCAGCCTCGTTAATGATGGCCTGCAGTATGGTGTCCTGATAGAAGTGTAGGAACTTGCTGTTAATCTCCGGGTCGTTCACATGTCCAATCTTCAGCACATCCTCAATCAAGGTGCGGGTTTGGTTGGGATAGTTGGTGCTCATCTGCTGAAGCGCGGCAAAGTCGCCGGTAGTGAGATACAGGCTCTGCACACGGTCATATCTCTCCACGACGATGTTACCATCCGAATCCTCCGAGTTAGGTTTCAGATGCCATTCGCATCCGATGCAGAGCATCATCACGAGAGCCATTATGGTATAAAACTTCTTCACTGTATCTTTTATTTTCTTGATTATTGTTAAAATCAAGTGCAAAAATAATAAATTAAGTTGTAATAACCAAATTTTAACCTAAAAAAGATAAATAAAAGTCTAAAAAAGTGCGATTCTGTGACATTTTATTGCACATATAACTAAAATTGTGTAATTTTGTAGCGGCTAAAACAAGTTTTGATATGAAGAAGACAATAGTTTCCCTAACTGTCCTGATTGCCGCATTGTCGGCACAGGCCCAGACTACACTTCAGGTGTCAGTATCCAATCCTTTGAAAACGTCGCGCACTGCAGTTCCCGTTGAACTCAAGCTCGACCAGTCCGTACGTTCGGCTGTTGTTGTGGATTCACACAATGTCGAAATACCCTCCCAGCTTGACGACATCGACGGCGACGGCCGCTTCGACTGTCTCGTCTTTGTTGTGCCTGAGATTAAGAAGAAAGAGAAGCTCAGCTTTGGTGTCACCTTATATGATGAGGGCCAGCCTCGCGAGTACAAGCCCCAGGTGTATGCCGAGATGATGATGAGCAACAAGAAGATCAAGAGCAACAACAAGCAGGACCTCTACATCAGCAGCCTCACCGTTGACAACGGCACCAATCCCTATTGGATGCTGCATCATCACGGTCCGGCATTTGAAAATGACATGGTGGCATACCGCATCTACTTCGACGAGCGTCAGACCGTGGATATCTATGGCAAGAACCGCCGTGCCCTTGAACTGCGCGACACACAATTCTATCCTGATGCCGACCAGAAGGCTGCCGGATATGGCGACGACGTGCTGTGGGTAGGCCAGACCTTCGGCTTAGGAGCACTGCGCGGATGGCAGTCGGGCAAGCCTCAGATGCTTAAGGACGTCAACTTCCGCACGTTGTCAGTAGTGTCGCGCGGACCGCTTCGCACTGTAGTCAAGGTGGAGGACAAGGGTTGGAATCCCCGCTATCCCGATGCCTGCTCGCCCGACGAGCGCATCGACATGACCACATATTACACCCTTTATGCCGGCCGACGCGACTGTCAGGTGGATGTAAGGTTCAATCGCGATGCAACGTCGTTGCAGTTGGCCACTGGAGTCATCAACGTAAAGAACTCCCGCGAGTTCAGCGACAAAAAGGGTCTGCGCGGCTGTTGGGGCACCGATTGGCCTGTGTCGGAGAAAGATTCCGCAGGTCACAAGCGCGAAACAGTGGGATTGGGAATCTGCCTGCCTGTAGCCAATGTGTTGAGCGAACTGCCCGCCGACAAGGACAACTATCCTTATGTAGTGGGTAATATAGCCACTGCGATGCGCTATTATATCACCTTTGCCTCCGACAACGAGACCTTCCCCGAGGGTATGCACTCCGCCGATGAATTCTTCTCTTATCTGTCGGCTTGGAAGCGCGAGATTGAGCAGCCCTGCGTAATCTCGTGCTCACGCAAGTAATTGTCGAGAAGATTGGTGAACTCGTGGTTTTTCAGTCCCCACGACGGTGCCATCACCATTCCCTTGGGCGACTGCGACACGAATCTCTCGAGGATGATGTCCGGTCGGAGCCGTGATATATACTCCGCCACGAGTCTTATATAGTCTTCCACCTTATTATATATATAAGGTTGCGATTCCATATTGTCAACACCGCATAACGCGTCTTTGCCCTGGTAAATCTCGGCGAGGCGCGTTCCTTTCACCACCTGCATTTGGTGCAGTTTAAGTATGTTCAGAGGCAGTTGCGATATGGTGTCCGCCTGTCTGATGCTGTCTTCAGGCGTTTCTCCCGGAAGTCCGATGATTACATGACCTCCGGTGATTATTCCCCTTTCAGCCGTTCGGCGAATGGCGTCGGCAGAACATTCAAAGTCATGGCCTCTGTTAATGATTTTCAGAGTCTTGTTGTTGGTGGATTCAATACCGTATTCAACGATCATGAATGTCTGTCGGTTCAATACCGTGAGGTAGTCGAGCGTTTCATCCTGCACACAGTCCGGTCTTGTACCTATAACAATACCAACCACATCCTCCACACCGAGAGCCTCCTCATACTTGCGTTTCAGCGTATCCACATCTGCATACGTGTTACTGTAAGCCTGAAAGTAAGCCAAGTATTTCATGTCGGGATATTTCCTTGCAAAGAAATCCTTTCCGGCCTCTATCTGTTCCTTTATGGATTTCTCCCTTTCGCAGTATGCGGGGTTGAAAGTCCTGTTGTCGCAGAACACGCATCCCCCGTGGCCTACTTTCCCGTCCCTGTTGGGGCAGGAAAAGCCTGCATCCACCGAGATCTTCTGAACTCTGTATGGAAACCGTGCCCTTATCCATGAGCCATAGTCATTATATCTTTTATTCATATATAGGTGCAACTCGTTTGCAAAGTAACGAAAAATATAATAAAATATCACAATTTGTTTGCAAAGTTACAAAAAATACCGTAACTTTGTACCCCAAATATTGAAAAAAGTGTTTTTTATGAGAAAAATAATCATTTTATGTGCTTCCATCATGTTTGCACTTACTAATGTCAACGCCAAGGAACAGCTCGACCTCAAGAGCATCACACGCGGTGATTTTTATGGCGAGCGACTTGCCGCAGTGAAACCCGCCGCCGACGGCGAGACCTATATGCAGATTTCAAAGGACAAGAGGAAAATACTCAAGTTCTCATTCAAGACGGGTAAGCAGGTGGCTACAGTCTTTGACCTCGACAATGTGAGAGGCCCGAAGATACGCATTGACGCCATCGACGGATATATCGTCAGTCCCGACGGGCGTAATATCCTGATACAGACCGATACACATCCCATCTACCGCCGTTCGTTCACGGCTTATTATTACATCTTCGACGTGCGCAACAACAAGATGGTGGCACTGTCAGATGGAGGACCGCAACAGACTCCGATATTCTCCCCCGACGGCACTCAGATAGCCTTCGTCAGGGAAAACAACATCTTCCTCGTGAAACTGTTGTATGACAATGCCGAGAGCCAAATCACCAAGGACGGCAAGTTCAACGAGATAATCAACGGCGTGCCCGACTGGGTATATGAGGAGGAGTTCACCACCAACACTTCCATGGTGTTCACCGCCGACAGTCGCCAGATATGCTGGATTAAATACGATGAGTCGAAGGTTAGGCAGTATTCCATGCAGCTTTTCCGTGGCAGCCATCCCGAAAAAGAGGAATACGCCGCATATCCCGGATTATATACATACAAGTATCCCAAGGCAGGCGAGGACAACTCAAAGGTGTCGGTATGGAGTTTCGACATCAAGTCGCGACAGACCCGCCAGCTCAACATACCTGTGGAGGCTGACGGTTATATACCGCGCATATCTGCCACATCCGACCCGGGGAAGGTGGCAGTGTTCACCCTCAACCGCCATCAGGACCAGATGTGCATCTATATGGTCAATCCGCTATCCACAGTGGCAAAGCTTGTCATCCAGGACAATGTGGATAAGTATATCAAGGAGTCTGCTGCACAGGAAGTGCGCTTCGTGGGCAATCTCATACTCATGCCCTCAGAGCGCGACGGTTTCAACCACCTCTATTTATATAATATCAACGGTCAGCTGAAGCGCAAGGTCACATCAGGCAGCTATGAGGTGCTGGAAGTATATGGCATTAACGAGGCAACGGGCGACGTCTTCTATGCCGCCAATCCCGACGGGGCTACCGAGAAGCAGGTGTATGTGAGCCATGCCAATGGCAAGACCGAGAAACTCACTCCCAAGGCAGGCACCAACTCTGCCGTCTTCAGCACCAACTTCAAGTATTTCATCAACGTGTGGAACGACATCAACACCCCTTCTGTTTACACACTCAATACCGTGGGCGGCAAGCAGGGCGTCACACTCATCGACAACAAGGAACTGAAGGACAAGTGGGCACAGTACGACGTTGCCACACGCGAGCTATTCTCCTTCACCACCTCCGAGGGCACCAAGCTCAACGGATGGATGGTCAAGCCCGCCGGATTCAGTGCCTCAAGGCGTTATCCCGTAATCATGTTCCAGTATGGCGGTCCCGGCAGTCAGCAGGTACTCAATTCGTGGAACATCGGATGCAACGGTCAGGGCGCCGTCATCGAACAGTATTTGGCACAGCAGGGATATGTAGTGGTGTGCGTGGATAACCGCGGCACCGGCGGTCGTGGAGCCGCTTTCGAGAAGTGCACCTATCTTCGCCTTGGCGAGAAGGAAGCCTTCGACCAGGTGGAGACAGCCCTGTGGTTGGGCAGGCAGTCATTTGTCGATAAGGACCGCATAGGCATCTGGGGATGGAGCTATGGCGGATGGAACACCCTCATGTCCATGTCAGAGGGCCGTCCCGTCTTCCGTGCCGGAGTGGCAGTGGCGCCTCCCACATGCTGGAGATATTACGACACGGTATATACCGAGCGTTTCATGCGCACCCCCAAGGAGAACAAGTCAGGCTACGACGAGGTCAACCCCATAGCCCGTTCCCCGAAGCTCCATGGCGCGCTTCTGATATGCCACGGCCTTGCCGACGACAATGTCCACTATCAGAACACGGCGGAATACGTCGAGGCATTGGTGCAGGCCGACAAGGACTTCAAGCAACTTGTATATACCAACCGCAACCACGGCATTTCGGGCGGCAATACCCGCAACCATCTTTTCCGACAGATTATCAACTGGTTTAATTGCGAACTAAAAAAATAAACGAATGAAAACATTAGCTACTATTGCAGCGGCACTGATGTTTCTGCCTTTCCAGGCTTCAGCCGCCAAGTCAAAGAAAAAGCAGGCTCCCAAACCCGTGCCTGCCATTGAGATTGTACAAAAAGTCAACGATGCCTATCAGGCAACCCATTCCCCCGAGGTGAGGGCTTTCTGGGATGACGCGGCATATTTCACAGGAAATATGGAGGCATACCGGCTCACAGGCAATGCCCGCTATTTGGAGTACAGCGACAAGTGGGCACGCCACAACAAGTGGAGCGGCGCCACTGAGAAAGACCAGTCAAAATGGCTCTACAAGCAGTATGGCGAGTCGATGCAGCACGTGCAGTTCGGCGACTGGCAAATCTGTTTCCAGACCTACCTCGACATGTATCGCATGAATCCCGACGCATACAAGATTGCCCGCGCCATTGAGGTGATGGACTATCAGGTAAAGAACTCCGCCACTGACTACTGGTGGTGGGCTGACGCCCTGTATATGGTGATGCCGGTATATACCAAGTTGTATAAGGTGACCGGCAACGAGCAGTATCTCGACCAGCTGTATGCCAACTACAAGTATGCCGACGACCTGATGTGGGACAAGGAGTCGCACCTCTATTTCCGCGACGGCAAGTATATCTATCCAGCCCATAAGACCGACCTCGGCAAGAAGGATTTCTGGGCGCGTGGCGACGGATGGGTGCTGGCAGGACTGGCAAAGGTGCTTGCCGACATGCCCGCCGACTACAAGCACCGCCCGTTCTTCGTAGAGCGTTTCCAGCAGTTGGCCGAGGCCGTTGCGGCATGTCAGCAGAAGGAAGGCTATTGGACCCGTTCCATCCTCGACCCCGAGCAGGCTGTAGGTCCCGAGACAAGCGGCACAGCCTTCTTCACCTACGGACTCCTATGGGGAATGAACCACGGACTGCTTGACAAGGCGAAGTATCAGCCTGTCACCGACCTTGCATGGAAATACCTCACCACCGTGGCCCTGCAGGCCGACGGCACAGTGGGATATGTGCAGCCCATTGGCGAGAAAGCCATCAAGGGTCAGCAGCTCACCGCAAAGAACACTGCCAACTTCGGCACTGGCGCCATGCTTCTCGCCGCATGCGAGAAGGTGCGCTTCGACGATGCCTCATGTGCCCCCGCTGCCGATGCAGCCCCTGTAACAGTCACCGTGGGCAATCCTTCGGGAATGCAGCGTCAGGAGGTTGTCGAACTTGATGCAGCCTCTGTCTTCCAGCGTCTTGGCATCAGTGGAGGTCGCCAGTTCGTAGTGAAGAATGCCCTCGGTTTCGAGGTGCCATATCAGCTCACCTACGACGGCAAGCTCCTCATTGAGGCTTGCGTGGCTCCCAAGGGACAGGCCACATACACCATCACCAAGGGTGAGCCTTCTGTCTTCGTGAACACCTGCTATGGCCGCATGTATCCCGAGCGTGTTGACGACATCGCATGGGAGAACGACCGTGGAGCCTACCGTTGCTATGGTCCTGCCCTCCAGCGTTCGGGCGAGGATGCCTTTGGCAATGACGTGTGGGTGAAGAACACTCCCGACCTCGTTGTCGAGAGCCGTTATCATAACGAGTTGGTCAACAAGCTCAGCTATCATGTTGACCGCGGCTATGGTCTCGACTGCTACAAGGTTGGTCCCACACTCGGATGCGGTACTCCTGCCCTTATTCAGGGCGACAACCTCGTCTTCCCCTATTGCTGGAAGGAGTATGAACTTCTCGACAACGGTCCTCTCCGTTTCACAGTTCGCCTGAAATACAATCCGTCGAAGTACGGCAATGACGATAATGTAGTCGAGAACAGAATCCTAAGCATCGACAAGGGCAGCAACTTCAACAAGATGACCGTATGGTATGACGGACTCACCGCTCCTGCCGACGTAGCCTCAGGAGTTGTCATCCACACCGAAGATACCGAGAGTGTCGTGCTTGGTAAGAACTATGTGCAGTATGCCGACCCGACAGACAATCCCAAGGGTCAGAACTTCCAGATTTACGTGGCAGCCATTTTCCCCGACGGTGTTGACCAGACCCGCAAGGTGATGTATCAGAACCCTGTGCGTGGCAATGCCGGTCATGCCCTTGGCATAAAGAGGGGCATAAAGTCAGGTGAGAAGTTCACCTATTACTTTGGTTCGTCATGGAGCAAGTATGACTGTCGCACCCAGAAGGAGTGGCAGCAGAGGATTGACAACTTCCAGTCAGCCCTTGGACAGAAGCTGGAAGTTGGGATTTAAGAGTTAAGAATTAAGAATTAAAAATTAAGAATTAAGAGTTAAGGTTCGGAAGTGTTTTTTTAACACAAAGACACAAAGAAACAATGTTTTTTCGGGAGCGGAAGATACAAAGAGCAGCTAAAGCTGCTTTTACAAAGTCTACAAAGATATCACCCCGGAAGGCTTTGTGGCGACTTTTAAGTCGCTTGTTATCTTTGTATCCAGAATAAATCTTCATTCCTTTGTGTCTTTGTGTTAATACAAAAAAACTCTGTGCCTCCGTGCCTCTGTGTTCAAAAACAATAATAAAGAATTGCGTCGTATATTGACCATAATATTCTGGGTGCTTGCGGTGTTCGCCTTGCTGACAGCACCTATGATACCTCACCATCATCATGGCGAGGAGATATGCTTTGAGGTCAATCATCATGCCGATGCTGACAGCCATTCCCACGATGGTCATGAAAAGACAGCATGCAGTTCCTACCAACATTTCATTAAAGGCGGTCAGAGTCAACAGCGCACTGTAGGCTCTTATACCATCACATCCATAGCCCATTTGTTTGTGTCATCGATAGTTCCGTTGTTCACACCGATGACTGTTAAGGGCAATGGATATTTTTATCTTTCACATTATCAGTCAATAAAGTTATTCGGGTGTCGCGGGCTTCGGTCGCCGCCTGTTTCCATGTCTTGATTTTGGGAAACAGATTAATAACTCAACTTTCGGAAGTGGGAAATTTATTGGTAGTTAAGGAGTTAAGGAGTTAAGGAGTTAAGCCAAATGTATTTGCGTTTATATCCAAGGCTCTAAACAAATGGCTTAACTCCTAGCGACCAAAGGGAGCGATAACTCCTTAACTCCTTAACTCCCAAAAAGTTGAGCAAATGCGAAACT
>JALERP010000101.1 GCA_022764085.1 Prevotella sp.
TTCAGGCATCAAGCGTTGCAATGATGTCATCAAGTATTGCTCTTGGGGTGGCGCAACAGAAGAATACCGTAAAAAATGTGAGGCTCAGGCCCGCGTGCTACGCGTGTATTATTATAATATTTTGTGGCACTATTATGGCAACGTGCCTTTCTATCTCGAGAATCTTGAGTTGCCATACACAGCGCCTCAGTTGACAGCCGACGAGATATACAACCAGCTGTTGCCCGAGCTCGAGGATATCATCGCTTCCAACGTGCTGCCAATGAGATGGCCGGCAAAGGATGCAGGACGTGTGTCTCAGGCTATGGCATATATGCTCTATGCCGAGATGGTGATGTATCAGAAGGACACACAGCGCTATGCCCAGGCTCTCAGTTTCATGAAGGAGATTATTAACTCTTCGGATTATGAGCTCAATCCTGATTTCGCAGCATTATGGGAGGAGTCAGGCGAATGGTGCAAGGAGTCAATCTTCGAGGTTAACTATGATGACAATGCAGCACAGCGTGACTGGGGCACATCAATGTTTGCAGGCGGTAGCGTGTTGCCCACTTTGATTTCTCCTAACACTTGGCCCGGTGGTGACGGATGGAATGCCGGTGAGGACGGATGGGGCTTCCTGCCAATGCGAGTGGAGACGATGGAGATGTTCCCCGAAGGTGACGTGCGCCGCGACGCAACGGTGTGGGACGTTCGTGAATATAGTTATACCGAGCGTTATCAGGACACCCACCTGTGGTTGAAGAAATATCGTCCATATTCAGACAACAACAAGGACTGCCCTACATCAAAGAACCTCAACTATAACAATAACAAGCGCATATATCGTTATGCCGAGACTCTTCTCAACGCAGCCGAACTGATTGTGCTCACCGGTGGCAACTCTGCCGATGGTTTGAACTATCTCAACCAGGTGCGCACACGTGCCGGACTGAAGGGATATACAGAGTGCAACATCGACAATATTCTCAATGAGCGCCATCTGGAATTCTGCGGCGAGGGTAAACGCTATTTCGACCTCGTGCGCACTGGCTATGCCGCCACAACCCTCGTGCCCGACAAGTATGGTTATCGTACCAACTCCTGGACAGAGAGCAAAAAGCATATTCCATTGGCACAGTCGGAGCTTGATGCCGACCCGACTTTGAAGCAGAACAATTATTAATCCTTATTTAAATGCATTTATTATGAACAAGATTTTTAAATATATAGGTAGTGCACTTGCTTGCGTACTTGCTATCACAGCTTGTTCGCCAGAAGAGTTTACAGGTGCCGACCAGAACGGACTGCCCACTGTGGATGGAAGACAAGTGAGCGTGACCACCGACCAAGAGACCAATACCGCAGTATTTACGGTAAGTGGCGATTTCAAGGGTTGTTACCCTGTATGGTATCTCGACGGCAAGATCTATTCTTTCCTTGCCACGGGTAGCTATAGCAGTATGGAACAGGGTACACATGAGTTGGAGGTGAAGGTGATAAACCGCAACGGTATATCTCAGGCATCTGCCAAGGGCTCGTTTACATTCAACGAGACAAAGGTTGATTTCACTCCTTATTTCAGTAAGTTGTGCAACAAGGAATGGCGTATCGACTATACTGAGGTTGGACACATGGGTTGCGGTCCTTCGGGCACCGACGGCTCGGAATGGTGGAAGGCTGCAGTGAATGACCAGGCCGACTGGGGCGTGTATGACGACCGCATCTCTTTTGCTCATTCTGATAGTGACCCCGCAACAAGCGGCACATATAGCTATAATCCAGGTGAGGGCGGCACAGTGTATGTAAACACCGGTAGCTCGGTGTTTGCGGAATTCAATACCAATGACGGTAACGATTTTATGGCGACAGTGGCTCCACAGTCATCATCATACACACTCGTCCCCGGAACATTCAATGACGAAGCATGCCTCTATATCCAGTTTGCTCCGCAGACACTTCTGCCCTATATCCCCAATGATGCTACATACAATAATCCTTATTATCGCATTGAGGCTCTCACTAATACCCGTATGGTTCTTGTATGTGATGAAGGTTCAATATCATGGCGTCTCGTCTTCACAAGTCGTGAGGATACTGGTTTGCCAGAGCCGGGCGAAGGATCCGGAGCAACAATGGACTGGAATTATGATGCTGCTTCCAACCTGTGGAAGTCGGTTGACAGTGGTGAGTCATTTGTTAATGTAACACCATGGTTTGCAAATAATGACTGGGCACAGATTGCTGACCCGGAGTGGAAGCATGAAGGCGATACATGGCAGATTACTATGCCAGAAGGCATCGGTTCATCACAGTGGCAGGGTCAGTTCCCAATTCACACTACTCTTTCAGCTTCGATAAACAAGCGTTACAATTTCTATTGTGTTGTAGAGGCTGACAATGATATCCCTGGTATGACCATCAAACTGACCGGAACGGGTGAGGACAATAATTTCTTCTTTGCTGATCGTCATGATATCACCGCTGACAAGGCATATATCTACAAGGCTGAGAATGTGGTGTTGGCAGAGAAGGATGCCGCAACATTGTCGCTCTTCCTCGATTTTGGCGGTACTCCTGCAGGCACAGTTGTCAAGGTGAGCAAGATATACTTTGAGGAGGCTCTATCTTATGAGGATGAGCGCAACATGTGGAAGGCGGTTGACAGTGGTGAGTCATTTGTTGAAGTGGCCCCGTGGTTTGCAAACGACGGTTGGGGTCAGATTGACAATCCTAAATGGAGTCACGAAGGTAATGTATGGGAGCTTGACATACCAGCAGAGATCGGTACACAGCAGTGGCAGGGTCAGTTCCCGATAAAAACCAGTCTTAGTGCCTCAATGGCTGACAGCTATACCTTCAGTTGCACTGTTGAAGGTGACAATGATATGCCCGGAGTGACAATCAAACTGACCGATGGTGCCGACGACAATAACTTCTTTGTAGCCGACCGACATGAAATAATAGCCGACAAACCTTTCACATATAAGGTGACTGGTGTGAAGTTGCCTGTGGGTGATGCAGCATCGCTCTCACTCTTCTTCGACTTTGGCGGTACTCCTGGTGGAACGCATGTAAAGATTAGTGATATCATTCTTATTAAAGAATAACCTTTATGACAAGAAAGTATTCTATAATTTCAATCCTGCTTATATTTTCTTGCCTCACGGCTTGTGGGGGAGGTGACAACGAAAATGACAGTCCTGGCATGAGCCAGGCTGTCATTAACCTAAGCAAGTCGTCTTTGGAGTTCACAGGTGAGGCAAGTGAGCAGAACGTCACACTTACCACTAATCACGAGTGGGCTGCAACAACAAGTGACTCATGGATAACTGTAAGCCCGGAGAGTTCAACTCAGCAGAATGCCACATTGACGGTCAAAGTGCAGAAGAATGGCAATTATGACAGTCGTGAGGGTATGGTGACTATTATGGCTGGTGCTGCGCGTGAATATATAAAGGTGACGCAGGCTGGTGGTGATGGAATCCCAGATCCGTCGGCTATCACCTGTCCTCTTGATGGATATAAGTTGGTGTGGAACGACGAGTTCGCCTCTGGGTCTTATCCCGATGGCGACCTGTGGACATATCAGGAGGCTAATCCAGGATGGGTGAACAACGAGTTGCAGACTTATGTAAAGGAAAAGACACCCGCCGGAACACGTGTGGCTGATTTGAAAGATGGCAAATTGCGCATAAAGTGCTTCAAGGAGGATGGAAAGATCTATTCCGCACGTCTTTATGGTAATGTGCGAACGGGTTGGACTTATGGATATATTGAGGCAAAAATAAAGTTGCCGAAGGGCAAGGGTACATGGCCTGCTTTCTGGATGATGCCAGTGAAATTTACGGCATGGCCTGATGACGGTGAGATAGACATTATGGAAGAGGTGGGTACCAATCCTAATTATGTATCTTCGAGTCTTCATGCTCTTGGACATTACCATGCCAACAATACTCAGGTGACCAAGGAACGCTATCTTGCCGGAGCGGAGGAGGATTTTCATATATATGCCATTGAATGGACATCACAGTATATTCAGACGTACGTGGATGGCGAAAAACTGCTCTACTACGAGAATGACGGAAGCGGCAAGCGCAATTGGCCTTACAACGAACCATTTTATGTGATACTCAACCTTGCATGGGGTGGTTCATGGGGCGGAATGAATGGTGTTGACGAGGGTGCTCTGCCTTGTACTATGGAAGTTGAATATGTGAGAGTGTTTCAGAAGAAATAACTAAGAATAAGTAGTAAATATGATAAAAAACAAGATTTATATATCTCTTGTAATCACTCTTTTTTGCGCTCAGTTGGTAAAAGCGCAAAGCCAACCTGTTTATCTCGATGAAACGAAGGATATCGAGGTGAGGGTGGAGGATGCGCTAAAACGAATGACACTTGACGAGAAAATCAGGGTTATACATGCCCAAAGCAAGTTTTCTTCTGCCGGTGTCCCTCGTTTGGGATTTCCTGATTTTTGGACAGACGACGGGCCTCATGGTGTGCGTCCTGATGTGTTGTGGGACGAGTGGGAACAAGCTGGTCAGACAAACGACTCGTGTGTGGCTTTCCCTGCACTCACTTGCCTTGCTGCTACATGGAATCCTCAACTCTCACTGATATATGGAGAAAGTCTTGGCGAGGAAGCCCTATATCGTGGCAAGGACATGATTCTCGGTCCTGGTGTGAATATCTATAGGACTCCGCTCAACGGGCGCAACTTTGAATATATGGGTGAAGACCCTTATCTCGCCTCACGAATGGTGGTGCCATATATACAGGGTATGCAATCAAAGGGGGTTGCTGCATGTGTAAAGCATTATGCCTTGAATAATGACGAGGAATATCGCCATCAGGTGAATGTCATTGTCAGCGACCGTGCCCTCCATGAGATCTATCTTCCTGCTTTCAAAGCGGCCATAACAGAAGGAAAGGCGTGGGGAATCATGGGTGCATACAATCTGTATAAGAACCAGCATAACTGCCACAATGCCATACTAATCAACAAGATATTGAAGCAGGATTGGCAGTTTGATGGAGTGGTGGTGAGCGATTGGGGCGGAACGCACGACACCGATGAGGCTGTGAAGAATGGACTTGACCTTGAGTTTGGAACATGGACGGACGGTCTTACCATGGGAGCGACGAATGCTTACGACAATTATTATCTTGCCGAAGCATACAAGCGGCTCATAAAGGAAGGAAAATATACTACGAAGGAACTTGACGAAAAGGTAAGACGTGTGTTGCGTCTGTTCTATCGCACTACTATGAATCGTCAGCGTCCTCACGGATTCCTTTGCTCGGAAAGCCATTACGAAGCCGCAAGGAAAATAGCAGAGGAAGGTATCGTTCTGCTCAAGAATGAAGGGGGTACTGTCTTGCCTATTAATATGAATAAGGTAAAGAATATCCTCGTAGTTGGCGAGAATGCCGTGAAGATGATGACAGTGGGTGGCGGTTCTTCTTCTCTGAAGGTGCAACGTGAGGTGTCGCCTCTCGATGGACTGAAAGCACGCCTGAGTGGTATTGCCGAGGTGGATTACGCCCGTGGTTATGTGGGCGACGTCACTGGAGCATATAATGGAGTGACAACAGGTCAGGACCTGTCGGAATCCAGAAGCGAGGACGAATTGATTGCGGAAGCTGTGGAGAAGGCAAAGAGTGCCGACTATGTTATTGTCTTTGGTGGCCTTAACAAAAGCGACTATCAGGATTGTGAGGGACATGACCGCAAGGACTATGCCTTGCCATACGCACAGAATAGGTTGGTTGAGGCATTGGCTCAAGTGAACAGTCGCTTAGTGTTTGTGAATATCTCGGGTAATGCAGTGGCCATGCCTTGGATCAAGAAGGTACCGGCTGTTGTTCAGGGATGGTTTATCGGTTCGGAGGCTGGCAATGCCCTCGCCTCTGTCCTTGTGGGAGATGCCAATCCCTCAGGCAAGCTGCCGTTCTCATGGATGCAGAGCCTCGATCATTATGGTGCGCATGCTCTTGGAGCATATCCTGGAACATGGCGTAGCGACGGAAAAATGATTGATGAGGAGTATAAGGAAGACATCTTCGTAGGCTATCGCTGGGCTGACCAGCATAAGCTGACACCTCTTTTTCCATTCGGACACGGCTTGAGCTATACAACCTTTGAGTATGTAGGGAAACCAAGGATGGAGAAGACGGCGGACGGCTCGTCTCTCTTCACTCTTCACATTTCGGTCAAGAACACGGGAACCCGCAAGGGTGCGGAGACAGTGCAGCTGTATATCCGTGACGTAAAGTCATCATTGCCCCGTCCGGTTAAGGAACTGAAG
>JALERP010000126.1 GCA_022764085.1 Prevotella sp.
CACAGAGTTTAAGAGATTAAGAGTATTTATATTAGGAAAGAGACTGAATGCCAAGGCATTTAGAGATCATAGAGGGCTGCGCATGATTTCATCTGCCCGAAGGCTCTGTGTTCTCCGTCGCTTGCGACCTACTCTATATAAATAAAAATCTCTTTTCCTCTTTATCTCTGTGGTTTAAATAAACCCATTATACATTGGGAATTATCACTTCAGAAAGTTGAGTTATTATTGATACAGTTATGCGTGATAAATGTATATTCACAATGTGCAAATGATAAACACCCACATGTCATAGACTTAGGACTTCCCAGTGGAACGTTATGGTAATGTTGCAATCTTGGGGCAGAACAGCCTACTGCCTTCGGGGAATACCATCTCGGAGATTTCTCTTCCAAGGATGTAATTGATGCACTTGGCTCCAACTACGACGTTCCAACATTAGAACAATTCAAAGAATTAGAAACATACTGTTCATATAGTGTGTCAACCCGTAATAATGTACAGGGGGTTGAATTCACAGGAACTAATGGCAACAAGATATTTCTGCCATTGGCTGCAAGCTATTGGTACGATTCTTATGAAGGAGAATGGAGAATAAACAACATAGGATCTGCTTCATATTGGACAAAAACACCATCAAGTTATAGCAATTACAACGACTTTATGGAATTTTATTATGATGACTACTACCAGGAATGGATACTCTGTTGGGGAGACAGAAAAACGACAGACAATAAATTATCTATTAGACCAGTCTTTGTCAGCAATTCTGTTGACAACATATTATCTGTACAAAGCGAAGATTGTATTAACATTGTTCAAAACAACAATACTATTCAAGTCAATATAAGTTCTATTGACAATTTTACAAATTGGGAATTATATTCTATAGATGGTAAAAGCATTCAACAAGGGGCTATAGATACAAACATATTTACCATAAATGGTGTAAACTCTGGCACATATATAATCTCTCTAAGGAATAAGAACAAAAAGTTCTCTAAGAAATTCAGTATTTCAGATTAACATAACTTCGCTCACGATAAGATTATTAACCTTGCGCCACTAAGAATAATAATCTTGTGGCGTCAAGGTTAATAATCTTTTCAGATGATGAAAGCCCTTACTGCATATAGGGGGGATGTATGTCAATATTCACACAAACAAGTCGTCGAGGGTTACTTCAGATTGCACTATACCTGAGTACATATTGTGCTTGACACCAAACGTGGTAATGAAAGTAAGTTGAAGACTTTGTGTGCTTTTAAGCCGTGACATAATCGCGTTGATTCGATGGCGCAATGTCATGTCGTATGACTTGGTTATTTCATATTTGCCTTGTGAAAATTTCATTTCACAAAGGTTTACCACCCTATCGCCTCGCTCTATTACCAAGTCGCACTGAATTCCGTCGTGATGTTCATCGCCCCGGAGAGTATATGGCGACTCTGAAGTCCTGACGGCAGCAATGCCCAACTTGCGCTTAATTTGTTCTGTATGCATTATGCACAGTTCCTCAAAAGCAATTCCGCTCCAACTGGCAACATTGGGGGAGTTTACATTATGTAGCCAGTATTGCGAGTCACCCTCGAGAGCCTTGTCGGCAAAATACATATAGAAACGACAGAACGGATCTACAAGTTTGAATAGTGTCTCTCCTTTTTTTGCGTCAATAGGTTTGTATGCCATGATGAAGTCGCTGGCAGCCAATGCGTTTAGAATCTCTGAGAAACTGCCTCCGAGAGGTGTATTCAATATCTTAGCCAATTCTTCCCTTGTATATCCATAATGTCTTGTCGAGAGGACATTGATTACTCTCTCATATTTTTCGGGATATTTATACAAAGAGGTGAACAGCCGCTTGAATTCCATCCGTAGTTTTGCTTTGCGGTCAAAGAATAACAAGTCGATATTCTGTGCCATGCTCAAGCCTTTTTGGAAATAGCTAAGATAATACGGTATTCCGCCAAAAGCCATATATGCCATTGCTATTTCGTATCGGCTTGCCGTGATTTGCCTCGACCTTAGATATTCCTCAGTCTCACATAAGTTAAAAGGTGACAGCTTAATTTCACAAGTCAGTCGGTTGTATAGCCCCCCTGTATTGTTGATGAGATTTTTTATCATCCACGATGCCGCCGAACCGCATACTATGAGCATGAGGTTGTCGCGTCCTGCTCCCCATCCGTTCCAAAAGGCCTCTAATGCAGTGATGAAATGCGACCTTGGCGTGTCGAGCCATGGCAGTTCGTCTATGAATACCACCTGCCGGCTACCGTTGTCGAGTTTTATCAGCAGTTCCTCAAGCATATACATTGCCTCAATCCACGACTTCGGTGCATGGTCGGCATCGCTGTCGTGCATCTGAAGTGAATGATAGAAATGGCGCAATTGTTCTTCAGTGCTCACCTTGCTTCCATCGTCATATACGGATAGACCTGTATGATAGAATGTCATGCTGTCTCTGAACATCTCCCTGACAAGAAATGTCTTGCCCACACGTCTTCTGCCATAAACAGCTACAAACTCTGGCCTGTCGCTTTCATATAGTCTTTGAAGTTCTTGCAGTTCTTCTTTCCTTCCAATTATCTTTGCCATAATACAATAATTATAATTTGGGTGCAAAGATACTAAAAAAATGCCGAAAACCATCTCAAACTCAGCCAAATTTTGCTAAAATGATATAAAATGGCTGAGTTATAGGGTATTATCTCAGCCGATTTTTATATTTCTTATTGATATTGGCTGAAAAACTGCCTGATTTAGCTAATTACAATATCACTGTCCTGAACCAGTCGCGCAGCACTCCCATGTGGCGGTTCTGACTGTCGGCGCATAGGATTATCACTTGGCGCCCGTCGGGAAGCGTGGGACCAAGACACATTCCCTCGTAATTGGCAAGGCCGGAGTCGGATGCTCCCAACACGGTTCTCCATCCCGTTACGAAGGTCTTTTCTGGCTTGCCGGGTGTGATGCGAAAGATTTTGTTCATCACCCAACTGCCTATCTTCAGTCCTTCCACCTTGAACTCGCGCTCGAGCACGAGCAATGTACCGTCGCCAAGGCTCAACAGCTCTGCCACACCAAAGGCATGCCCATCCTCATTCGTCGGTGAATCATCAAGCGGCATATCCAGGATATATGTGTATTGTCTCTTCAAATTCAGATTTGGGGTGTATTCCATCAGTCTCAACATCAGACCGTTATCACCCCTCAAAGGTCCTTCGTTGATGGTAAACACGCTCAAGCGCCGTTTGTCGTATGTAAGGCTCTCTATCGTGCGGTTTGAATATCCATAGTCTCTGTAGTCATCCACAACGGTAGAGCAGTTTTTCCTGCCATCGAGTATATTATACCTTACGATTTCCGACGTTTTCTCCTTACCTATATATATGTTATGGTTTTCCTTGTCGTATGCTATTGCCTCTTCGTCAATATTCTTAGGTTCGAGTTGTCGGAATCCCCGGTTCATCACCGAAGTGACATTGCCCTTGTCGTCAATATCAATATTAAAGATGAAATAACCACCTTGTTCAGCTTTATCCGACACAAGAGCATACCTGTTGCCACCCAGTCTCACTATTCCGCTGTAATTACCAGCTGGCACATCCTTTGCGTCGTATGGTATGCCAAGTATAGCCTCCCTGCCACCGATATGTGAATCGCGTGATGTTGTCATCAATTCGGGCACGCACGACAGATAAAACACCAGGAATACCACACCCGAAAGGATGCAGCAATACAATATTACAGTCAATCTACTTTTCATTATGCTTGTTATTCTGAATCCAGCTGCAAAGTTAGCGATTTTGCAATAATGCAGCAAGCATTTTCAGTTAATATAACTTGAATGACTGCTAAATAATCTTTCAAGGATAACTGTGGCAACGGGTGCGGAAGAAGTGCGACAATCCGGCAACCTGTTGGACTTCAGTCAATAATACTCGATGTCGAGCAGGTCGCTTACGTTAAAATCCTCGTTATAGCCGTCGGCATATACGTACTTTATGCGGAAACCGGCATAGTCCTTGGGAACGTATAGTTTGTCGATGAGATGCCACCTTGGCTCACCGTAATCATGCGACTTGCGATTGAGGATAAGGACATCTGAGAGATAGTCGATGTCGTAGAATCCTCCACCAATGCAACTGTCGCCAGGCTGCAACAGTTCGGAGTGAAGATAACACATGCCTATCCTCAGATGCCCGTCAAGAGTCAATATAAACTTTGGTAATTGCATTGCCTACCACGTTATGTTCATACCAACGGAGACACTGGTGTTGGAGTTGAGCGGAATACCCTGCTTGCTCACTTTTCCCAGCAGGCGGTCCATACCCACGAAGAGGTTGAGACCCTTTGGATGTATGTTGAGCACCCATCCCATCGAATTTGCAAAACTACTGACTGCAAAGTTTACTCCTCCGTTAAGCCATTTCAGTGGAGAATAATTGGCGCTAACCCTGCCTTCAGTCCACGAATACTTGCCCTGCAGCCTGGTGCTGCTCAGGATTCCGAACTTCACCCTCTTATATACGGGCAAGGTGTATTCGGCACCAAGGTTGATGGTTGCACCGATGCCTGTGGTGCGGCCTCCCTGGTCGCCTTCGTCCTTGAGGTGGGCAAAGTCGGTGAACTGGTCGCCAAGGTCGTCAAACTTGTCGTCAATGGTCTCACCGTTGTTGTCGTGCGATACAGACATGTCATTGAATCCCCCGAACTCAAAGGGCTCGCCGTTGTTGACAGCCTGCACATTGTTCTTCCAGTTGATGAATCCCAAGTCAACCAAAGCCACACTGAATGTCCAGTCATCATTATACTTATACACGCCACCGAGGTCAACTGCCATACCGAATCCTCCTATTCCGGCGCCATCCACATCCACATCGTTCACCTGCCGGTACGACGGTCTCGATGCGTCATTATATTCCTTTGTCTCACTCTTGAATTCAAATCCCTTCATAGAGACATTAGCCTGTCCGTTGCCCGTAAGAGTCCACCTGTCAGGAGCCGAGAGGTTGGCAGTGAGGTTCTGTATTTTCACGTCGGCACGCCCTGCTCCCACGAGGAACTTCAGCTTTGCACCCACGCGCAGTTTGTCGTTAATCTGCCTTGAGTGGCCAAGAGCCACCTCGGCGAAAGCCTGTGCCCCTATATTGATGTCGCCGATGTTATACTCGTTGTTGCCCACATTCTTGGCAAACTCCATAAACTCGTATGGCAATGACACGCCGAGAGTCTGGCGCAGGTTGATTTCAAACGTGTTATATCCTCCGAATCCCTTGAATCCGAACGAGAGTATAGACAATTTCAAGTCCTCGACAAGTTTGTTGTTTCCCGTAGAAAATCCGCCCAAGGCATCACCCACGGATATGTTAGGATTGAGGAATGTTGTGAGCTGTTTCTGCCCTGGCTGCCCATACAATGGATTGTCCATAATGACATCCTTTACTCCAAAGTTTCCCTGGGTGCTCACGTTCACATTGCCGAGGGCGGGGATGGAAAAGTAAGACTGCTCATTGCCAAAAGCGGGATTTAGGGAGTGGCGGAACTTGAAGTCGTCAACAAAGTAAGCCGAATTGAGATTCTGTGCCTTGGCCGCAACACATCCCACAGTAATCATTGCGGCAAATATATACCTATATGTAGATTTCATAATGTTCTTTTTCTTTTTTACATTTATATATATTAGTTGAGGTCAGCCACTACGGTGCCCACCACTTTCACGTTGATATCCTTGGCCACAAGGGTGTGGGTTTTGGCATTAAGCGGAATGCCTGTCACGGTGGCGCCTCCGGATGTACTCTTTGCCGAACCGCTTACAATAAGCTTCAGACCATCGAGCTTCTTCAGGGCACCCTTCTTCGGGGTCAGTTTCACCTTCACGGGCGAAACCGCTGCCTCCAGTCCGTCAGCCGAAGCGGCAACCTCGCCTATCACCTCCACGCTAACCTCGCCGCTGAGGTCCTCGCCATTAACACCCACGGGCACTGCATCCACATTCAGATACACAGGCACGCGGTTCTCCACATTTGCCGTGAGTTCCACATATCCACCCTCCTTCAGGTCGAAATCGTCAATGTCACCATTCCATCCGTCGAGATTGTCGGTATATACGATATTGGCATCCTCGCCGAAAGCCAGTGGCGCCATAAACTCATACTCAGGCTGAATGGTATAAACCCTTCCAAGTTCAAACTTCGATGTCTTGCTGTCGTCAGCCCATGCCGTTGCATTGAAGCTGATGTCGGTGGCAACGGTAGGATAGAGAATTTCCTTTAGGTCATCCTGCTCGATAATCTGGTCAAACTCATCGGGATTCTGCACCATGCTCTTCTTCCTGCATATACACACCCTCGTGGTAGAGACGCCACCATCGGCTGCCGGTTTCACATTGATGTTCTCGTTAATCTTCACAGAGCCATTAGCCCCGTCACGCTTGTAGTTGATTACTCCCGCCAATACTCCCGCCACGGCAATGTCCGAAGTAAGGTTCATGACAATCTGCGGGTTCTCTATATCAACCTTCACTCCGTCTTCACTCAGGAAGTCGGGCAAGCCGGTGATTGATGTATGCCCGAGATTGTCTAGCGTGATGGTAGGCGAGAATCGTCCTGTGACGGTAGTCAGCAGAATGTCGTTCATAAAGCTGATGCCACACGCCACCTTGCACTTAGTCGGGTCAACTCCGCTTGCCAAGTTTACCTCCTCATTAATCATTATTCCCATGGTAACATTTCCCTGCATATCCACCTTGCCATTCCGCACAGTCAGACTGCCAGTCGCGTCAGCTGCCTTACCAAAGTCAAGGCTCTTTATCGATACCACTACACTCTGCCTGCCCGATGTGCTCAGGTCTGCCAATACAATTCTGTTGTCCACCTTAGTATATTTGGCTGAAGACTCCTTTACCACGAAGTCCATATACGAAGGCAATTCGATGGTCACCTCGGTAATCTTGTCAAGCAGTTTGCTGATATTGTCGTCAAACGATATATCCATGGCCATCTCCGAGCTTATGTCAGCCCTATTAAGCTCCACCACCTCCGAGGGCAATGCACCATTATACACAAATGAGCCCACGGTCATCTCGCCACTGAAATGCAGCGCAGCCCTGTTGGCACTCCTTGCAGCCCCGTAAGCCTTCTGCGACAGGTCGAGCACGAAGTCAAACGATTCCGCACTGGCTTTTTTCACTGTAACCGTATTTATTACAGATGTCGTAGGACTTACGGCATCTCCTTTCTTGAAGAATCTATACGTGCCGTCAGCATCTTCCTTCACGTCCCCGTTTTCCTCCAGCTCAAGCACTTCGCTGAGCTTTATTGTGGTAGTGGAGCTTGTAGGAATACTTAGTTCACCGTTTCCGATACCGACTGTCATGTCAATATCACTCAGGTCATAATTGTTGTCAGTACAACTGACGACAACACTTCCCCCTAAAAGAAGCAATGCAGGCAGCATCATCTTCCCAATTGATTTTTCACCTATTTTTCCAATCATTTCCGTTTAAAATATTAAGTTGTTTTATATTTCGGGTACAAAGGTAACAAAAAAAGCGAAAACGACCAAACTTTTCAGCAAATATTTGTAGTACCTTTTATAGCTTCGCCAATCTTTAGCATTGGCTCCGTCGAACCTATCACGATGCAAAGGTATTGCTTTTCATATTCCTCATTTCACGAATCATCCCGTCTCGGCATGAACTTGCGATTTATTGCGACTTATTGTTGTTATCCACAGATAACCAACAGTCATCCCCCATGTTTTCCCCACTACATCTGACTTATATTATAAACACAGAGTTACTGAGTCACAGAGTTTTTTATTTTAACACAAAGATACAAAGACACGATGTTTTTCGTTAGCGGAAGATACAAAGAGCAGCTAAAGCTACTTTACAAAGTCCACAAAGATTTCCATCCGCAAGGTGTTTTTTTGAACACAGAGACACAGAGACACTGAGATTTTTTCGGGTGCGGAAGATACAGAGAGCAGCTAAAGCTGCTTTTACAGAGGACACAGAGTTATCTGCCGCAATGCAAGTCCCCTCGGGGGATTAAGGGGGCTGGGGGCTTCCTCTGCCGCAAGGGCTCTGTGTCCTCCGTCGCTTGCGACCACCTCTATAAACACCACAAATCTCTTCCTCTCTTAATCTCTGTGGTTTAAATAAAGCCCTTATACATTAGGAATTATCACTTCAGAAAGTTGAGATATTTATAATACCTAATTTACATAGGGACAATATTTGTTGATACTTAATTTGATAATTCCCCTGCAAAAGTAACAAATAAATCTTAATCTGCAAAATTTCCGTGGATTTATTTGCTGATTTCATATAAAAGTTGTATTTTTGCAGCAAAATAGTGCGGAAGATCCGTAATACTGTTCTCCTCAGAGAACATCTTTTGGTGGAAGATTATCTAATAATATACACAATAATTATGAAAATAAAAAAACTCAACTTTCTGAAGTGATAATTCCCAATGTATAAGGGTTTTATTTAAACCACAGAGATAAAGAGGAAAAGAGATTTTTGTTTATATAGAGTAGGTCGCAAGCGACGGAGAACACAGAGCCTTCGGGCAGATGAAATCA